>CAZPUH010000857.1:0-1783 GCA_964589215.1 uncultured Myxococcales bacterium | reverse complement strand
CTACCGCCGCTGCCGTTCGAGCTCATGCCGGCGTGAGGTGTCGGCACGTCGTACCCCTCGCACGAAGCCACCGCCGCGCAGCTCGCCGGCGGATCGCCCGCCACGAGATTCCAGACCGTCGGAAGGTCGCTGGTCTTGACGGCCGCGCAGCTGGCCAGCCCCGCCACGCCCGAATTGAAGGCGGCCACCTGATCGGAGATGCAGGTCGCGTACTGCGCCACCGTCGCCGCGCACGACGCCGGGATGGTGCTGCAGCTGGGAACCGCCGGGCCCGCGGCCAGGCAGGCCGTCTCCTGGGTCTGGCAGTTTTGCTGCAGCTGAGCGTCGTTGGGCGCGCTGCTGGAGACCCCGAAGGCCAGCCCCGCCTCCTTGCACAGCGTCGCCTGCGTGATGGCTCGCCCGTAGTAGGCGTACGTGTCGTTGCACAGCTGCGTCGCCTCGGCGGACGACAGCGAACCGAGAGACCGGCTTCCGCTCAGCGTCGTGACGGAGCCGCCGACCGTGCCGCCCGCCGCGGAGCCGCCGCTGCCGACGTGCCCGCCCGCCGCGACCGTGCCCCCGGTGGCGGTGCCGCCGCCCGAGCCCGACCCTGCCTTGGCGCCGCTGCTGCTACAGCCGGCCGACGCCGTGGCCAGCGCCATCCCGACGGCGATCCGAAACCACACCCCGCGACTATTGAAGCGTGAAGAGCTCATCGTTCTCCTCGAACAGCGTCACGCCGTTCTTCTTGGCCCGCAGGACCAGCGCGCACTTGGTTCCCGACGTCGGAGCGGTGATGGTGATCGACTTCGTGACCGACGACGCCAGCGGAACCTCGACGGAGAAGGTGCCCGAGCCCGCGATGGCGCCGGTCGCGCTGTCGCTGTGCACCTCCCAGGTCACGTCGACGGTCGTTCCGCTGAACGTGTCGTTGAAGATCACCAGCGTCGTCGCGCGCGTGGCCCCCTTGGCGAGGGACGGAACCGTGGCCGGCCAGTCGCCGTTGGCGTTCGACATCTTGGCGGCGTCCCAGTAGGCCCGGTCCGCCACCAGCACCGGGTTGAAGCCGGCCTGGATGCGCCGGATGATCGGGCTGGACCAGGGGTCGGGGAGGTTGTCCTCGCCGAACACGGGGGGACCGCCCTGCTCGATCGTCATCTTCGACGCGAGCACGCCCGGCACGAAGCTGGCCCACCCCGACAGCAGCGTGTAGGGGCGCACGTCCGACGCGTCCTGCCGGCGCATCCCGAACGCCGACGTTCCGAACCAGGTCAGACCCTGCCGCGAGTTGTCGTGGCTCCAGATGTACTCGCCCTGGCCGTACGGGTTGTCGTTGCTGACGTTCACCTCTTCCGAGTACGCGCCCAGCCCGCTGCTGTAGTGGTGGATGGTGGCGAACGCCGGCGCCGGCAGGCCGTAGTTCCCGCCGCCGAACCAGAGGTCGACGCTGATGGGCCGCGTGCTGTCCAGCTTGGTGATGGCGTTGAAGAGATCGGCCTCGAACTGGTTCGAGTCGGTGCTCGAGCCGTTCGGCTCGTTGACCTGGCTCCAGCGAATGATCGACGGGTGGTTGCGATCGCGCAGCACCATCGCCTTCGCGTGATTGACCATGGCGTCGTGGCCAGCGGCGAAGTCCTGGTCGTTGCTGCTGCCGCGGATGGCGGTCTCGCCCATCAGCATCAGCCCCAGCTCGTCGGCGACGTCCAGCATGTAGGGCGCCGCGAGCTCCTGGTGGACGCGCACGAAGTTGTAGTTCAGCCGCTGGTAGTTGCGCACCGCCTGCGGCCAGCCGGGGTTCTGCGCC
>CAZPUH010000856.1:0-1153 GCA_964589215.1 uncultured Myxococcales bacterium | reverse complement strand
CGCGTCTACGCGTGGCCCTCGCTGGCCGGCCGCCACGGCCCCGAGGCCCTGCACCGCGCCGTGCGCGAGCGCCTGGCGGCGGTCGATCCGTTCGCGGGTGCCTTGCAGGAGATCGAGCTGTGACCCGCGGCGCGGACCAGCCGCCGTTGCGCGTGGGCGTGGTCTGTTTTTCGACCTTCGGCGGCAGCGGCGTCGTCGCGGCGGAGGTCGGCATGGCGCTGGCCGAGCGCGGACACACCGTGCACGTCTTCAGCGACGACGTCCCCGGGCGCCTGGATCCCGCGCAGCCGCGCGTCTGCTTCCACCCCGTGCGACCGGCGGCGTACCCGCAGTTGAAGCAGTCGCCGTACCCGCTGGCGCTGGCCTCGAAGATCGTCGACGTCGCGCGCCGCAACGGCCTGGACGTCATTCACGCGCACTACGCGCTGCCGCACGCGGCCAGCGCCTACCTGGCCTGCGCCGTGCTGGGCGGTGACCGCAACGCGGCCCGTCCCAGGCTGGTGACCACGCTGCACGGCACGGACATCACGCTGGTCGGCAGCGACGCGAGCTTCCTGCCGCTGACGCAATTCTCGATCACCGCCAGCGACGCCGTCACCGCGCCTTCGGCGTGGCTGGCGGCCGCGACGTTCCAGACGCTGGAGATCCCGGCCTCGGTGCAGATCGACGTCATCCCGAACTTCGTCGACGCCGACCGTTTCAGCCCGGGACCGCCGTCGAACCGGGCCACGCCGGTGCTGCTGCACGTGTCGAACTTCCGCCCGGTCAAGCGGGTCGGTGACGTCGTGGCCGTGTTCGCCGCGCTGCGCGCCGAGCGCCCGGTGCGGCTGCGGCTGGTCGGCGACGGGCCGGACCGCCCGCGCCTGGAGGCGGAGGTCGCTGCCCGCGGCCTGGCCGCCGACGTGGACTTCCTGGGCGAGCAGATCGATCTGCCCGCGGTGATGCGCGACGCCGATCTGGTCGTGCTTCCCAGCGAGACCGAGAGCTTCGGCCTGGCGGCGCTGGAGGCCATGTCCTGCGGCGTCCCGGTCATCGCCTCCGCCGTCGGCGGCGTGGGCGAGGTGGTCGCCGACGGCGAGACCGGGGCGCTGTGCCCGATGGGCGACGTGGCGGCGATGGCCGCCGCCGCCCGCCGCCTGCTCGACGACGCCCC
>CAZPUH010000855.1:0-8010 GCA_964589215.1 uncultured Myxococcales bacterium | reverse complement strand
TCCGGCTGCAGAACTTCGAGGCGCTCGCGCCGCAGGTCGGCGTCAAGGGGCCGCGCCTGGTGATGGAGGGCCTGGCGCTGACCGGCGCCTGGGTCGACAAGAAGGCCGGCCTGCTGTCGCTGATCGTCCTCGAGATGGGCGGCAGCTCGCGCCTCGTGACCAGCCTCAAGCCGGGTGAGCCGGTGGTCGTCATGGGGCCGACCGGGACGCCGACCGAGACGCCCGCGGGCGAGTCGGTGCTGCTGGCCGGCGGCGGCCTGGGCAACGCCGTGCTGTTCTCGATCGGCCGCGCGATGCGCGCGCAGGGGAGCAAGGTGCTCTACTTCGCCGGCTACCGGCGGCGCGACGACATCTACAAGGTCGAGGACATCGAAGCGGCCGCCGACCAGATCATCTGGAGCGTCGACGGCGGCGAGCCGTTCACGCCGCGCCGGCCGCAGGACCGGGCGTTCGTCGGCAACATCGTTCAGGCCATGGGGGCGTACGCCCGCGGCGAGCTGGGCGAACAGCTGGTCCCGCTGCCCACCTGCGACCGGGTCATCGCGATCGGCAGCGATCGCATGATGGCGGCGGTCAAGCAGGCGCGCCACGGCGCGCTGGCCCAGTACTTCCGCAAGGGGCACGTGGCCATCGCGTCGATCAACTCGCCGATGCAGTGCATGATGAAAGAGATCTGCGCGCAGTGCCTGCAGCGCCACGTCGACCCCGTCACGGGGAAGGAGACGATGGTGTTCTCATGCTCGAACCAGGACCAGCCGCAGGACAGCGTGGACTGGAAGCACCTGGCCGACCGGCTGCGCCAGAACACCGTGCAGGAAAAGCTGACGGACCTCTGGGTGCGGAAGCTGATCTCGACGCGCCCCTCGTCCTGAGCGGCGGGCGGTGGTGGACGGGCCGGACTCACGTATGATCCGGACGTGCTGCAAGGGCTGGTCCGCGCGCTGGGCGAGGCGCTGGTGCGCCTCTATTACCCGGTGCGGATCGTCGACGACGGGCAGCGGATCCCGACGGACAAGCCCGTCATCTTCGTCCTGAATCACCCGAACGGGCTGATGGACCCGCTGGTGCTGCGGGTGGCGACGGGGCGGCGATCGCGGTTTCTGGCCAAGAGCTCGCTGTTCGGAAATCCGCTGGGCCGCCTGGCGATGAACGCGTTCGGCAGCATCCCGATCCATCGCCCGGCAGAGTCCAGCCCGGCCGCGGTCGCCGGCAACGAGGAGAGCTTTGCCCGCTGCCGCGCCGAGCTGGCCGCCGGTGGCGTGCTGGCGCTGTTCCCCGAGGGGACGTCGCACTCCGACCCGCAGCTGCGGCCGCTGAAGACGGGCGCCGCCCGCATCGCGCTGTCGGCGGA
Organism: uncultured Myxococcales bacterium; assembly: GCA_964589215.1. GTDB lineage: Bacteria > Myxococcota_A > Polyangia > Fen-1088 > Fen-1088 > JADGRB01. The sequence continues at coordinate 6,659 of CAZPUH010000855.1, read as the reverse complement.
GGCGAAGGCGGACGGGCGGCTGGGGGTGACCATCGTGCCCGTCGGCCTGGCGTACGAACGCAAGACGCAGTTCCGGTCGTCGGTGCTGCTGGTCGTGGGCGAGCCGCTGGTAGTCGCGCCGCTGTTGCCCGATTATCGGCGCGACGAGCGCGGGACCGTGGCGGCGCTGACCGCCGAGATTGCGGCGCGGCTGGACGCCATCGTCCTTCAGGCGGAGTCGCGCGACCTGCTGGCGGGGATCGCCCGCGTCGCGCGCTGGACCAGCGCCGCGCCCGACGACGTGGCGGCCCGGCACCGCGCCGCGCGCGAGATGGCCGCCGCCTACGAGCGGCTGCGGGCCCGCGACCCGGCGCGCGTGGACGCGATCGTCGCCGAGGTGCGCACCTACGGACAGACGCTGCGGCGCCTGGGCGTGCGCGATCCCTGGGCGCTGGAGATGGGCGCGCCGCGCGCCGGCGCCATCCTGGGCGCGGTCGGCATCCTGGCGCTGGCGGCGCCGCTGGCGCTGCTGGGCGCGCTCATGGGCTGGGTGCCGTACCGCCTCTCGGGCGTCGTCGCCCGGCGGGTCACGCGCGACGAAGACCTGCTGAGCACGGTGAAGCTGCTGGCCGGCGCGCTGTTCCTGGTCGTGGGCTGGTCGGCGGAGGCGGCGGTGGCGGGTTGGTGGCGCGGCGCCGCCTGGGCCGCGCCCGTGTTCGGACTGGGCGTCGCCAGCGGGTACGTGGCGCTGCGCTTCGAAGAGCTGCTGCGCGACGGGCGGGCGGCCTGGCGGGCGCTGTCGATGCGCGCCTTTCACTTCCAGACCGCCCGCCGCCTGGCCGACCGCCGCCGCGCGCTGGCCGACGCCGTGACCCGCGCCCTGCGCGACGAGGCCAGCGGCTCGGCGGAGTGACGCCGTCCGGCCAGCGCGCCGCTACTTGCGCGCGAGATGCACGGTGATGCGGGTGCCCTTGATGTTGAGGGTGCCCGTCAAAGCCTTGCCCGAGCTGTCGAGCGCACCGTCCAGCTCCGCAGGGTAGCCGGCGGGGCTGGTCCCGTCAGGCACCGTCGGGGATGCGATGCAGGACGTCGCCGTGCAGGCGCATACGCGGGTCTCGCAGAGATAGAACTTGCCGCAGTCGACGGGGGTGGTCGTGACCGAGCCGTCGAGCGACTGTTCGTCCACCGTACATTGAGGGTTGTCGGAAGTTCCGCTCTCCCCGCCGCTCGCGCCGGGTATGCAGAAATAGCCGTAGTCCGGGACCCACCCAGCGTCTGTGCCGCCAAAAAAACCACCGAGGCCACTGACAGCTCCCGAGTTCGAGTGGTATCCGCTCAACACATGGTACGGCGTCTGAAGAGCACACCAGGCGCCGTAGTAGTCGAGCGGCTTCAACCCGAACTGAATTCGACCGGCTTCCACCTGCGCGGCATATACGGGGTAAAGCACGCCACCCAGCAGGCCGGAGTCAGTGGCGAAACTTGCCTTCTCGGCTGGCGCGCCGGGCGGATACCCGACGTCCGGATTGGTCGGCGCGGGGAGAAGCGGATCATTGCCGACCTGCAGGGTGCCGTTCCCCTGCGCGTCGAGAACGAGGTGGATGTGGTCCGAGTTCGACGGCTGAAACGTGTACGCTTCCGCATAGCCGTCCCACTGCGCGGCGTAGTCCGACAGCTTGCCGCCCAGGCTCTGCGTGTCACCAATGTTCACGTTGCCGCCGCTGGAGCAGCCGAGCGGCGCAGCGAGTGAGCCGAGGAGCAGCAGGGGGACGAACCGGGTCGTTGCGGTCATGTGCGTGTGCCTCCTGCGGACTCAGTCGCCGGCGCCCGACGAATCTGTTCCGCCGCACGCTTGCGCGACGCGTGCCCTGTAAGGGCTGGCGGGATAGACGGCGTTGAAATCCTCCGCCAGGTCGACGCCGAACGGCTGCGCGCCCCGCGCGCAGCGGGCGATGGCGCGCAACGCAACGCGCTCTTCCCGCATCTGTCCGCCCGGGACCTCGCGATCGAGATCGTCGAGATAGACCGTGGCGAGCCCGGGATTGTGATCGCGCAGCGCGCGCTCGACGTTGCGTAGGCCGCGCACCTCGACGGCCAGAGATTCGGCCGCCGTCTGGGCAGGTGCTTCGCCGGGGCGGCGGCGTCCGGACTCGACGTGCCGGCTCGCGGATGTCGTTGGTGGCGGCGCAGGCTGCGCCGGGATTGCGGCCGGGCCGGCCGACATCGGGGGCGGTGGCAGGCTCGCGGGGGCTGGCCGCGCCGCGATTGCCGGCGCCGTCCGGGGAGCCTCCGCGACGGCATGACCAGCGCGCCGCCCCGCCCAGTATCCGCCGGCCGCGCCCGCCGCGGTGAACGCCGCGGTCACCATGACCCGGCCGATCCACGGATGCGTCCCCCATCGCGGCGCCGGCGGGGTCGGGCCGGCCGCGCCGCGCGCGAGAGCCGCCCCCACGCCGCGGCGCACGCGTACCGCATCGCCGGCACTCGGCGACCAGCCGCGGCGGGCGCGAGCCAGCAGGTCTTTCATCTGCGCGTCGTTCGGATCGTCGAGCTCACGCATGTCGTCGGCGCTCCAGCGCGCGCTGAAATTCGGTTCTGGCCCGCCGCACCCGGGTGTAAGCGGTGTTGAGGGGGATCTGCAGGACCGCCGCCACCTCGGGGACGGTCATCTCTTCGACGAAGGCGAGCATGAAGGCTTCCCTCTTCTTGGTGTCCAGCTTGGCCAGGAACCGCTCGACGAACGAGGCGGCCTGCGCGTTGGCCGCGCGTTCCAGCGGATCCGGGCGGGGGTCGGTCAGATCGGGCTGCAGCGGCTCGAGGACGGACGTCTTGCGGCGATCGCGCCGGCGATGGTTCGCCGCCACGTGGCGCGTGATGGCGTAAAGCCAGGTGCGTATCGCCGACTCTCCGCGGAACCCCGGCAGCTGGCGGTGCACGGCGACGAACACATCCTGCGCGGCGTCGTCCAGACCGGTGGGGGGCACGCCCAGGCCACGCAGGCAGCGCCAGACGAACGGAAAGTGCTCCGCGTACAGCTGCTCGAAGCTGGTGGGGAACGCCGGCTGAGTTGGCGATGGATCGCCCTGAGGGTGAACGAGCTTCAAAGCAAGCGCCCTCCTTGGTTCGTCGCCGGGCCGGCGCAGATCCGTTCAGGAAATTGGTCGGGCGATCCGGTTCGTCAAAAAACGACCTCCAGGCCGGCGTCGATGCGCGCCCCGGCGGCGGCTGGCCTGAAGACGTCGAGCATACCGTCCAGCACGAAGGTCGGCCGCGCCAGCGGTATGACGGCCGTCCCGTTGACGGCGAAGGCGATGCTGTCGGTCAGCGAGAAGGCGGCCCCGAGACGCGCCCGTCCGGCGCGCCACAGCGTCGTCCGCGTGCTCGGCCGCGCCACGTCCTGGCCGGTCGCGCCGTAAGCGCCCACCTCGACGCCGCCGCACGCCAGCAGCGTCCATTTGCCCCAGGCAGGCGCGAAGCAGCCGTCCCCGGCGGCGAACACCAGCTGGAAGCGGCCACCACCGCCGCTGACGGCGGCGGCGTCGCGCGCCGGGAACCAGCCCACGGTCAGGGCCAGCCGGACCAGACGGCGCCCGAGCATGGCGCCGCCCATCACGCCCGGACCCGTCCCCGGCAGGTCGCCCGAATCACCCGCGACGGACACGGTCAGTCCGGGACGCCAGCGCGGACGCGGTGGGTCCGGCGCCAGCTGAATCATCGGCGGGGCCGTCGCCGCCGGATCGGGCGTGATGTCGGGTCTGCGCGCCGGCGTGGTCTGCGGCGCCTCGGCCTCGGTGAGCGCCCGGACCGAGACCGCGATCGCGACCGCGGCCGCGTCCGCCAGCTCGGCGCACTTGGCGGCGTCGAGCTCGCGCACCTGCGCCGGGCCGGCGCCGTGGGTCGCCTCGAGCCTGAGGTGCCACCGTCCGGCGTGCCCGGGGGCGATGGTCAGGTGGAAGTCCGTATCGGGTGAGTCGGCCAGGGGCCGCCCGACCAGGTCCGCGACCTCCTGGTTCAACGTCGCGAGGTCCACGCACCCGTCCGGCGCGTCGACCGTCAGCGTGCCGGCACGAGCGGTGCCGGCTGCGGCGAGCAAGACCGCTGTCACGAGGGGCAGAAGCCTGGTAGCGGCCGGAACCATCGGCACATCTTACTGCGACGAGCGCGTCTCACGATTCGACGGTCCCCATCATCCGTGGCTCACGTCGCGAGCTAGCGAGCGCGCTTCGCTGCACGAAAGCGCGCACCCGGATGATCAGCCCGGGCGCGTCGCTTCGCCCCGGCCGTCGGGGCGACGCAGGCCGACGGCGTTGTAGACGCGCAGCACGTCGGTCTTGCCCTTCACGCGGACGGGCGGCAGGGGCGCGGCGGCGACCTCGCCCTGCACCTTGCGGTAGGTGGCGTCGGACAGGATCACCTGGCCCGCCTGCGCGACGCTGCACAGGCGCGACGCCGTGTTGACCGCGTCCCCGATGGCCGTGTACTGCAGCGCGCGCGAGCTGCCGATGGCGCCCGTCACGACCATGCCGGTGTTGATGCCGATGCCGACGTGGATCTCGTTCTGCCCCTCGGCGGCGCGCGTGCGGTTGAACTCGGCCAGCACGCGCTGCATGTCCAGCGCGCACTGAACGGCCTTGAGCTCCGCGTTCTGCATGGGGACGGGCGCGCCGAAGAGCGCGATGACCTCGTCGCCGACGAACTTGTCCAGGGTCCCCTCGTACTTGAAGATCACGTCCACCATCAGCTCGAAGTACTCGTTGAGCATGCGGACGATCTCTTGCGGCTCCCGCGACTCGCTCATCGACGTGAAGCCGCGGATGTCCGAGAACAGCAGCGTCACCTCGGACAGGGCGCCGCCCTTTTCCAGCTGCAGCTTGCCCTGCACGACCTGGTCGACCAGGTTGGGCGACAGCAGGCGCTGGAACTGCGCGCGCGTCTTGGCCTCGTGCTCGATCTTGCGCGCCAGCTGCGAGTTGTGGATGGCGATGGCCGCCTGGCTGGCGATGCCGCCGAAGATCTGCAGGTCCTTCTCGGTGAACGCGTTGGTCGCGATCATCGAGTCGAGGTGCATGATCCCCAGCAGCTCGTCGTGGTGCAGGAGCGGCACGGTCATCGTCGACCGGATCCCCTGCATGATGACCGAGTGAGCAGCCGAGAAGCGGCTGTCCATCGTGGCGTCGGACGACAGCACCGACGCCTTGTTGCTGACGACCTCGGCCAGGATCGACTTGGACAGCACGATCTGCTCGTTCTTGCCGTCGCGGGTCTTGGCGATCTTCGGACGCGGGACGCCGTCTTCCATCAGCAGGATGACGCCCCGGTCCGCCGGGATCAGCTCGAACGCCTTCATGATGATCTGCTCGAGCAGCAGCTCGAGGTTCACCTCGAGGCCGATGGATCGCCCCAGCTCGTGCGCGAGGCGCAGCTTCTCGTAGTCGCGGCGCAGGACCTCGAGGTCGAAGATCTCGCGCTCGGGCAGGAACTCGCGCGTCGTGGAGGGCGTCTGGATCTTCTGGCGAATCAACGCCTCGGTGGCCGACGGCGCGATGGTCACCTTCTGCAGCAGCGAGTCCTGGGCCGACCGTTCTTGATAAGTCAGGGTGGTCGAGCCGAGCACGATCTCGTCCCCCTCGCGCAGGACGTGCTCGTGCACGCGGTCGCCGCGCAGGAACGACCCGTTGAGGCTGCCAAGGTCGCGGAACAGGTAGCTGCCGTCCGGTTGCCGCAGCACCTGGGCGTGCTCTTTCGACACGATGCGGTCCAGGATCTGCAGCGTGTTGTCCGGGTGGCGCCCGATCGTGTTGATGGCGCCGAGCTCGTACTCGCGGCGTTGATCGTTGCCCGTGACGATGATCTTGGCCATGCCCGCGGGTGCCTAGGCCCGCCATCATAACCCGCCCGCGGGCGGCTTCAGAAGGAAACGGCGCCCGCGGCCGCCGTGGCGCGCGGAAACGGCCTTGTGGCGCGGCAAGGGTGTAAAGTGGCGGTCCGATTCGCCATGTCGGCTCTGACGCCCACGCCGTTGCCGCGCCCTCGTCCGGACGAGGTCACCCAGCCAAGCGTTCCGATGGCGATGGGCGCCGACGATCATCGCCGGGGCGCCGCCCGGTCGCCCGCGCAGTGGGAAGCCGAGGCGATGGCCCTGGTCGACGAGGCGGACGCCCGCGAAGGCGCGCCGGCCGGCGCGTTGCGGTACGCAGCGGCTTGCCTGCTGGAAGAGGAGGTCGGCGACGTCGCGGCCGCGATGGACCACCTGCGTTTGGCGCTGGAGGAGCCGCCCGAGCTGACGTTCCGGCCGGTGCTGCGGGCCCTGCGCGTGCACGCCGTCGAGACGGGGAGCTTCTGGTCGGCGCTGGACCTGCTGGACGTCGAGCGCAAGGCCGCCGCGGACCCGGTCGAGCGCGCCGACCTGGCGGTCGAGAAGGCGTACTTGCTGGGCCATCCGCTGGACGCGCCGGCGCGGGCCCGCGAAGTGCTGGAGGAGGCCCTGTCCCAGCAGCCCGGTCACGCGGCCGCGCTGCTGGCGCTGGAAGAGAACACTCTCGGCGCCCTGGGGCGGGGCGGCGGGGCGGCGGACGGCGCGCTGTTGCAGTCGGTGCTGGAGCGGCGCCTGGCGGGCGCGCGCACGGCCGGCGAGCGGGGCAGGCTGCTGTGCCGGCTGGCGCTGCTGGCCGAGGCCGATC
>CAZPUH010000854.1:0-1782 GCA_964589215.1 uncultured Myxococcales bacterium | reverse complement strand
CGTTTTTTTCCTGACGCCCGGGGCCGGCGGGGGGCGGGCGGGGGGGGGTTTTGGGGCGGGGGCCACCTCCGCGCGCGCGCCTGGGCGTCTTCGCCGCGGACGCCAGCGCGAAGTAGGAGCGCGCCATCTGACGGCGTCGTCGCCGTCAGTTAGGCAGCGCGGTGCCCTCGGCGCGATACCCCACCCCCGAAGCAGCCCTGACTCGGTCACGCCGCAATCGAGAGACCCGACCCGACCCCGAATCCTCCAACCGAAGATCCGCACGACGATCTCCTACAAATCGACACATCTCCGACGCGTTCGTCGACGGCGGGTGACTGGATGCCGGTAGCGGTTGGTGGGTTGGGCGTTGTACGCTGCGGGTCCATGAAGGTGGGAATCCCGAAGGAGATCTATCCCCACGAGCGCCGGGTGGCCGCCGTCCCCGAGACGGTGCACAAGATCGTGAAGCTCGGGTACGACGTCGTCGTCGAAGCGGGGGCTGGCGACGCCTCGTCCTTCGCCGACGCCGTCTACATCGAAGCCGGCGCCACCATCGCGCCCAACGCCGCCGCGCTGTACGCGCAGGCCGACGTCGTCCTGAAGGTCCGGCAGCCGACCGCGACCGCGACCGGCCACGAAGCCGACCTGCTGAGAGAGGGCGCCACGGTCATCAGCTTCATCTGGCCGGCGCAGAACAAGGAGCTGCTCGAGCGGCTCGCCAGGCGCAAGGTGACCGTGCTGGCCATGGACGCCGTCCCCCGCATCACGCGCGCGCAGAAGATGGACGCGCTGTCGGCGACCGCCAACATCGCGGGCTACCGCGCCGTCATCGAGGCCGCCAGCCACTTCGGCCGCTTCTTCCCCGGCCAGGTGACCGCCGCCGGCCGGGTCAAGCCGGCCCAGGTCTTCATCGTCGGCGCCGGCGTCGCCGGCCTGGCCGCCATCGCGGCCGCCAAGTCGCTGGGCGCGCAGGTCAAGGCGTTCGACACGCGCCCCGCCGTGCGCGAGCAGGTCGAGAGCCTCGGCGCGCAGTTCGTCGAGTTCAAGTTCGAGGAGTCCGGCGAGGGCACCGGCGGCTACGCCAAGGAGATGAGCGAGGCCTACCTCGCCGCCGAGCAGGCCATGATCGCCCAGCACGCCAAGCAGTCGGACATCGTGATCTCGACGGCGCTGATCCCCGGCAAGCCGGCCCCGCAGCTGATCACCTCGGGCGCCGTCGTCGCAATGGCCCACGGCTCGGTGGTCGTGGACATGGCGGCCGAGCAGGGCGGCAACTGCGCGCTGACCGAGCGGGACAAGGTGGTCGAGAAGTTTGGCGTCACGATCATCGGGCTCACCGACCTGCCGAGCCGCATGGCTCGCCAGTCGAGCGAGCTCTACGCGACGACCATCTTCAATCTGCTGAAAGAGGTCACCAGCCCCGAGGGGAAGATCGCGCTGAAGCTGGACGACGAGATCCAGCGCGGCGTCCTGGTCCTGCAGAACGGCGAGCTCATGTGGCCGCCGCCCAAGCCGCCGCCGCCACGCGCCGGCGGTCCGACGGGCGCGCACAAAGCGGTCGAGGCCAAGCCGGCCCACGCGCCGCACCCGGCCCCCTCCAGCAGCGGCCCGCGCATCCTGGCCGGGCTGGCCGTCGTCGCGCTGGGGGCGGCCGCGCTGTTCGGCCCGCCCGCGCTGATCCAGCACCTGACCGTGTTCCTGCTGGCCTGCGTGGTCGGCTGGCACATCATCTGGAACGTGACGCCGGCCCTGCACACGCCGCTCATGAGCGTCACCAACGCCATCAGCGGCATCATCATC
>CAZPUH010000853.1:0-6040 GCA_964589215.1 uncultured Myxococcales bacterium | reverse complement strand
TGTCGGTGGCGGCGGGGCAGGGTACGGGACTGCCGGCTCCAACGCCGTCGGCGCCGGCAACAGCGCGTCCAGTTGCATGGGGATTGGCGGCGGCGTCTACGGCAGCGCCTCGCTGGCCAAGCTGCTGCTCGGTTCGGGCGCCGGCTCGGGCGGCAACGACGACGTGCTCAGCGACAACCCGGCGGGCGGTCTGGGCGGTGGCGGCGGCGGCATCCTGGTGATCCGCGCCGCCGGCAACCTCACCGTCACAGGCGCCATCACGGCCCGCGGCGCCGCGGGGCAGGGCGACACCACCGCCGGCTGCTTCGGCGGTTGGACCGACCATTGCTGGGACTACTCCGGTCCGGGCGGGGGCGGCGCCGGCGGCTCGATCTACCTCGCCGGCAACCAGGTGTCGGTCGGCACCTCCTTGGTGAGCGCGACCGGCGGCGAGGGCGGCCTCGGCGGCACGTCGAACGGCGGCACCGGCGGCGACGGCCGCATCGCCCTCCGCTACGCCACGTCGATCGCGGGCGGCACCACGCCCGTCGCGGACGTCGCGACCGGAAACTGATCAGCCGACGGCCGCCCCCTCGCGAGGGGGCGGCCGAGCGCGACGTGAGAATACTTCGCCCGTTCGGCCATGGTCGTGGCCCGATCGCGACCGTTGCCATGCCAGAGGATCCACTGCCGGTGGAACGCAGCTCCGTGCCTGGCGCCGCCCGTGCCCGGCGAAATTTCGGAGGAACAACTGCGACGGTTTTGCGTTTCAGGCGCGACGAGTCTACGCCGAGGTCGTCGGCGTGTATTGGCTCGTCGAGTTGGAGCCGAGCAACAGCCATGGACAAGCGAACGTCACTCTTCATGTCCGCCGTCGTCATCGCCTTGCTGACTGCCTGGGTTCCCGCGCGCGCCGCCGACACTCGCGCGGCTGACCCGGCCAAGCCCGCACCCGAGCACGTCGTTCATAAGAAGACCGCCACCCAGACAGTCGCGCCGCATCCCCTCGCCGCCGAAGATGCCTATCGCTGCCATCCGTCCGAGGACATCTCCTGCACGGTCATCCGCGAGACGGCTGGAGGGACGATGATCGTGACTTTCCGGCCGGCAGGCCAGTCGGCCGTCAGCCCCGCGTGGATGGTGGTCAGCGGGGCGCCCCCGTCGCCCGGGCCCCACCCGCCTGGCACGATCTGGGTGGTCCCCAGCTCGACCGACCAAGCCAAGCCCTCCGCCCAGGAGCAGGCGTTGAACTCCCCCAACGGCGCGCCGATCCTCGACTAGCGCCGCGGCGCGGAGCTCGGTGTGGTGGCTCGTGGTGAGCCACATTCATTGGCAACTTCCTGAACCTTAGTTCAGTATGTCCGCATGGCGGATTCGATTGGGCTCGGGGAAGAGATTGCGGCGCTGGCGACGCAGGTGAATCGCGCGACGCAGGGGTTGCTGGCGCGTATCCGGCGGTTCGACGAGGTCGGCGGTTGGGCGGAGCAGGGGGCGAAGAGCTGCGCGCACTGGTTGACGTGGCGGATCGGACTGGACCCTGGCGCGGCACGCGAGAAAGTTCGTGTCGCGCGAGCGCTCGGCGCCTTGCCGAAGATCGACGAGGCGTTCGCGGCTGGCCAGCTTTCCTACGCGAAGGTTCGGGCGATCACGCGGGTGGCCAACGCGCACAACGAAGCGCGCGTGCTCGACGTGGCGCTGGCGGCGACCGGTGCGCAGCTCGAACGAATCTGTTGCCGCCTGCGCCGCTCAACGGAGGTCGAGCTGGAGATGGCCGAGAGTCGCACCTTTCGTGGCCGCGTTCTGGGCAGCGGGCTCGTGAAGCTGGAGATCGTTCTCACTGCCGACGAAGCGGAGCTGGTCGTGCAGGCGGTCGAGCGCGCGCGGGCCTGCCTCGCCGCCAAGCAGACCTCCCCCGAGAAGGGCGCTCAACCACGCGCGGCCGACGGTTTGATGGAGCTGATGGCTTCCTACCTGGCCGGCGTGGCCGGCGCGGAGACTGCCGCCCCGCCGAAAACGGAAGTGATTGTGCACCTGGAGCCTGACCTGACGTCCGCGCCCGGGACGCTGGCCGCCACGCTGGACGACGGCGCGCGCGTTTCCGCGGAAACGCTGCGCCGGCTGGCGTGCGACAGCGGCCTGGTCGCTGCCAGGGTCGACCAGGATCAGGCCGTGCTCGACGTGGGGCGCCGCACGCGCGCCATCCCGACGGCCATCCGGCGCGCGCTCTGGCTTCGGGACCGGGGCTGCCGGTTCCCTGGGTGCTCGTCGACCCGCTTCCTTCATGGCCACCACGTCCACCATTGGATCCATGGCGGGCGCACGGCGCTCGCGAACCTCGTCCTGCTTTGCAGCTTCCACCATCGCTTGGTCCACGAAGGCGGCTTCACTCTTTCGTTGACCGACGCCGCCGAGGTCCGGGTCCGCGCGCGCGACGGTCGAGACGTTTCCGCGGAAACGTCCCACGCATCGATCGTCGATTGGAGGACGGACGGGTGGGGGGACGACGACAGGCACGCCGAAACTGTCCCGGTCCCGAGCTGGGACGGCGAGCCTCTCGACTACTCGGCGGCGGTGGACGCGATGTTGCCGGCGGTTTAATCGCAGCCGCAGGTCGGGCTCAAGGTGCCGTCGCAGCAGAGGTCGTGGCCTCTCTGACAGCCGCACTCGCCCCCGTGGTGTGAGCAGCAGCCGCGGTGTTCGGCCGGGGGCGGGGTGGGCTGGGAATACGCTCCGGCACTGAATCCGAGTGCGAGCGCGAGCACGCCGCAGAGCACGATCCGCTTCATGGTTGTAGCCTCCTCCGGCTGGCGTCCCCCAAACGGCGGCCAGCGAGCATCGTATCACGGCTGAGCTTGCGCCTGGCCGACCGCTCCCCTCCGGCAGCCGAGTCCCTACATTGTTCGGGACTGGGATGGGAGGTCTTCCATGGCTCAGGCATTTCTGATCGGACGGTTGATTGTGGGGGCGTACTACTTGATGGGCGCGTACCACCACTTTGCGAACGTCCACATGCTGGCGCGCGCGGCGGGTGGGCACGGGGTGCCGGCGCCCGAGGTGGCGGTGCTCGTCTCGGGGGCCTTGCTGGCGATCGCGGGCGTCACGCTGTTGCTGGGCGTGTTTCCACGGCTCGGGGTGCTCGCGCTGGTGCTGTTCCTGCTTCCGGTGACGTTCTTCATGCACCCGTTCTGGGCGGACACGAACCCGGCGTTGCGCATGTCGGACACGATCAACTTCACGAAGAACATGGGCCTGCTGGGATCGGCGCTGATGTTCCTGGCGATTCCCGAACCGTGGCCTTACAGCGTCGCGCCGCGGCTGCGGCTGCCCCGCCGTATCCGACTGCCGGTCTGAAGGCCGGCGACTCAGGCGGGCAGGGGACGGGTGTAGATGCGCCTCAGCGCCCGGCCGATGATCCGCGCGAACAGCGGCATCATCAAATGGTCGCGCATCCATTGGCCGGCCGGACCCAGCTGCTGAAGGCTGCGCCGATCGTTGGCGTAGGCCTGGGCGACCACGGCCTCGGCGGGGCGGCGACGAAGCGACTCGAAGCGCGCCAGTGACTCGGCGAGCGGGCGGGATGGATCGGCGACCAGGCTCGCGAGCAGCTGCGCGTCCTCCAGCGCCATCGAGGCGCCCTGGCCGCCGGCCGGGCTCATCGCGTGGGCGGCGTCGCCGATGACGACGGCGCGGCCGTGGTGCCACGCCGGCAGGGACGGCACGTCGAAGATCGGGGTTCGCACCCACGCCTCGGTCGCGCGGATCAGCGGCTCCACCGGATCGGCCCAGCCGGCATAGCGGGCCAGCATCTGCGCGCTCAGTTCGTCGGCCGGCATGGTCAGCAGCGCGCGGCGCGCCTCGGCGGTGGGGCGGTGCACGTGGCACCACCAGCCCCACCGGTCGGCACCCATCAGCGAATAGCCGAACTGGTACCGCGGACCGACGAGGAACGTCAGTCGCGCGGCGTCTCGCGGGTCGGCGGGCGTGAACGCGCCCGGCCGGCAGAAGCCGCCCAGCGCGACCATCTCCGTGTCGCGCGGCGCGACGTCGGGGAGCATCCAGGCGCGCACCCGCGACCGGATGCCGTCGGCGCCCACGATGAGGTCGCCCACCGCGGAAGTCCCGTCCGCGAACGTCGCGACCACAGACTCTCCGTCGAGGCGTACGTCGGTCAGGCGCTTGTCGAACGCCAGCTGGATGCCGCGCCGGTCGAGCTCGTCGCGCAAGAGCCGGTGTACCGTGGCGCGCATGACGTTGACGCCAGGGCCGGCGTCGGCGGTCCGGATGGTGCCGATGTCGCGCCCGCGGTGGTTGCGGAACGCCATGTCGCGGCACGGGTGGCCGCCGGCGACGAGGGCATCGGCCAGACCCAGCGCCTGAAAGACCCGGAGGCCGTTGGGCGCGATCTGCAGGCCGCCGCCCGCCGCGTCGCTGCGCGGGTACGCCTCGAACACCAGCGGCTCGATCCCGTGCCGAGCCAGGAAGAGGGCGAGGGCCGGCCCCGCGATGCCGCCGCCAATCACCAGAGCGCGCTTGGGTCTGTCCATGGACCCCAAGATGGCGTCCGACAGACATTCACACCACTCATGAGTCGTGATGATATGAATCACCTGCATGAATTTGTCGGCAATGGACCTCAACCTGTTCCTGGTCCTGCACGCGGTCCTGGAGGAACACAGCGCGACCGGAGCTGCGCGGCGGCTCAACGTGACCCAGTCGGCGATCAGCAACGCGCTCGGCCGGCTGCGCGCCGCGCTGGGGGACCCGCTGGTCGTGCGGCGCGGGCGCGGGCTGGTCGCGACGCCGCGGGCCGTGGCGCTAGCCCCGGTCATCGCGGAAGCGCTGGGGCGGCTGGAGGTGGCCGTGGATCGCGGGCGCTCGTTCGTGCCGGCAGAAAGCGCGCGAACCTTCACGATTGCCGCGGCCGACAACCACCAGACTAGCGAGGCGCCGCGCATAGCGGCCGCCTTCGCGCGCCGCCTGCCGCGCGCCGTGCTGCGGATGGTCAGCGCCGACTACCTGGCAGCCAGCGACGGGCTGGCGACGGGCGAGATCGACGTCGCGTTCGTGCCGACGCCGCTGCTGGGTGACGGAGACCGCGGAACCCACCTCTTCGACGAGACGGCCTGCCTGGTCGTACGGCGGGACCACCCGGAAGTCCGGGGCAAGATGACGCCCCGCCTGTTCAACCGGCTGGGCCACATCGACGTCGAGGTCGCGCTGGGCAAGCCCGGTATCGGTCACCGCGGCGCCGAGCAGCACTGGCGCGGGCTGGGGCTGGTGCGCCGGGTCGCCACGCGCGTGCCGTACTTCACGACCGCCGCGATGGTCGCGGCCCGCACCGACCTGGTCGCGGGGCTCCCCAGCCGCGCCGCCCGGGTTCTGGTCCGCTTGCTGCCGGTCAAGATCGTGCCCGCGACGTTCTCGCTGCCGTCGATGGGAATCTCCATGACCTGGCACGAGCGCACCGACGGCGATCCCGGCGCCCGTTACCTGCGGACCCTGATCGCCCAGGCCGTCGGCGCCGCTTCTTGAGGCAGTCGCCTCAGGGGCAGGCGCGCTTTTGTGAACCTTTGGTCGTGGCGTAACATCGGCGCTCGTCGACATGAAGACCTCGACCGCACGAAACGTGGCGCTGGGGTGTGTGCTGGCGCTGGGGGCAGGGAACGCCGGGTGCTCGTTCATCTTCGTCGAGAGCGTGCCCTCCGACCATGCCCGCCTGGCGTACTTCGACTGCACATCGACGTACGGCCTGTCCGTCGCCGACGGCTTCTTCGCGCTGAGCGGCGCGATCGCCGCGGGCTCGGCGCTTTCGCAGTCCAAGCAGGCGTATGCCGACAAGAATGGCGGCGCCAACCGCAACGCCGCCGCCGGAGGGGACATAGCGGTGGCCGGTCTCATGACGGCTTCGGCGGTGTACGGGGTCGTGCAAGCGACCCGCTGCGACCACGCCAAGGAGGCGCTGAGGGCGCGAATCTTGGGGTCGCCTTTGCGTTCTCCGCCACCGCCGCCGGCGTTTCCGCCGCCGCCCTACGCGCAGCAGCCGCCGTATGCGCTGCCGCCA
>CAZPUH010000852.1:0-1975 GCA_964589215.1 uncultured Myxococcales bacterium | reverse complement strand
GATGCCGGCGGCGACGGCGGCGTGGCCGTGCACGACGGCGTGCTCGCCGACCAGGATCACCTTGCCGTGCCCGAACCCGCGGCCCGTCACCGGGGGTCGCGTCGCCGCCTCCGGCGTCATCGCGGCCTCTGAGCCAGCCAGGCGGCCAGCTCCCCCGTGACGACGCGCGGGACGTTCGCCAGCTCGCGCGCGCTGGCCGCGCCGGTCAGCAGCACCGCCGCCCGCAAACCCTCGATGACGCCGGCCAGGTAAGCGGCGCCGCCGTCGCGTCCCCCCTCCTGCACCGCGCGCAACGCTGGCTGCGCGACCCCGGCGACGGTGGCGCCCAGCGCCAGGGCGCGCGCCACGTCCAGCCCGTTGCGGATGCCGCCCGACGCGACTACGTCGACGCCGGCGGCCGGCAACCCGTCGGCGGCCAGCCAGGCGACGGCGGCGGCGGTCGGAATCCCCCAGTCCCAGAGCTCCTGGCCGCGCGCCTTGTCGGCGCCCTGCGCGCGGTGCGACTCGACGGCGGTCCACGACGTGCCGCCGCCGCCCGCCAGGTCGATCGCGCGCACGCCGGCCGCGACCAGCTTGCGCGCCACCGCCGGCGAGATCCCGCACCCGGTCTCCTTGACCATGACGGGGCGCCCGAGCTCGGCCACGACGCGCGCGATCGCGTCCAGCGCACCCCGAAAATCGCGGTCGCCCCCCGGCTGCGCCATCTCCTGGGCGGGGTTGAGGTGGATGCACAGCGCGTCGGCCTCGACGCGGGCGACGACCTCGCGCAGCGCCGACGTCGACAGCGACGCGATCTGCACGGCGCCGAAGTTCGCGAACAGGTAGACGTCGGGCGCCGCGCGCCGGACTTCGTACGTCGGCGCCAGCTCCGGGTGCAGCAGCATCGCGCGCTGGCTGCCCAGCCCGAATGGAATGCCGTTCGCGGCGGCGGCGGCGGCCAGCGACCGGTTGATCTCGCCGGCCGCCTCGGTGCCGCCGGTCATGCCGGTCACCATCAGCGGCGCGCGGATCTTCCGGCCCAGCAGCGTGGTCTGAAGGTCGATGTCGGCGGCCGCCCGCTCGGGCAGCGCGCAGTGGAGCAGGCGGACGTCCTCGAACAGCGTGGGTCGCCGGAAGTCGGCGGCGCCCGACGCCGCGATCGTCAGATGCTCGGCCTTTCGCTGACTGATACCCCCGTCGGCCATTGCCAGACTTGCGTATAGGCTGCGGACCCCCGGGGCTGCAAGGGGACGGATAATCATTTCAAAATAATTTGAAGCTCTGCCGTGACCCCGCGACAGGGACGCGTCACGGCGGCGATCGAGTTTCTTGCGGTGACCTGAACGGGTGGATAGTATCGCGCCTCATGGAGTCGTCCTGGCTCGCCATCGCGGGCGTGGCTTTCCTGATCGGGGCAGCGGGGTCCGGGGCGCTGGCGTGGCTGCTCGCCGCGGCGCGTGGTCGGGCCGAAACGGAGGCGGCCGTGCGGGACGGCCTGGCGCGCGCGAGCGCGGCCGAAGCCCGGGCCGAGACGCTGGCGGCGCAGGCCCGCCAATCCGAGGCGCGGGCCAACGGCCTGGAAGCCGCCTTGCGGCAGGCCGACAGCCAGCGCGCCGCTGAGGAGGCGCGGGCGGACACGCTGGCGCAGGCGCTGGACGAGCACCGGGCGCGCAACCAGACGGCCGCCGAGCAGCAGGCCCGCGAGAAGAGCCACGAGAAACTGATCGAAGGCATGGTCGCGCCGGTGCGCGCCTCGCTGGAGAAGGTCGACGAGCAGATCCGAGCCATGGAGCGCGAGCGCGGCACGGCCTACGGCGCCCTGCGCCAGCAGATGCAGGCCATCGCCGAGACGCAAGAGCGGCTGCGCGACGCCGCGACCAACCTGGTCGGCGCGCTGAAGTCGTCCAGCGTGCGCGGCCGCTGGGGCGAGATGCAGCTGCGGCGGGTCGTCGAGATGGCCGGCATGCTGGAGCACTGCGACTTCGTCGAGCAGGCG
>CAZPUH010000851.1:0-4346 GCA_964589215.1 uncultured Myxococcales bacterium | reverse complement strand
GCCCCCCCCGGCCGGGTCCCGGCGGCGCCGCCGCCGGAACCGGTTCCGTCGGAAGGGCCGGGCGACGCGCAGCCAACCAGCTGGACCAAAAGACAGACCGTAAGCAAACGAAGCGCAGGGGACCGAGACATCGAGCTCCTCGTCAAGCCAGGGGACGCCCGCCGCCGCCGAAGGCTGCATCATACGCCGGTCGGCCCGTCGCGCGCCGACTTCGGGCTCCGCTTTTTGGCCGCGGTCAGAGGCGGACCGGCACCCGCAGGTGCCGCGCGTACATGAGGTCCCGGTGGCGCAGCAGCGACGCCGGAACGGCGGCCCGCACGTCGGCGTCCAGCGTCGCGACGGCATGGCGAAGCACGTCCGCCATGGGGCACATCTCGGGCGGCAACGGCTGGATGACGCCCAGGGACGTCGCCGCGTAGACGTCCAGCGCCGTGGGGGCCGGGCCCAGCAGGTACGCGTATCCGGCCGCCTCGCTGTCGGCGAGCGTTCGCGCCAGCAGGTTCAGCACGCGGATGGCGCGCGCCCGCGCCGCCGGAACGCGGTCGGCCGCGTACCCGTACTTCGGGGCCAGGTAGGCGGCCACGGGCGCCGGCCACCCTTCCCGCCCGTTGGTGGTGACGCTGGCGTGGGTCAGCAGTAGCCGCACGCTCCAGCCCAGGCCCCCTTCGGCCATCAGCGCGTGCGACAGGCCGTACATCCGCACGGCGCGGTCGTCGTCGTCGGGGACCAGCGACACGCGCCCGCCCAGGCGTTCGGCCAACGCCAGGATCTCCGCCCAGCCGGTGCGTGGCGGCTCGTCGTCGAACAGCACGACGGGCGCGTTGACGGCCCCCGTGTGCTCGCGCACCGCCTGCGCGAACGGTCGGAAGGGCACGCGCAGGTAGTCGAAGCCTTTCATGTCGAACAGCCCCAGCGCCGCCTGCGACCAGGGGCTGGGGATCTTCTCGGGCCACACGATGCGCAGTCCCCGCGCGGCGCGGGCGGTCTCGAAGTCGGCGAGCGTCATGCCCACCGCAACCAGCAAGTCCGGTGCCGCCCCGCCAGACGGCGAAGTCCGCGCCAGCCACGGCCCGGCGCGCAGCCGCCCGCCCAAGGGTTGCGAAGACCTCTGCGCGGCCGCGTCGGCGGATGCGCAGCCGTCATTAATTGCGGTTATCCGTGCTAGCAGAATTATTAATTTGCCTAATGTGCTGTCCGTCGCCAGTCTGCGTCTCGATGATGACGAAGACCCCGGGGAGAAAGTACGTCGCGGCGGCGCCCATTCCGCTGCCGGACCGCCGCTGGCCGAATCAGGTGATCACCCGGCCCCCCCTCTGGTGCAGCAGCGACCTGCGCGACGGCAACCAGGCGCTCATCGAGCCGATGGACCAGGCCCGCAAGCTGCGGATGTTCGAGACGCTGGTGCGCATCGGCTTCAAGGAGATCGAGATCGCCTTCCCGTCCGCCTCGCAGGTCGATTTCGACTTCGTGCGCCGGCTCATCGAAGAGGACCGCATCCCCGCCGACGTCACGGTGCAGGTGCTGACGCAGGCGCGCGAGGAGCTGATCGAGCGGACGTTCGAGTCGCTGCGCGGCGCCCGCCGGGCGGTCGTCCACGTCTACAACGCCACCGCGCCCGTGTTCCGGCGGGTGGTTTTCCAGAAAGACCGGGCCGGCGTCCTGGAGATCGCCACCCGCGCCGCCGCCCAGATCCGCGACCTGGCCGCCGCCGACGGCGCGACCGAGTGGGGGTTCGAGTACTCGCCCGAGACATTCAGCGCGACGGAGCTCGACTTCTCGAAGGAGATCTGCGACGCGGTCGTCGAGACCTGGGGGGCCACCCCGGCGCGCAAGGCGATCGTGAACCTGCCGGCGACCATCGAGCGCTCGACCCCGAACATCTACGCCGATCAGGTCGAGTGGATGCACCGCAACCTCGCGCGCCGCGACGCCATCGTGCTGAGCGTCCATCCCCACAACGACCGCGGGACGGCCGTCGCCGCCGCCGAGAAGGCCGTGATGGCCGGCGCCGATCGGGTCGAGGGCTGCCTGTTCGGCAGCGGCGAGCGCACCGGCAACGTCGACCTGGTCACGCTGGCGCTGAACCTCTACGCGCAGGGGATCGACCCCGGCCTGGACTTCTCGGACATCGACGGCGTCCGCGCCGTCGCCGAGCACTGCACGCAGCTGCCGGTCCACCCGCGCCACCCGTACGCCGGCGACCTGGTCTACACGTCGTTCTCGGGGTCGCACCAGGACGCCATCAAGAAGGGGTTCGCCGCCCGCGCCGCGAACCCGGGCGACTCGATCTGGGACATGCCGTATCTGCCCATCGACCCGGCGGACGTGGGGCGCACCTACGACGCCGTCATCCGCGTCAACGGGCAGTCCGGCAAGGGGGGCATCGCCTACCTGATCGGCGCGGCGCACGGCCTGGAGCTGCCGCGCCGCCTGCAGATCGAGTTCGCGCGCGTCGTTCAGCAACGCGCCGACAGCGCGGGCGGCGAGCTGAGCGCCCGCGACCTGTTCGCGCTGCTCGACGCCACCTATCGCCGCGAGTCGACGGGGCTCACGGTCTTCCCTTCGCGCGCCGCCGATCCCGTGGCGGCCGTGTTCGCGGCCGTCGGCGCCGCGGCGGACGTCGTCACCAGCAGCGTGCAGCCGGTCCGCGGGCTTCCCCAGACCCATGCCGCCCTGCTGGAGGTGCGCTTCGGCGCCGCGCCCGCCCTGTTCGCGCTGGGCTTCGGCGACGGCGAGGAAGCCGCGCTGCGGGCGGCGGCCGTCAGCGCCCTCAACCGCGCCGGAATCGGACTGGACACCGCGACCCCGGCCCGGGCCGCGCGCTGCTAGGGCGCCCGTCGGGCTTCGCCGCCTACCGGGCGGCACGTCATCGGGCATGGTTCGCTCCGCTCACCGTTGCCTTCCGGCAACGCCCTCCTAGGCCGCCTACCGGGCGGCACGTCGTCGGGCATGGTTCGCTCCGCTCACCGTTGCCTTCCGGCAACGCCCTCCTAGAATGCGCGCGTGCGTATCGAAGCCATATCAATCGGGCGGAACCCGCCCGACGAGATCAACGTCATCGTCGAGGTCCCCGTCGGGGGCGAGCCGATCAAGTACGAGATGGACAAGGACGCGGGGACGCTGGTCGTCGACCGCTTCCTCTACACGTCCATGCGCTACCCGGGGAACTACGGCTTCATCCCGCACACGCTCTCCGGCGACGGTGACCCGGTCGACGTGCTGGTCGCGAACCAGCGCGGCGTGGTGCCCGGCGCGGTGATGGCCGTCCGCCCGGTCGGCATCTTCCTGATGCAGGACGAGGCCGGCCTCGACGAGAAGATCCTGGCCGTGCCGACGACCCGCCTCACGCGCCGATACGAACAGGTTCGCAACTACACCGACTTCCCCGAGATCACCGTCAAGCAGATCGAGCACTTCTTCGCCCACTACAAGGACCTGGAAGACCACAAATGGGTCAAGGTCATCGGCTGGGGCAACGTCGACGACGCCAAGAAGGCGATCGTCGAGGGGATCGCCCGGGCCAAGGAGCCTCGCTGACGCCCGTCAGCGACTGAATGATTTTCGGGGATCGGCTCCGGACCTCGGAGACCAACACGGCTGGGCTAGCCCCGCTGACGGACGGGGAAACGCGGGGTTCCGCCTAGCTCGGCTCTGGACCTCCGCTTGCACCTCCGGCGGCGCGGAGGTCACCCGTGAAGAATGCGTCGCTGTTCCGTCTGGCAATTCTCTTTTCGGTCACCACGCTGGCCTGCAAAGGCACCACCCGCCCGGATGACGCCGGCAGCGTGGCCGTTGCGTTGCAGCTGGCAAACGGCTTCGTCCTGAATAGCGTCGCCTACTCGATCACGGGGCCGGCCGCGTTCCTGAAGACGGGCAGCGTCGACGTCAGCGCGAGCACGATGATCTCGGCGACCGTCAGCTCGATCCCGGCCGGCGTCGGCTACACGGTCTCGCTTTCCGGAACGACGACCGACGGTTCGACCAGCTGCGCAGGCAGCGGAAACTTCGACGTCGTCGCGCATCAGGTCGCCAGCGTCGCGGTGCACCTGGTCTGCCATCAAGCCGCGCGCACGGGGAGCGTGCTGGTCAACGGCACCCTGAACGTCTGCCCGACCATCGACGGCGCCGGCGCCAGCCCCGCCGAGGTGCTGGTCGGCAGCTCGATCGGCGTCAGCGCGCAAGCCCACGACGCCGACAACGGCCCGTCTCCGCTGGCCTACCACTGGACCGCCTCCAGCGGCGTGTTGACCGACGCCACCTCGCCGAACCCGCGCTTCACCTGCACCGCGGCGGGCACGGCGACGCTGACCCTCAGCGTGACCGACGGCGATCCGGCCACGACCTGC
>CAZPUH010000850.1:0-2890 GCA_964589215.1 uncultured Myxococcales bacterium | reverse complement strand
CTCGACCAGCGCGCGCGTCTGCTTCTTGATGCGGTCGTCGAAGGCGCCCGCGCAGCCGACCCACAGCAGGTACTCCGCGTCCGGGTGGTCGTCCAGCGTCGGGACGTCCATGCCGTCGGCCCAGTCCATGCGCTTGTCGGCGCCGATGCCCCACGGGTTGCCGTTCCGCTCCAGGTTGGTGAACGTGCGCGCCAGGTCGGGCGGGACCTTCTCCTGCACCAGGACCAGGTTCTGCCGCATCTGGATGATCTTCTCCGGGTGCTCGATGAACACCGGGCAGACTTCCTGGCAGGCGCCACAGGTCGTGCACGCCCAGAGGACGTCCTCGGTCGTGCGACCCCCGATCAGCGGCAGCTTCTCGTCGCCGGCGTGCGGGTCCGCCCCCTGGCCGTGCTGGAACCGGTCGATGAACGCGTCCAGCGGCCCGCGGTCCGGCATGTTCGATCGCAGGTCGTCGCGGACGTCGTGAATGACCTGCATCGGCGACAGCGGCTTGCCCGTGTTGTAGGCCGGGCAGAAGTTCGTGCAGCGGGCGCACTCGGTGCAGGCGAACCCGTCCAGCAGCGACTTCCAGGTGAAGTCGTTCCAGGTCTGGACGACGCCGGTGCCGGCGATGTCGTCCGCCTCCATGTTCAGCTTGGGCAGAATCCCGCGCTGCCCCAGCTTGCGGAAGTAGATGTTCGGCAGCGCCGCCAGGATGTGGCTGTGCTTCGAGTAGAGAAGGTAGTTCAGGAACGCCAGCAGGATGATGACGTGGGCCCACCAGCACGCCTCGGCCGGGTCGCCGTCCAGGCCACGCATCCCGAAGTAGGTGACCATCAGGAGGCCGATCGCGCTGAGGATGGCGGCGGCGTCCCGGCTCATCGGGATGAGGCGCGGCTGCAGCACGATCCGCCGGAAGAACGCGAACCCGACCAGGACCAGCACCGCGGCCGAGAAGAGATCGATCGTGTGCGCCAGCGCCGCTGCGGCCGGCTTGCCGATGATCGCCGCCCACGAGAAGTCCGGAAACAGCCCCTGGGCCAGCGTCTCCACCGTCCCGAGGGTGATGACGATGAACCCCCAGAAGATGAGGAAGTGGTACTTGCTGCCCAGCGCGCTGACGAAGCGGGGCCAGCGCTTGGCCGGAATGGACGTCTTCTCGACGACCTTCTTCTGGCCGAAGAAATAGGCGAACACCGAGGCGACGCGATCGTCGGGGCGATCGAACCGCTGCTCGGGGCGGCCGGCCAAAAGCATCCGCGTGAAGCGCCGGAGCGTCCACGCGAACATCCCGAGGGCGGCGGCCAGGAGCGCCGCGAAGAGGACGCGTTTCATGGGCGGCAGATGGTACCGCGAATGCGCTATAAACGCCGCATGGCCCTCGACCGCGAGCTGACGGACATCCTGGCGTGCCCCAAGTGCAAGGGACCACTGACGCTGCGTCCCGACGAGTCCGCCTTCGAATGCGCCGCGTGCAAGCTGGCCTACGCGGTGGTCGACGACATCCCGAACTTCATCATCGAAGAGGCGCAGCCGCTGCCCGGCTGACGCGTTCGGTTGAGCTGGAAGTGCGCGATTTTTTGCGCCGCCGCCCACCGAGATTACTATCCCAAATATGACCTCGGATCGACGTAGGACCGTCGAGGAACGACGACGGTGCGACCGCGTGCCCGCGGTCTTTGCCGTGAAGAAGGCCGTGGCCGGAGCGGACGAGCCGCAGGCCGGGGTCGCGGGCCCCAAGAACCGCCAGGTCCAGCTCTGTCAGGCCGAGGACATCGCGCCGGCCGGCATGACCATCAAGCGGCCGCGCGGCAGCGCCGTGCAGCCGCGCACCGAGGTGGCTCTCTCGTTTTCGCTGCCCGGCTCGCACGAGGAGATCTCGGCGCGCGGGCTGGTCGTGACGGACGCCAACGTCGGGTCCTTTCGGCGGACGGGCGTCCGGTTCATCGCGCTCCGCCCCGAGCACGCGCAGCTGATCGCTGGGTACTGCCGGCGCGGCGCCAAGTAGCGCACGGAAGGTCCCGCTTCGCGCGGGCGCGGGACCTGGGGTCAGTTGCCGCCGATCAGGACGCGGCGGCCGAGGGGGATGCGGCGGACGGGGGCTTCGCCCAGCAGGCGGGCGGCGCCCCAGGCGGACACCAGCTCCCCCTCGATTCCCAGGCCGGGCAGGTTCTCGCGCCCGACGAGCAGAAGGTTCTTGATGGCCGTGGCGTGGGGCAGGCCGGCGACGTCGAACGGACCCTCGGCGGCGCGCCCGAACAGCGGGGCCGGCGGCTGGACGCGCCCCGGCTGCGGCGTCGTGCGCCCGGGCTTCGTCGCCAGCGGCCCCTCGGCCGCCAGCCCGTCGTGCGCGGAGGCGACCAGCGCCGCCTGCTTGCCGAACCCCGGGTACAACTGCTCGACGGTCTGGAGCAGCCGTCCGCGCAGCGCGCGCAGGTAGGCCGGACCCGCGTCCACCAGGTGCGGCGGGACGGCGCACTCGATCCACAGCGGAACGCGCTCGGGCTCGCGCGGGTTGGGGCGGCCGACGGTCAGCGCCAGCGCGTTGTCCTCCCACAGCGGCCGCGACGGGTCGGTGACCGCCAGCACCCGCGGCGGCGTGCCTGCGGGCAGCGCCCTGGATCCCACGATCAGCGCCAGCGCGTGGCGGTAGCCGGCGACGCGCAGCGGGCGCGTGCGATCTCGGCTGGCGACGGCGTCCCCCTCGATCACCTGCAGGGCCGCCGCGCCGCCGGCCCAGAGCAGCCAGCGACAGCCGATGGTCTCGTCGCGCGGGCTGACCCGCACACCCACCGCGCGGCCGCGGCGCGAGACGACGCCGACCGGCTCGACGTGGCGCCGGCGCTCGCCGCCGAACGTCTCGAACCGCCCCAGCAGCAGCTCTTGCAGCCCGGCCAGGCCTCCGTCG
>CAZPUH010000849.1:0-6971 GCA_964589215.1 uncultured Myxococcales bacterium | reverse complement strand
GACCGCCGCGCGGCAGGCCGCCCGCGTCGCGCTCTGGGTGCCGCGCGCCGCCGCGGCGGGCTTCTTCTGGCCCGTCCTCAAGACCAGCGACGCCTACGAGGCCCACCAGGTCGGCAACTGGCTCCGCGCCTGGCTCACCAGCGACGACGGTAAGGTCGGCGTGCGCCCCATGCTGACGTACGCGACGGGCTTCCTGCCGACGGCGGGCCTGCGCGTGTTCGACAACCGGCTGCCCGGAGAGGGCGCGGGGTTCGGCGCGACCTTTCAGACCGCCGGACCGTCGGTGCTCATGGGCGAGCTCACGGCGCGCGGACCGGCGGCGACGGGCCTTTCCTTCCGCGGCATCGCGAACCGGCGCGACGACCGACTGTTCGCGGGCATCGGCGCGCTCGGCGCGAGCGACCTCGCCGCCCTCGGATGGAGCACGGCGCGCTTCGCCTCGGACATCTTCTCGGCGGAATTGCGCTGGTCGAAGATCTTGCCTGCGCGCTTCCGCGTCGACGCCCACGGCGACCTCTCGCGGCGGGACTACAGAGCCGACGGCGTTCGCGGCGGGGCCTCGATCGCTGACGTGTTCCCGCGGCAGACGACCGCGTGCCTGGCGGAGACGACGCCGACGAACGCGTGCGTCGATCCGGCGCAGGCGCCGGGTTTCGCGGGCGGCCTCCGCGTCGCGCACGCCGGCGCCGGCGTGCTGTGGGACGCGCGGGCGCGCGCGCGCGACGGGACCGGCGCGTACGTGGCGCTCGACGCCACGATCGCGCAGGGCATCGCCGGAGATCCCAGCCGTCGCGTGACGTACTCGGGCGAGTCGCTGTTCGCCCTCGGCTTCACCGACCGCCAACTGCTCTTGCGCGGGCGCGCGGCCATGGTCGATGCGCTCGGCGGCGCGCCCGTCCCGTTCGAGGAGCTCGTCATGGTGTCGGGCAACGCCGGGATGCGCGGCTTCCCCGACGGGCGTTTTCGCGGCCCGAGCGGCGTCGTCGGAACGGCCGAGTACCGCTGGTACGTCGCGCAGTACGTGGACGCTTCGCTCTTCAGCGACGTCGGAACCGTCGCGGGGGCCGGGTTCGCGGGCCTCACGAGCGCGCGCTGGTTCCCGAGCTACGGCGTGGGCCTGCGCTTCTTCCACGTTCCCGGCGACTACTGGGACGGGACCCTCGAGACGGGGGCCCAGCTCGTCTATGCGCCCGACAACGGGTTCCGCTTCATCTTGGCCGTCGCGGGCTTCTGACGGCGTGGCACCAGAGATGCAGCCGAGTTGCTTGCGGTGGAATCAGGATCTCGACGTCGGTGGCGTCTTCCTGGGCGACGAGATCCGGGTCCCGGCCGAGTTGGGTTGGTCCTACGGAACGTGACGCATTCGTGCCGCCGGATTGCGGCGGCCAAGGACTGGGTGCCATATGACGAGGAAGATCGATCCCGACATTCAGCAAGACGTGCTGCGCGAGCTGGCATGGGACACGCGCGTGTCGCCCATGGAGGTCGGCGTGCTCGTGAAGAACGGCGTCGTCACCCTCGTGGGGACGGTCGACAATTGGGCGAAGGCGCGCGCCGCGGAGCAAGCCGCTCACAGGGTCGCTTCCGTGCGCGACGTCGCGAACGATCTCGTCGTGCAGGTCCCCGGTGATGCGCGGCGCACCGACGCCGAGATCGCTCAGGCGGTTCGACGCGCGCTCGAGTGGGACAGCCGCGTCCCCGAGGAGCTCGTCACGACGACGGTCTCGCACGGCGTCGTGACGCTGGAGGGCAGCGTGCCGCACTGGACCCAGCGCGCCGACGCCGAGGCGGCCGTCGCTCACCTCATGAGCGTCCGTCGCGTCCTCAATCACATCGTCGTCGATCCTGCCGAGGCGCTCGAGCTCGATCAGGTGCGCACCGCCGTCGAGCGGGCGCTGGAGCGGCACGCGACCCGCGAGGCGTCGCGCGTCGAGCTTCACGCCCGCGGGGGGGCGGTGGAGGTCTCCGGAAGCGTCGAGAGCGCCCACGAAAAGGCCGCCGTCCTCGGCGCGGTGCGTGGGACACGAGGCGTTCGCGAGGTCACGGACCGGCTCGCGGTCCGTCCGTGTCCCTCGCCGCCGCCGGATGGCGGCGCGCGATCCTGCCGCGGCTGCCGCTGAGGCCGCAAACCTTGCGGCGCCTCCTTGACTGGCGCAGAAGCTGCGGCGACCCCATCGCGGAGGCACCTCGAGGACCACTCGCCGCGCGTGGGCGTCGTCGCGCCCAATTCTTTCTCGCCGGGGCGCCCCTTCGCGCCTGCGGCGCACGAAACGCCGGGCAGCCCGGTCGCCCTGGCGGCGGGCTTCCGCCGCTGGTACAGGCCGTGCAGTTTGCTTCGGCACGATGAGAACGAACCTGCCAGCGGCCTCTCCGCAGCAGATCGTTCGGTTTCTGATCGCCGTCGGCAGATCGACGAGGTGACGACATGACCTACGACAAGAGAAGTGACAGCGCGCTCAAGATCGCGGCGGCCGGCGCCGTCGTGGTGGTGCTCCTGGGCGCCTACGTGATCGCCGGCAGCTACAACAAGCTCGTCCGGCTCGAGCAGGACGTTCAATCGCAGTGGGCGCAGGTCGAGAACGTGTATCAGCGACGGGCCGATCTCGTCCCGAACCTCGTCGCGACGGTCAAAGGCGCGGCCGACTTCGAGAAGAGCACGCTGCTCGCGGTCGCCGAGGCGCGCGCCCGCGTGGGGCAACTGCCCTTGGCGGCGCCCCGCGATCCCGCTGGGCTGCAGCGGTTCCAGCAGGCGCAGGACCAGCTCGGGTCGGCCCTCTCGCGCCTGCTGGTCGTCTCCGAGCAGTACCCTGACCTGAAGGCCACGGCCAACTTCCGGGATTTGCAGGCGGAGCTCGCCGGCACCGAGAACCGCATCGCGGTCGAGCGCATGCGCTTCAACGAAGCGGCGCAGGCCTTCAACACCGCCAGGGACAGCTTTCCGACGGTCGTCGTGGCCAAGATGTTCGGCCACAGGTTCGCCGAGAAGGCCTATTTCCAGGCGCAGGCCGGCGCCGCCACGGCGCCCAAGGTGCAGTTCTGAAACGACGCCCTCTCGGCCCGGCGCTGCTGCTGGCCGGCCTGCTGGCCGGCGCGGCCGCCGCGCACGCCGAGACGCCCATCCCGGCGGCGCCCACGCGCTGGGTGACCGACCGCGCCGGGTTCCTGGGGCAGGCGACCACCGACGATCTGGACCGCAAGCTGGAGGCCTACTCTCACGAGACCGGGCATCAGGTGCTGGTCTACATCGACCACACGACCGGCGGCGTGCCGATCGAGGACTGGGCGGTCAAGGCGTTCGAGCGCTGGCGCGTCGGCCGCAAAGGCATCGACGACGGCGTCGTTCTCTTCGTGTTCAGCGACGACCGCCGCGTGCGGATCGAGGTCGGCTACGGCCTGGAGCCGGTCATGCCGGACACGCGCGCGTCGCGGATCATCCGGGAAAAGATCGTCCCCCGCATCCAGGCGGGCGACCGGGACGGGGCCGTTCGCGACGGCGTCGACGGCATCCTCGCGACGCTGGGGGGCGCCGGCCAGCCGGGGCAGACCGGGCAGCCCGCCGTCGACGAAACGCCGGCCCAGAAGGTCTCGTTCGGGAAGCTGCTGGTCGGCTTCATCGGGCTGGGCCTGCTGCTGGTGCTGGTCCTGGGGTTTGCGGTCACCCACCCCGGCCTGGCCTGGCTGCTGACCACCATGATCGGCTCCGGGCGCGGTGGCGGGGGCTGGGGCGGCGGCGGCGGTTGGGGAGGGGGCGGCGGCGGTGGCTTCTCGGGCGGCGGTGGCCGCTCGGGCGGCGGCGGCGCCTCGGGATCGTGGTGAGGGGGTGGCGATGAAGGGCATCGACAGCGCGCGCGTGGAAGCGGCCATCCGGGCGGCCGAGGCGCGCACCTCGGGCGAGCTGCGGGTCGCCGTGGCCCGTTTTTTTCTGGGGCACGACGTCCGCCGGGCCGCGGAAAGGACGTTTCAGCGGCTCGGGATTCACCGCACCAAGCGGCGCAACGGCGTTCTGATCTTCGTCGCCCCCCTGGGGCGGCGCTGCGCCGTCATCGCCGACGAGGCGGCGCACGGCGCGGTCGACCCGGCGTTCTGGGGGGCGGTCGTCGACCGGCTGCTCGATCGGTTCCGCGCCGGCGACCTGACCGGCGGGCTGGAGGCCGGCATCCGCGAGATCGCGGACCGCCTGTCGGGACCCTTCCCGTTCGAGCCGGGCGACGTCAACGAGCTCCCCGACAGCGTCGCGCGCTGATCGCGCGGGGGGGGGCGATCAGGCGGCGGCGCGCAGCTCCTTCAGCTTTTCGCGGACCGCGTCGGCGTGGCCGGCGGCCTTCACGGTGGCCCAGTGGTGGGCGACCTTGCCCTTCGGGTCGATGATCACCGTCGAGCGGATCACGCCCACGCTCTTCTTGCCGTAGAGGACCTTCTCGCCCCAGGCGTTGTAGGCGGTCATCGCCTTGTGCTCGGGGTCGCTCAGCAGCCGCACCTTCAGCTTGTACTTGGCGATGAACTTGCGGTGGCTCTCGGTCGTGTTCGGGCTGCAGCCGACGACGGCCGCGTCCAGCTTCTCGAAGTCCTTCAGCCCGTTCGTGAAGTCGCAGGCCTCGGTGGTGCAGCCGGGCGTGTCGTCGTTCGGGTAAAAGTACAGGACCAGCCACTGCCCCTTGTAGTCGGACAGCTTGGCGGTCTTGTCGTCCTGGTCGGGCAGAGAGAAGGCCGGCGCGGCGGTGCCGACCTCGAGCTTGCGGTCGCTGGGCATGACCGGTGATCTATCACGCGGCGGTCGAGCTGGGCTATCGGCTGGGTCTAACCACTAGATCTCGGGCGCGTTCTGTGACACATAGAGGGCGGTCCCGGGCGACGGAACGCCGGCGAACCCCGCCAGGCCCGGAAGGGAGCAACGGTAACCAGCCGACCGGGTGCTCGGGGCCATGATCTTTCTCTTCACCACGCCCGCCTCATGCCCGACGTCGCGTACCTGATTCAGGACATGCTGTTCACGTCCAAGGTGCGCGAGGCCGCGAAGGCCAGCGGGCTCACCGTGCAGGCGGCGCGCGAGGTGCCGGCCTTCATCGAGGCGGCGCGCGGCGCCAAGCTGGCCGTCGTCGACCTGCGGCTGCCGGCCGCGGCGGCGGCGCTGGAGGCCCTGCGGGCGCTGTCTCCCCGCCCGCGGACGGTCGGCTTCGTCGACCACGAGCGCACGGACGTGATGGACGCTGCCCGCGCGCAAGGCGCGGAGGTGATGGCCAAGGGGCAGTTCGCCAGTGCGTTGCCGAAGTTGCTCGCGGCGCTGAAGTAGAGCGGCGGTCGGATCGAGGACGAGGACGAGGACGAGGACGGGGGCGGGGGCGGGTTAGGAGAAGAGGGGGAGGAGGGCGCGAAGGGAGGGGATGGTGAGGTCGGGGGAGCCCCAGGCTTCGTGTTCGGTGGGTGAGAGGGGAGTGGGGTGGAGCAGGACGGTCGGGCTGCCGGCGCGGCGGCCGGCCAGGACGTCGAATTTGTAGTCGCCCACCATGAGTGTCTCGGCGGGGGCGGCCCCCAGCTTCGCGCACAGGGCCAGCACGCCGGCGGGCGACGGTTTGGGTGGGCCGTCTTCGCGCGTGTAGACGGCGTCGAAGGCGAACCCGAACGTGCGGGCGAACGTCTCGACGACCTCCCGGATGTTGCGGGTCAGGACGCCGATCGGGGTCCGCCGCGCTGCCAGCAGCGCCAGCAGCTCGGCGCACCCGTCGGTGAGCCGCGCGCCCGCGATGGCGTCGCGCTCGTGACGGCGCATGATGACCTCGG
This sequence comes from uncultured Myxococcales bacterium, assembly GCA_964589215.1. Lineage (GTDB taxonomy): Bacteria > Myxococcota_A > Polyangia > Fen-1088 > Fen-1088 > JADGRB01. Next base: position 1,193 of record CAZPUH010000849.1, on the reverse strand, counting down.
CGCGCGCGCAGGTGTCTGAATCGGCGCCGGCCAGCTGTTCCAGGATGGGGAGCCCCGGCTCGAGGCCGATCTCGGCGCGGATGGCGTCGAAGTCCAGGGCCGAATCGGCCAGCGTCCCGTCGAGATCGAAGATGACGGCGCGCGGGACCGTCTCGATCACTCGACCGCCTCCGCCGGGCCGCCGCTGCGCGCGACGTCCTCGGTTTTGATCTTCGCCGGATCCATCCCGCGTGCGCGTTTGGTCATCGTGCGCAGCAGCTCCTCCACCGGCGGCGGTTCGCCCTTGATGAAGCGGAGCGGGTTCGTGCGGGCCACCACGAAGTTACGCAGGTAAGGGCTGTTGAACCCGCGCGCCTTCAGCGCCGCGACCGCCGCGCTGACCGCGTCGTCGTACTCCAGCAGCAGCGCCGCTCGGGCGCGCCGCTCCGGCAGCGCGTCCTTCAGGCGCCCCGGTAGCCAGCGATCGGCCTTGCGCAGGATCGGGTGGTAGGCCCCGCCCGACAGTCGGCCGCGCGGTTCGTACGCGAAGCCGAGCGTCGCCAGCGCCGGCTCCTCGAACTCCAGCGCGTAGCTCTCCTCGTTGTTCCCTTGGGTCGCTGGGCCGCCCGTCTCCGGCATGCCGACCAGGTCCTCGTACATGCGCCGCACGCCGATCGCCTTCTCGCGCAGGTTGTGGGCCTTCTCGATGTTGAGCGCCAGGATCTGGTAGGCCACCTCCCGCTCGGGGACGACCAGAGCGAGCACCGTCTTGGCGTCCAGCTCCTTGAGGGCCGTCAGGCGGTGGTACCCGTTCGGGGTCCAGTAGGACGCCGATTCCGTCTGCTCCCGCACGGCGATGATCGGATCCAGGAAGCGCTTGGTCTTGTCCATCGCCTGCGTCAGGCGGCGGACGTGCGCGTCCGAGATGTCGCGCTGAAACGGCGTCGGGGCGACCTTGTGAAGCGGCAGCGCCGCGAAGAGCAGGACGTGCCCGCCCAGCGGCTCCCGGTAGGTGGCCAGCACGGCGCCACCGTCGGCGCGGATCCCGTCCGCCAGCGCCGCGATCTCGGCCGGAGGCGCGTCGACCGCCAGCTCGGTCGCGCCCAGCTCGGTCGGCCGCAGCTTGACCCCGCGCCGCTTGCGCGGGGTGCCGCTCGGCTTACGCGCCGACTTCTTGCTCTTCCCGGACTGCCCCTCGGACTTGCGGTCTGGCA
>CAZPUH010000848.1:0-28893 GCA_964589215.1 uncultured Myxococcales bacterium | reverse complement strand
GAACCCGGCCGCGCCACCGGCGCCGTTGCCGGCGACGCCAGAGCTGCCGCCCCCGGCCCCGGCGACGCCCGTCGCGCCACCGGCGCCGCCTGCGTCCAACCACGGCGTCGGTCCGGGTGCGGCGCCGCTCTTGCTGATCTTCATCGCGTACGCGACCGCCGTGTACGGCTGCGTGCTCGGCAGCGCCACGTGGAGGCCACCGCCGTCCTGGGTCGCCTGCAGCGCGATCGGCGAACCGCCCACCGGCGCAAACAGGAACACCTTGCCCGCGCCGAACGCGAACCGGCTGGGCGTCACGGCCGTCAGGGTCAGCTGCTTGCCACCGCCGGGCCAGCCCAGCAGGATGGCATAGACGGCGTCACCGTCCTTCGACGCCGTGTAGCGGACGTCCTGCGCCGTCCCCGCCGCCGGCGCGCAGATCGAGCAGCCGCCCATCTTGGTCGGCCCTTCGCCGTACACCTGCCACGCGCGCGTCTCGTAGATGGCCGTGCCCATCTGCTTCAGGAACTTGCCGAGCTCGGCGAGGATGTTCTGCTGTTCCGCTGGGATCGTGCCGTCAGCCGTCGGGCAGACGTTCAGCAGCAGATTCCCGTTCTTGCTCACGCGATCGATGAACTGGTGAATGATCGCCGTCGGCGAGTAGTACGTCATTCCGACCACGTAGCCCCACGTGTTCGGACCGACGGTGTCGTCCGTCGCCCAGTAAGGGTTCGCGATGTCGGCCGGCCCGCCCCGCTCGTAGTCGTACACCTCGCCTTTGTTGTCGTAGCCGTCCTTGTACGTCTCGACGACCTCCTTGTTCCACGACAGCGCGGCGTTGTAGTAGTACGCGGCGAACTGCATCAGCGTCGCCGAGATCAGGACGATCTGCGGCGTGAACGAGTCCTGGTAGACCATGTCCGGCTGGAACTCGTCGACGACCTCTTTCAGCTCGTCGAGCCAGAGCTGATTCTCTGCCGCCGCGCTCAGCTGGCCGTACAGCTTCTGCAGGCTGGGATCGGTCTGGTGGGGAACGTTCTGCCAGTAGCCTTGGAAGTTGTAGGCGTGGTGGAAGGCCGCCATGATCTTCAGCCCCTTCTTGCGGTACGCGTCGACGTGCAGCTTGGCCAGGTTCAGCTTTGGCCCCAGCGACGACGAGTTCCACTCGTTGACCTTGCTGTCCCACATCGCGAAGCCGTCGTGATGCTCCATCTGCACGCCGACGATGCGCGCGCCCGCGTTCACGAAGAGCTGCGCCCACGCGTCGGGATCCCACTGCCCCCCGTCGGACACCAGCTTCGGCGCGAACTGCACGAAGTGCCCGTTCTTGTCGGTGGCGCCCGTGATGAACTTGTCGTACGGCCAGCCGGCGAACGGATCGCCGTAGGTGCTCAGGTGGTGCTGATACACGCCGCCGCCGTTGCTCTTGTCGTACATGTAGTGCGGGTACCACTCGCCGTAGAACTGCGGTGTCGTGTGGGCCCCCCAGTGGAACCAGATCCCCAGCTTGGCGTCCTTGAACCAATCGGGCGCGGGCGGGTGTTGATCCAGCGACGACCAGTCCGGCGTGTAACTTTTCGGCTGCGTCTGCGCGGCCGAGGCGCCGGCCCAGGACGTCAGCACCGCGGACAGCAGTCTGCATGGGCGATTCATGTCCGATTCGAAAATGACCGTCGCGCCGCGAAACGGCTCACGGTTCATGTCGATTTGGTCCCGGCGCGCGAGATGGCGCGCCGGCTCGCCCCGTCGTGACGCCCCTGGCCAGACGAAGGCTCGAAACCAGCGGCTCGGTGAGCCAGATTCGCGTCAGCGTGCCATCTTATTCACGGATGCCCAGCCCGCACCTACGTCTCGCCCCCGTGCCGGCGGAGCCGTCCGCCGCCGGTCGCGTGGCGTTCGACGAGCTGTTCGCGCGTTACGGGGCCTACGTCGCGCGGCTCGCGGCGCGCCTGCTCGGCTCGGGTGACGCCGAGGTGGACGATGTGGTCCAGGACGTGTTCTGGCTGGCTTCCCGCCGGCTGACCCGCATCGTCGATCTGATCCAGGCGCGTGGCTGGCTGGCGACGGTGACGACGCGCGTGGTCCGGCGCCGCCTGCGCCGGCGCCGATTCCGTGAGGTTTTCCTCGGCCGATCGCGGCGCGACGACGTCCCGGTCTCCTCCGCCACCGCCGAGCAGCGCGCGGTGCTGATCCGGCTCTACGAGGTTCTCGAACAGCTCCCCACCGAGCAGCGTCTCGCCTGGTCGCTCCGCTACCTCGAGGGCGAACCGCTGAACGCGGTCGCCCTGGCCTGTGGGTGCAGCCTCGCGACGGCCAAGCGGCGCCTGACCGCGGCGAAGAGCGTGATCGACGAGGTGTTCCGAGATGAGTAATCGGATCTGGCGTGAGCTGGGCGAGAGGGTCGATCCCGGGTGGACTCCCGACCGGTCGCGAGCCGTCAAGGACGCGATCGCGCGCCGGTCCGAGCGGCGGCGCGCCACGCTTCGCGCGACGCTGGCGACGGCGTCCGTGGGGCTGGTCATCGTCGGCGCGCTGGGGCTGCTGGTCCGGCGCCGCTTCACGCCGCCGCCCATGGCGCCAGTCGAGGCCGTCGCCGCGCCGCGCCCCGCGGCCCCCGAGCCCGTCGTCGTCACGACTCTGTCGACGGATACCGTTCTCGAGCCGCTGCCCGATCGACAGGGCCGTGGATTCCAGCTGCGCGCGGGCGGCGCCCGGTTCTCGGTCCCGCACGACGGGCGGCGCCCGTTCGTGGTCACCGCCGGGCCGGTCTCGATCGAAGACCTGGGGACGGCGTTCACGGTCCGGTACATGGGGCCGGACCGGCTGGACGTCGCCGTCGAAGAGGGGCGGGTGCGGGTGCGCGCGCCCGGCACCGACACCGAGCTCGCCGCCGGCGCGACGCTGCGGGTGCCGCTGGCGGCGGCGGCAGACGGGGAGCCCGCTCGCGCGCCGGTGAGACTGGCTGCGTCCTCGTGGCGGCCACTGGCCGAACGGGGCGCCTACCAGGAGGCCCGCCGGGCGCTTCGCAACGCCGGTCCCGGCGCCGTCCGCGACGACACCTCCGATCTGCTGCTGGCGGCAGACGCCGCGCGCCTCAGCGGCCATCCCGCCGAGGCGGTCCCGTACCTGCAGCGCGTGGTGCGCGCGCACGCGGGCGACCCGGCGGCAGGCGTCGCCGCGTTCACCCTGGGGCGTGTCTTGCTCGACGAGCTCGGGCGGCCCCGGGAAGCCGTCGAAGCCTTCGGCGTCGCGCGCGCGGCGGGGGGGCCGCTGGCCGAGGACGCGCTCGCGCGCCAGGTCGAGGCGGCCTCACGCGCCGGAGACGCGACCCGAAGCCGCGAGCTGGCGTTGACCTATCGGCGGCTCTATCCCGGCGGAAGGCGTACGACGGCGGTGTCGAAATTCGGCGGCCTCGACTGATCTGTGTGCTGGCGCTGGCGCTCGCGCCGGCGGCCGTCGCGCGCGCCGAGGGCTCGCTGGGCATCGAGCGGCCCCGCGTGGCCATCGCGGTCGCCGGTTGCGACGCGTCGCTGGCTCGCGAGGTGCGTCGCATCGCGGCCGTCGAGCTGCGCGCCACGCTGCTGGAGGCCGCCGCTGACGCGACGGGCGGACTGGTCACGCGCGTGATCGCCACGTGCGGCAGCGGAGACGCGAGGCTGGACGTCGATGATCCGATCACCGGCAAGTCCTTGCAGCGGACGATCGCCTTGACCGACGCGCCGCCCGGCGAGCGCGGCAGGTTGCTGGCGCTGGCCATCGCCGAGCTGGTCGCCGCGAGCTGGTCGGAGCTGGAGACCAACCCACGCCCGAAAGTCCGCGCCACGGCCGCGCCGTATCCCGCGCGCGAAGCGGCGCGGGCGGCGGTGGTCAGCCGGGCGATCGAGGCGGCCGCGGTGTTCGACGCGCACGTGCTGTCGAGCGGCGACGTGCTGTTCGGCGGCGGCGCGCGCGTCGCGGTCTGGCTGACGCCCCGGCTGTTCCTGAGCGCGGACGGCGTCGCGGACTACCGGGTGCTGGATCGGGCCGCCGGCACGGTGTCCGTGATCATGCCCAGCGCGTCGGCGGCCGTGGGGCTCTCGCGGCGGCGGGATGCCTGGCTGCGCCCGGCCGTCACCGCGGGACTTCGCGCCGGCTACGTCTGGATGACCGGGACCGCCAGCGGGGCTGCGGCGAGCGGAACCCAGCAGCAGGGCGCGTTTCTCGGCCCCGAGGTCGGCGTCCAGCTCGGCGGCTGGGCAGGCGCGCGCGTGCACCCGGTGCTGGCGCTGTCGGCGGGGGTGCATCTGCTCGGCGTGCGCGGAACCGTCAGCGGGGGCGGCGGCGACGTCGACGCGGTGGGGTGGTGGACGGGCGTCAGCGCGGGCGTCGTGCTGCGGTGAAGCGGGGCAACGTGACGGCGTCCCGCACGCGCCTCTCCTGCGCGCCCTTGGCTCAGCGTCGCCGCCGGTCGATCCTGAGCGCGTGCGCGCTGCTCGTCGGGCTCGCGGGAGCGGCCTGCGAGAAGACCGGGCCGGTGCTGAGCGGAGCACCCAGCCCGACGCCGGTGCCGCCGATCCCCTCACCGGCCCAGCTCGCCTGGCAGACGCAGGAGCTGTCGGCGTTCCTGCACTTTGGGCTCGGCACGTTCACGGGCAAGGAGATCGGCGACGGCACCGACAGCCCCTCGCTCTTCAACCCGACGGCGCTCGACGCCAGGCAGTGGATGACTGCGCTGCGGGGAGCGGGCTTTCGCCAGGCGATGCTGACGGCGAAACATCACGACGGTTTCTGCCTGTGGCCGACGAAGTGCACCAGCTACTCGGTCGCGGCGAGCCCGTTCCGCGGCGGGCAGGGCGACGTGGTGCGCGAGTTCGTCGACGCCGCGCGGGAAGCGAACGTGCGGGTCGCGCTGGCGCTGTCGCCGCTCGACAACCATGAGCCGACCTACGGGACTCCCGCCTATGCGGCGGTGTTCCAGTGCCAGCTGACCGAGCTGCTGACCAGCTACGGCGCCGTCGACGAGATCTGGATGTGGCAGCAGCCGAGCGCGCCGAACCTGGACTGGGTGGCCATTCACGACCTGGTCCATCGGCTGCAGCCGAACGCCCTGCTCGAGATGGCGAACCTCCCGCCGACGACCGCCAACGACGTGCACGCCTTTTTCGATTCGTCACCGGTCGCCGATCGTTCCAGCGTGGAGACGCCGAGCGACGCCCCCACGGCGCGCACCTGGATCCCTGCCGAGACGGCGTCGTCGATTCGCCCGAGCTGGTTCTGGCACGCCGCCGAAGACAGTCAGCTGAAGCCGCCGGCCACGCTGGTGACGATGTACATGAACGCCGTGGGGCGCAACAGCGTCATGCGATTGAACGTGCCGCCCAACACCGCCGGTCTGCTGCCGGACCCGGACGTCGCGGCGCTGGGCCAGTTCGGAGCGGACGTCGCGGCGCTGTACCGCGCGAACCTGGCGGAGGGGCGCCCGTCGACGGCGGATTCGACCTTCGACGGCGGCCCGGCCTATCAAGCCGCCTCGGCCGTCGACGGCAACCCGACGACCTACTGGGCAGCCGCCGCAGGCGCGCGGAGCGCCCGCCTGGAGGTCTCGCTCGACGGCACGCGCGCGTTCGCTCTGATCAGCCTGCAGGAACCGATCGCGCTCGGCGAGCGGACGACGCAGTATCACGTCGACGCCCGCGTGAACGGCGCCTGGACCACGGTCGCGTCCGGCACGGCGATCGGCGAGCGGAAGCTCTTTCAGGTCGACCCCGTCACCGCCGACGCGGTGGCGCTGGTGATCACCGCGGCGCGCGGCGCGCCGGCGATCTCCGAGCTCGGGCTCTACCAGATGGCGTCGCCCTGAACGCGTTGGGCGGCCGGGCGTGCAGTCCGCGCGCTCCGTCCGTCAGGTCAGGCCGGCGAGCGGCCCGGTCGTGAAGGCGGGGTCGGAGCCCTTGCCGAAGCTGGTCACGTCGACGCCGAACGCCTGCGCGATCGAGACCAGCAGGTGATTGTTCGCGCCGCTCGCGAACTTCACGTCGTGGGCGCTGCAGGAGTCGTTGGGCGGCGCGCAGTCGGGGGTGATCTTGAGACGGCGCCCGAAACGGAACGGGACGTTCTTCCCACCCGCCAGGACCGTCGGCACGGTCGCCGACGAATGCAGGCTGGGGTTGCCCATCTCGCTGGTGACGTAGATGAGCACGCTGTCGAGCGCCCCGAGCCCGTCGAGCTTCTGCATGAGGCGCGCGACCTTGCCGTAGACGTACTTGTTGTACTTGGCCAGCGGCAGCCAGGTGGACTCGTCCCCTTGCTGCGCGAGCTTGCCCTGCCAGTCGTAGCCCGGCGGCGCGTACTTGTGGGCGACGAGGTTGTGGAAGTCGGAGGGCAGGCCCAGCCCGAGCGCGTCCGTGCTGGCGTTGTGTGCCACGTCCCAGGGGAGATCGTTCATGACCAGCGTGGCGAAGCGGCTGATGTCGCAAGCGAACCCCTGCGCCAGCAAATCGATGAAGAACGTGGTCACGGCGTCGAACGTGGGCTCGCCGCCGTTGAACCGGAGCAGCTGGTTGACGTCGCTGGGGAAGGCCCCCGCGGCCGGCCGCGCCGGCGCCATGCAGGAGGCGCCCGAGGACGACATCGTGCTGAACGACTTCTCGAGATCGCGCAGCGACGCGAGATGCTGATCCATCTTCTGCTGCTCGACGGGCGCGAGTCGTCCCCGCAAGCGCGTGACGTCGGCCCGCACGTAGTCGATCACGCTCTGCCCCAGCGCGTTTCGCCGCTTCGCCGCGTCCGCGCCGGCGGCGTCACCCGTCGGGACGAAGCCGCTGAACAGGAAGTCGAAGGCGTCGTACGGGGAGATGATCTTGCCAACGCCCACCCCGCCCGCGCTGTACGAGAGCGTGTTGGCGGCGTGAATCCCGTTGTCGCCCACGCAAAGCACGACGTTGCTCCGCCGCGTGGACATGCCCAGCCCTTTCTCCACGGCCAGGAACTGATCCAGCGACGAGTTGGCGGGTGTGCCGTTGTTGAGCGGGCTGCCCGTGAGGATCGCGGAGACGGCGTCGTGACCGTCGGCGGCCAGGTCGAGCCCCTCGATGGTCAAGAGGCGGTCCTTGAAGCTCTTGCCGTAGGTGGCGGCGTCGTCGAACGGCTGCAGCGAGCAGTTCGGATAGGTGATGTCGAAGCTGGTCTCGGTGTCGGTGCCCTGCAACGACAGACCCCCGGCGCTGATGGCGGGGGCGTCCGGGCTGCGCCTGTTCCAGTACTCGGCGGCGATGCCGTGCGGCGCCGAGATGGTGATCAGCTTGAGAGGCAGGGGCTCACCGGCGGCCTGCGCGAACGAGTCCTCGAGCAGGCGGTAGAACGGCAGGGCCGTGGCCCCGAGCCCGACCGCCTTCAGGAACGACCGGCGGGAACGGCTGCGCGGGGCGGGTCTCGCGCTCACGGCGTCCTCCTTTGTACGAATCCGGGACTGCGGACCCAGGCGACCAGCACGTCCGCCGGGCGGTCCTGGTGCTCCGCGGGGAGCTGCTTCCAGGTGTTGACGAAGTCGTCCTCGGTGCCCTGGATGCTTCCGTCGCTGCGGCCGGCGACGCCGCGGAACATCTGCCGGGCCAGACAGGTCTTCACGGCCGGGCTCGCCGCCAGCGCGCTGGCCAGCGCCGGTCCGTCGGCGTAGGTGCCGTCGAGGTCCGAGCCGACGCTGATGGTGACCTTCGAATCGACCGGCTTTCCGTTGTCCGTGGTCCGCAGCTTGCCCATCCCGTCGAATTCCTCGAGCGCGAACCCGAACGAGTCGATCGACTTGTGACAGCTCGCGCAGCCGGCGTCGGCGGCGTGCGACTCGAAGCGCTCGCGCGTGGTCTTCGTCGGGTCCGCGGCGGGAAAGCTGACGACGATCCCCAGCGCGCCCGGATCCTGAACCTGCAGGCAGGCGATGCGCCGCATGATGGCCACGCCGCGATAGACGGGGTGGCTCCCGTTGTTGGTCGCGAACACCGACAGGAAGGCGCCCTGGGTCAGAATCCCGCGGCGCGGCACGCTGGCCAGGGAGGTTCGCTGGCCGGCTCCGGCGGCGCTCACGCCGTAGACCGCGGCCAGGGGGGCGTCGACGATGGTCCAGTCGGCCGTCAGCAGCTCGGTCAGCGATCCGGTGGAGTTGTTCAAGACCTCCTCCACGAAGGCGCGGCTCTCGTTCTCCATCGACTGGGAGACGCCGGAGAAGTCGGGGTAGACGCTGGACGCCTTCTCCCGGTGGGCGACGTCCTCGACGCCCAGCCATTCACGCACGACCCGCACGAGGCGCGCGTGACCCGCCGGCGTGGCCAGGAGCCGCCGGGCCTCCGCTTCGCGCCCGTCCGGGGTGGCGAGCGCCCCGGCGGCCGCCTGGGTCAGCAGCGCGTCGTCGGGTGGGCCGGACGTGAGCAGGTACGCCAGCGCGCTGGCGATCTCGTTGCCGGTCATGGTGAGCGGCGACCCCGCGGCGCCCGGATCCCCGAGCTCGGTCAGATAGAGGAACCCTGCCGACTGCAGCAACACACGTGTGAGAAGGTCGATCCCGTCGGCGTAGGTGTAGCCGTCGGCGCCGACGTGATAGACGGACGTCGGCCCCGAGATCAGTCCGGCGATCTCGTCGTTGCCGAGCGCCCGCCGGTACGCCTTCGACCCGAAGCTCTGGACGAAGGCCCGGGCACAGTCCTCTCCGCCCGAGGCCGCGTTCGCGCACGGCGAGAGCGCCGCCAGCTTGCCGTTGCCGCGAGCCTCGGTGACCAGCGCCTGCGCCGCCGTGTCGAGCTTGTCCGCCAGCACCGGGTCGACTCGCTGCGCGTCGTTGACGGTGAAAGCCGCGCCCGCGGGCGCGCCCGCCGGTCCCTGGCGCGTGTCCGGCGGAAACCCGTAGGTCACGCTGGGAACCGTGGTGGTGCCTAGCAAGGCCTGCACCGACGCGTCGTACTCGGCGTTGGTGAGCCGCCGGACGCGCGCCGGCATGTACGGGCTGGTCGACACGGCAACGCCGCCGGTGCCGTTGGCCGGGCCGTTGCCGCCCGTCCCGGACGACACCCCCGCGCCGCTCGCGGCGCCCGTCCCCGATGACCCCGGACCGATCCTGCCCATGCAGCCGGCGAGGACGGTGAGGCCGACCAAGCCAAGGAAGTGGGCGCGAACGAAACGCAAAATCACCGGGAGCCCCACTGTGGAGGTCGGCCCGTCGCAAGTTCGCTCATTCGTCGTCCCCTGTTGCGCCGGGCGGGTCCTGGTCCTGAGCCGGCGCGCCCTCCAAAGGGGCTCACCGGGGTTCAATCTTCTCGAAAAGAGTTGGCAGATCTGGCTGGCCGGCGTTTCCGGAGCGCCGGCCGGCGAGGGCGCTCCGTCAGGCTTTTCCGCGCAGCTTCGCCGCCCACCACCGGAGGCCCACGAACAAGAACCGCCAGTCCCTCAGGAACTCGGGCGGTTTCCGCTCGAAGGCGTGTCCCACGAACTGGAACACCCACCCGACGGCGAACAGCGCCGCCGCCGGCACCCAGAGCCGGTGGGCGAGCGGCGCCGCCGCGAACAGCGCGACCGCCAGCGCGATCATGGGGATTCCCACCGTGTGGCAGAGGCGGTTGACCGGGTGGCGGTGGCTCTCGGCGTACGCGGCGATCCAGTCGCTCCAGCTTCTGTCGCTCATGAGCGCCATGTGGCTCTTCGCGGTCACCCGGTCGGCAGCTGCGCCATGCGCCTCTTCATCTCTTCGGGCGAGACGTCCTCGACGTGCGTCGACAGCGTCCACGCGTGGCCGAAGGGGTCGATGAGGGTGCCGCTGCGGTCGCCGTAGAACTGCGTCTTCACGGGGCGTTTGACCGTGGCGCCCGCTGCCACGGCGCGCTGGAACTGGGTGTCGACGTCGGGCAGGTACACGTTGAGGCCGAACGTCGTCCCACCCAGCGTGGCCGGGCTCTGGGCGACGGCGTCAGGCATGTCGGGCATCTCGTCGGCGAGCATGATCCGTGAGTCGCCGAGCTTCAGCTCTGCATGTCCGACGCGGCCGTCGGGCATCCCCATCACGACTTCGACCGTGGCGCCGAACGCCTTCTTGTAAAACTCGATCGCCGCGGCCGCCCCCTTGATGCTCAGGTATGGCGTCACCGAGTGATACCCCTCCGGAATCGCTTTCACGTTGCTGGCCATGGTGCCCTCCAGGTGAGCGTCTCAGCGGACGATAGGCCGTGGCGCGAGCGACGTCCAACGACGATTTGGATGAGACGCGCGCCGTCTCCGTCTCGTGACCACCCAGGCGCTCGAGGCGCGCTACGGACTCCGACGGCGCCACGTTCCGCGCGAGCGACGGCCGCCGGACATCCCGAGGCCGACGAGCATCAGCACGAGCGTACGCATCGGCCACCCGGCGGCTGTCCCGACGGCGGGCACGGCCGCCGGTACGCTCACCTGACTCGCGACGTCGGCGTCCGTGAGCGTGTCCAGAAACGCCTCGAGGTCGACGAGGTCCTGCTCCGACATCGGCGGCTGCGAACCGGCGGCGCGTCCGTCGAGCGGCAGCTGCGGGTCGATGTTGGTCCGGTGCTGCGCGGGCAGGTCGTCGAACTTCTGCACGACGCCGCTCACCGTCGGGTACCAGCGCTCCGGCTGGGTGTCGCGCGTGTTGTAGAACTCCAGCGCCTCGTGAAGCGACTTCATGCGCCCGTTGTGAAAGAAGACCTTGCGGATGGCGACGTTGCGCAGAGTCGGCGTCTTGAACATGCCGCAAAGTGGCGCGCTGTCGGGGAGCGGGTGGTCGGTCCGGCTGCAGATGCCCATGTCGAAATGGGTCGGGTCTGCGTTGGCGGGGATCTCGCCGTTGCGCGGCACGCCGATGGCTTCGAAGCTGAAGTCCGTGAACAGTTGACTGCTGCCGTTCGCGGCCGCTCCGGCGTAGTGACAGGCGAAGCAATTGCCCCGGTTCGGGTCGTCGAAGATCTCGCGTCCGCGCTCTTCGGACGGGGTCAGCGTCCCGCCGATCTTGTTGCCGGCGTAGAGGTCGAACTTGCTGGTGTAGGGGTGGAAGTCGTCGTCCTCGAGCTGGTAGGCCCGCAGCGCGTCCAGCGCGTGCTGAAAGGCGTCTGGCGTCGAAGCGAATGCGTCGCTGCCGAACGCGGCGCGAAACAGGTCGGCATACGCCGAGCTCTGAAGCTTGCCCACCACGTCCGCCGGTGACGCGTTCGCCATCTCGTTCGGCGAGAGCAGCGGAATTTGCGCCTGCGCGGAGAGCGTGTCGGCGCGGCCGTCCCAGGTGAATCCGCCGCCGGGGCCGGGCGCGCTCACGCCGTCCGGGTTCTGCGCCAGATCGGCGTACGGCGGCGTGAAGTCCTTGTAGCGCAAGGAGGGGACGGCCCGGGTGCCCGGAACCGACAGGTCGGGCCCGCCCAGCTGCACGGCGAGGTCGTTCGGGGGGCCGTAAGCGTGTGCGGGGTCGTGGCAGGTCGCGCAGGCGAGCCGGCCGGACGCGGACAACGACTTGTCGAAAAAGATCCGCGCGCCCACCTGGGCCGGCAGGCTCAACTGCTCGGTTGGCGTGGCGGCGCGGACCCGCGATGATCCGGCGACGGCGCACGCGACCGTTGCGGCGGTCAACGCTGTCGCGCTCAGCCGAGGGAGTCGCCGCATCTCCGCGCACGATAGGACAGCGCCAGGTTCGCCTCGGCGACGTCTTCCTGACAGCCCGGTGACAACGGCCGGAGGCGCTTCATCAACGGGCGTCCGATCGTCCGATTCTCGGTGGGCCACCTCCGGTTTTCGGTCAGGCGAGATCGGCGGCGTTCCCGTAGACCGCGATCCTGTCGACGAAAACAGGCCTTCGGGGATTGCGCGGCATGGGAACGGACCTTGCACGGTTCGCGCGCGCCAACCTGGAGGCATTGATGAAAAGTTCGATCGGTAAGATGACCATGCTCGCGCTCGGGTTCTGCGGCTTCACCGCGCTATCGGGGATCAGCTGCAGCCCGCGCGGAAACGGTCCCGCGGCTGTTCAGAACGACGGGACCGGAAGCGCGACGATCGCGTTCCAGGTCGCGGGCGGTCTGACGATCAACACCTTGACCTATTCGCTGACCGGACCGGGCGGCTTCTCGAAGACGGGGTCGATCGACGTCTCGCGCTCGACGACGATCTCCACCGTCATCGGCGGACTGCCGGCCGGCAACGGGTACATGCTGACGCTCAACGGCACGACGACCGACGGCGTCTCGACGTGTCTGGGCTCGGGGACCTTCAGCGTCACCGCCGGCGCGCTGACGACCGTGTCGGTGGCGCTGGACTGCCACCAGGCGCCCACGACTGGATCGGTCTCCGTCAACGGCATCACGAACGTCTGTCCCAGCATCGACGGCGTTTCGGCCAGCCCGGCCGAGGTGCTGGTCGGCGGCTCGATCGCGCTGGCCGCGACCGCTCACGACGCCGACTCGGGTCCCAGCCAGCTCGCTTATCAGTGGCAGGCGACGGGCGGCACCGTCAACAACGCGACCAGCCCGACCCCAACCTTCACCTGCCTCACGGCCGGCGCGGCTTCGGTGACGGTGACGGTCTCGGACGGGGACGCCGCCGCCGGCTGCGCCCCGAGCGTCACGACGCAAGTCACCTGCACGGGCGGCGTGGCAGGCGTCGTCGCCAGCTCGCTGCTGGTCCCCGGCAGCGCGACCGATCCGGCCGTCCAGAGCGGCTATTACCGCGGCGCGACGGTCTGCTCCGACGTCAACGACAACGGCAAGTGCGAGGCTGGCGAGCCGTCGACCACGACCGACGGATCGGGGCACTTCCAGCTGGCGACGACCAGCGCGGCGCCCGTGATCGCCGACATCGGCACCGCCGCCGTGAATACGGCCAACGGGTCGGTCAATGCGTCGCGCAACGTGTTTCGCACGGCGGCCGCGCAGCTGACGGCCCAGGGACTCAACGTCGTCATCAGCTCGGCGTCGACCGAGGTCGTGCGCCAGATGGAAGCCAACGGCACCACCTACGCGACCGAGAAGCAGAACCTGGCGACCAAGCTGGGCGTGGCGGCCGGCAACGTTCTCGCCGATCCGAACGGCATCGTCGGGCCAGACAAGGCGGCGGTGCTGCGCGAGGAGGTCGTCCTGGCGGGCCGCTTCAGCTACGCGGTCACCAAGCTCGATCGCGGCGACCTGTATCCCGACGCGCTGGCCGTGCCGGGCGGCGATCCGGAGCTGACCGGCCTTGCCGGCGTGACGCCCGGGACGGCCACGACCCCCGACACCCGCGCGCCCATCACCTTCCACCAGGCCGAGCAGGCCGCGTTCAACGTCGAGGGGATTCCGCGGTACGACAACATCTTCATCGTCATGCTCGAGAACAAGTCGACGCAGGCGATGCTGGGGTCGGCCTATGCCCCCAAGATCAACGGCTACCTCCACGCGGGGAACTGGGTGGCCAGCTACTACGCGACCGGCAACCCCAGCGAGCCGAACTACACCGCGCTCGGTGGGGCCGACGACTGGGGCATCGTCGACGACTCGCAGTGGAACTGCGACGCGACGGGCGCGAACGCGCCGCAGGACCTGCCGCTACCGACGAACACCCAGCCAGGGCTGGCCAAGTCGCCCTTCGCGGCGACCTGCACGCAGGGCAAGGCCAATCACAACATCGTGGGGCGGCCGAACCTGTTCAACGCCATGACGGCGGCCGGGATGACGTGGCGCACCTACAGCGAGTCGATGAACCCCGGGCAGGACTTCCGCACCGACAGCGTGGCGGACAGCGCGGTGACCGCGCTGGACAACGTGTACGCGCCCGGCACGCTGGCGGGCAACACGTCGCCGATCGGCACGCCGGGCCTGGTGCTGCCGCTGCCGGCGGGTCTGTACAAGACCAAGCACCACCCGGGCATGGCCTACCAGAACGTGCGAAGCGCGCCCGAGTTCAAGTACAGCAACCGGACGCTGGGCGGCGGCCAGTGGGACGCGGCGCTCCTGAACAGCACGGCCTACGCCGTCCCTGCGGGGTATGACATCGACCAGTTCGGCACCGACCTCGCCTCGGGCGGCGTCGGCCAGCTGAACTTCGTCATCCCCGACCAGTGCGACGACATGCACGGCATCACGGTGCAGGGGACGATCCCGCCGGCCACGACCAAGGTGACCGCCAGCGATTGCAGCAGCGTCTCCAACAACGTGCCGGTCGCGACGGGTGGCAACATCCTGGCCCGCGGCGACGCCTACGTCGACAAGCTGGTGAAGAAGATCCAGGCGTCGCCGCTGTGGCAGAACCAGCAGAAGAAGGTGGCGGTGGTCCTGATGTTCGACGAGGGCAACTCGACGACCAACCTGAACTCCTGCTGCGGGTGGAAGGCGGGCAAGACCGCGGCCAACGCGCCGCTCGTCCCCTCGGGCAGCGCGTTCGCGCGCGACACCTCGATCGATCAGTACGCGTCGGGCAACCAGGGGCACGGCCGGAGCTTCTTCATCGTGCTCACCAACCAGCCCAACGCGCCCAAGGGCGTCAAGGACACGGACGCGTACAGCCACTTCTCGTTCGTCCGCACGCTGCAGGACATGTTCCTGCTGTCGGATCCGAGCAAGGACGCCTCGTACATGAACCGTTCGAAGTACACGGAGAAGTTCATCGCGCAGAACATCCTGAATCTGCCGGAGTTTGCCGGCAGCGCCGACACGCACTTCGACTCGGTCCGGCCGATGAACCACGCGTTCGTCATCCCGGCCAGCTACGTGCAGAAGACGACCGACGACGACACGCAGACGCCGCAGGTCGGTCCCGACGCGACGCAGACGAACGTCTGGTCCATCAAGTAACGCAATCGTCACGGAGCCCGAGCCCGCGGCGGCCGTAAATAGCGGCCACCGCGGGCTTTGTTGCGGCTTGGCGTCATGAACGGAACACGCTGCGGGCTGTTTGGGTTGGTGGCTTTCGGCGCGGCGTGCGGACCGGCGGGCAGCGCCGGAGGCGGGGCGGCGCCCGTGGTGGCCGCTCCAGCGGCGTCGCAGCCGCAGCCCGGCGGGCTGAGCCCGGCCGCCGAGGTCGGGCGCGCGTTGTTCTTCGACCGCTCGCTCTCGGCGACCGGCGCGATGTCATGCGCGACCTGCCACGATCCCGAGCGGGCCTACGGCCCCCCCAACGATCTCGCGGTGCAGCTGGGCGGCGCCGACGGAGGCACCGAGGGGCCGCGCGCCGTGCCGTCGCTGCGCTACAAGGAGTACACGCCCGCCTACGCCGACCTGCTGGACAATCCGGACGGCATCAGCGCCCCGGGCCCGGGCGGCGGATTTGCGTGGGACGGGCCCGCGAACACGCTGGCCGAGCAAGCCCGCTTGCCTCTGCTCTCGCCTGCCGAGATGGCCAACTCGAGCGCCGAGGAGGTCGTTCGCAAGATCGCGGCCGCGCCGTACGCGGATCGCTTCCAGGCGGCGTTCCCGGGCGCGGCGTGGGCCGATCCGGCGCGGGCGTTCGCCGCCGCGCTGCGCGCGCTGGAGGCGTTCCAGCGCGAGGACGCCAGCTTTCATCCCTACACGAGCAAGTTCGACCTGCGCGCCGGCAACAAGATCGGCGGCGCCTTCACGGCTGCCGAGACGCGGGGGTACAAGGTCTTCGTCGACGCCCAGCGCGGCAACTGCGCGTCGTGCCACTACCATGGGGCGGGGCTGGGCGGCAGCTCGGGCATGTTCACCGATTACTCGTACGAAGCCATCGGCGTCCCCCGCAACCGGACCCTGGCGGCCAACCTCGACGCCGGACATTTCGATCTGGGGGTGTGCGGGCCGGCGCGGGGCGACGATCTGCCCGGCAACGGGACCAACGCATTCTGCGGCCTGTTCAAGACGCCCACGCTGCGCAACGTCGCGACCCGCCAGTCGTTCTTTCACAACGGGGTCATCCACTCGCTGGAACAGGCCGTGCGCTTCTACGCGACGCGGGACACGCGGCCCGAGCTCTGGTACCCGACCGTCGGCGGGCGCGCGAAGGCTCATCCGGATCGCTCTTTCCCGACCTACGGCCTCGTCGCCACGCAGTACGTCGGGGGCACCGTCCAGAAGTACGACGACCTGCCGGCCGCGCATCGCGGAAACATCGACGGCCAGATGCCGCTCGACGGACGGGCGCGCGGTGCGAAGCCGCCGCTGGGCGAGCGCGACGTGCAGGATTTGATCTGTTTCCTCGAGACGCTCACGGACGGATACCGCCCGCCCGCGACTCCACCGGCCGAAGGGCGCTGCGTGAACTGAGCGGACCGCGACCACTCAAGGCGAACACCATGACCAACACCTTCATCAAGTGGATCTTCCTTCTGGCCGGCTCGATGGCCGTGGCGGCGTCCTGCCGCGTGAAAACCGACCCGACGCGCGCCGCCTTCGAGCGCGGTGTGCGGGCCTATCTCGAGCAACGCGGCGATCTGTGCGTCGGCCGTTCGCGCTGGCCGATCGACGTACCTGCGGGCGCCGAGGGGACCGCCGACGCGGTCCAGTTGCCGGTCCTCGAACAGCTGGGGCTGGTCACTTCGACGTTGATTCAGATGCGGGAGAGCGGCGCCGCAACCCCGTTTCAGGCGCGGCGCTACCGCCTGACCAGCGCCGGCCGCCGCCTGTACCTGGACCGCGGCACCCGCCTTCCCGCCGCGCCCGACGACGCGAAAGCGCCCGAGCGTGCCGACCTCTGCTTCGCGGCGCTGACGCTGGATCGCGTGGCGCGCTGGGAGATACAGAAAGACGGGGCGGCGACCACCGCGCTGGTCAGCTACACGTACCACGCCGACGCGCCCGCCGTGGCGCGCGATCCTCGCCTGGGTCGCGTCTTTCCCGCGGTCGCGCGCCTGCTGGCGGGCGAGGGGAGGGCCGAGCTGGTCGAGGGCTTCACGCTCACGCCCACCGGTTGGATCGCCAACGATCTGCTTCAGCGCCAGTCCGGCGGCGTCGGCGCGCAGGCGGCCGCGCCGTGACCGCCGTCGTCCGCTTCCAGCCGGAGCTGGCGGACTGGCTCACCCAGGGTCTCGACGCCGGTAAGGCGCCGGCTGCGCTGATCCAGAAGATGATCGACGAGCAGATGCAACCCGCCGTCGCGCACGCGCTGGTGGAGGCGTTCGTCGGCGCGCGTCGGGCGGGCGCGGCCACGCCGCGCGACACGCTGGTGGTCGAGGAGGGCGCTGGGCTGTTCCTTCGCGAAGCCCCGCTCATCGCCGCCGGGGCCACGCTGCCCACCTCGGACGGCCCGGTGCGCGTGCTGGCCCGGGCCACCAGTCCGACGCTGGCCTTGCTGGGCGCCGTCATGTCGCGCCAGGAATGCGCTCAGCTGGTGGCGCTCGCGCGCCCGCGCCTCGTGCCGTCCACGGTCGTCGACCCACAGACGGGACAGGACGTGGTGGCGGGCTATCGCAACAGCCGGGGGATGTTCTTCCGCCTGGGCGAGAGCGACCTCATCCGCCGCCTGGACCGCCGGTTCGCCGAGCTGATGCGACTTCCCGTCGAGAACGGGGAGGGGCTGCAGGTGCTCTGCTACGGGCCGGGCGGCGCCACCGCGCCGCACTTCGATTTCGTCGCCCCGTCGAACGCCGCCAATCAGGCCTCCGTCGCGCGCAGCGGCCAGCGCATCAGCACGCTGCTCGTCTATCTGACCGACGTCGAGGAAGGCGGCGAGACGGTCTTCCCGCGCGCCGGATGGTCGGTCCATCCCCATGCCGGAAACGCGATCTACTTCGAGTCGTCCAATCGGCAGGGCCAGCTGGACCCGCAATCGCTGCACGCCGGGCAGCCCGTCCGGCGCGGCGAGAAGTGGGTCGTGACGAAGTGGATGCGGCAGCGACGCTTCATCCCACGCGCCTGAAGCACGCCCTCACGCCCGGGGCGGCGCTACTCCAGCTGCAGCCCGCAGTCGGCGCAGGCGCCGCTGACCAGCGGGGCGGCGGTGCCGCAGGCGGGGCAGGGGGCCTCGCTGCCGTCCGGGAGGGCGACCGCCGTGTGCCCCTCGTCGATGGTGCCCTCGCGCAGCGCCATCTCCCGCCATCGGTTCTGGGCCACGCGCGCCACCCGGGGCACATCCTCGGCGCGGGCGTGCAGAGCGATCTTGGGCGCGCAGCCGCAGCCGGCCGAGCCGCAGCAGGCCCCCCGCGCCAGCAGCACGGGGATCTCGGCCGCCAGGCAGGCCTCGCGCAGCTCCTTGGCCTCCTGCAGGGGCGCCTGCAGGCAGGCCACCGTCTCGGCGTCGGCGAGGAGCGTCTCTGCCTGGTCCATGTCCATTCCTGGATTCTAGACGAGGCGCCGTCGCCGGGTTAGGGCCTTGGCCCCTCTGGCCGCGCTGGCTTTCCGGTGTTATCGGACATGGGATGAGCACGGGTGACCGGATTTACCGATCGGATCTGCAGACGGGCGGCCCGAACCTGTCGCCGCTGGGCCTGGCGATCGGGTGTCTCTGGGTGGCCTGGGCCTTCGCGGTTCTCATCTTCACGCTGAGCGCGCGCCACCAGTTCAAGCCCGTCGTCCTGGCCGACGAGATGGCGATCTCGGATCGGGCCATGGCGCCGGAACGCGCGGGCCGCTGACGCGACGTCACCGGCGGTCGTCGTATCCGTCGGACAGAGTGGCGAGGAACTGCAGGAGATCGTCGATCTCTCGCTCGTCGAGCCTGGGGGATTCCCCTGGATGGCGATCGTACGGGACCTCCTCGGTGTTCACGTTCCCGCGGTATTCGGGCGGCAGGTCGTTGAACTTCTGCACGCGGCCGTCGTCGCCGGCGGGATACCAGCGCTCGGGATTCGTGTCCCGCGTGACGTAGAACTCGATCATGTCCCGCAGGCGCTTGAAATAGCCGTTGTGCCCGTAGGGCGCCGTCCGGGCGATGTTTCGCAAAGTGGGCACCTTGAACGCGCCGCACAGCGAGGCGATGAACTGGGCCGGATCGGCGACGCCGGCCGGCACCTTGGCGGCGATGTCCGCCCGCGCGCAGAGACCCAGGTCGAAGTAGCTGGGGTCCGCGTTGTCCGCGATCTCGCCGTTCCGGGGGATGCCCAGGTTGTCGTACGTGAAGTCGGTGAACAGCCAGTCGCGCGGATCCCGGGAGCTCGGATCCCCGGCGTGGCAGGCGATGCAGTTCCCCTTTTCGGGGTCCTTGAACAGCGCGAAGCCGTGGGCCTCGGCGCGCGTCAGTCGAGCCCGCCCGCGAAGGTACGCGTCGAACTTCGAGCTGAACGGAGCGAACCCGCTGGTGCGCTCGAAGGCCTGGATCGCGTCGGCGAGGTGATCGTAGGCGCTTTCGACGTCGTCCAGCGCGCGGTGCCCGTAGACGCTGCGGAACAGCGGCGCGTAGGGCGCGCGCCGCACGCGCGTGATGACCGAGGCGTGATCGGGCAGCGCCATCTCGCGCGGGTTGACGAAGGGGGCCTTGGCCTGCTCGGCCAGCGAATCGGCGCGTCCGTCCCAGAACTGGCCCCCCGTCGGAGTGAGGCCGTCCTCGTCTTCGACGAAGCCGAACGTCGGGCTGAACGCCATGTACATCGCCGTCGGGGCATTGCGGGTGCCGAGGAGGTTCGGGTAGGCCCCCACGGAGACCGGAAACAGCGGGTGGCGCGGGTCGTTGTTGCCCGTGAAAGCCCGTTCGGCCTCGTGGCAGCTGGCGCACGCCTCCGTCCCGGATGCCGAAAGGTTGACGTCGTTGAAGATCAGCGCGCCCAGGAACGCCTCGACGCGATCCGGCTGGGCGTCGTTCGAGGGCGCCGGGCGGCGAACCGACCGCGGGTGGCGCGCGACTGCGGCAGCCACCGGCGCGACTTCGACGTCTGACCGCGCCTGATCGATCGCTTCCCCATCGCAGCCGCTGGTCACCGCGACGAGAGCGGCCGCCGCCAACCCCACCATCCCGATTCGATGTTCCATGACAGCGGCGACCGTACCACCCGGCGCGGTGTCGAGGACGTTACGCTTGGATGACGGTTCGCCAGGTCATCGCGATCAACCGATGGCGCCGCCGGCGAGCTCGCGCAGGAGCGCCTGCGGGGTCACGCCCGCGATGGCGCGGAAGTCCGCGATGAGGTGCGGCTGGTCGTAGTAGCCGGCGTCGGCGGCGATGCCGGCCCAGCGCGGATGACGGTCCGCGCGCGCGGCGCGCAGCGCGCGATGGAAGCGGGCCAGCTTCGCGTACGTCTTCGGCCCCACGCCGACGGCCTCCCGGAACACGCGACGCAGATGCCGTTCGCTGATCCCCAGGGCGCCGGAGACCGCCTTCACGTTCCCGTTCGCCAGCCGCCGAGCGGCCTCCAGCGCCAACCCGGCGGCGTCGCGCGGTGCGCCGGCGAGCGCGAGGCGCTGGGCGAGGGCGCCCTCGAGGACGGCGGCCGCCTCCCGCAGGTCGCGGGCGGCAGCCAGCTTCTCGAGCAACTGCCCTGTCGCCCTGTCGCCCCACAGATCCTGCAGGGCGACGGTGCGACCCGCGAGCGCCGACGCTGACACCCCCAGCACCACCGCGGGCGTGCCCAGGCGCAGCCGGGCGGTCACGGCGCGGTGTCCCTGGCTCAGGAGCTTGCGATGAACGCGCTCGCGCCCGCCCATCGCGTGGACGTCCAGCCCACCAGCCGTCGACGCCCCGAAGCGCGCGACGATCTGGATCTCCGTCCGTGGCAGCACGACGCCCCGCGTGTCGCGCCGGCGGTCGTCGACGAACAGCGCCGCCAGCCCCGAGGCGGTCGACCCGCTGGGCGCGATTCGACTCCCTTCGATGGCGCCCGCGAACATCGGAGGATCGTAGGGGGCGCGGGCCCGCGGCGCAAACCCGGCCGCTTGCGTCCGCTTCTTACAATGCGCGGCCGATCCAGAACGCTAGGCTGGACGACATGAAGATTCTCGTCACGGGAGCGACCGGGAAGGTCGGAAGTCGGCTCGCCAGGCGCCTGGCGCGACGCGGAGATGACGTGCGCGCGCTGGTCCGCGATGTAGCGCGCGCCGCCGACCTGAGCGCGGCCGGGATCGAGCTGGCCGTGGGCGACCTGCTCGACGCGGGGTCGCTCGCGGCTGCCGTCCGCGGCGTCGACGCGGTGGTGCACTGTGCCGCCTTCTTCCGCGGCGCCACGCCCGAGCAAGCGCGCGAGGTCAATGACCTCGGGACGCGGCAGCTCGCCACGGCCGCCCGCGACGAATCGGTCGAGCGCTTCGTCTTCACGAGCACCGGGCTGGTCTACGGTTCGAACGGCAACCGCCCGGCCCGCGAGGACGATCCCTGCGCGCCCACGGCGGCCTACCCGGTCAGCAAGCTGGCGGCCGAGCGCTTCCTTCTCTCCTTCGAAGGGCTGGACGTGCGCGTGCTTCGCCTGCCGTTCGTGTACGGCGACGGCGATCCGCACATCCAGGAGGCGATCTCCTTCATGCGGGGCTTCCCGCCTCACCAGCGCATGTCGCTCGGCCACCACGCCGACGTCGCGCAGGCGGTCGGGCGCGTGCTCGACGCGCCGTCGCCCGCGCATCGCATCTACAACCTGGTCGACGACGAAGCGCCGGACCTGGCGGCCATCTTTGCGTCGGTGGGCGCGCCGCCGCCCGACGGTTCGGCGGCCGAGGCGGCCCGGGCGTTCGACGCGCTGATGGACGGCCGCCGCATCCGCGAGGAGCTCGGCTTCCAGCCCGCGTTCCCCCGCCTGGCCGACGCGCTCGCCGCCCAGGCTTAGTTCAGGACTGCCGGCCGACGAGCACTTCGTCGCCGACCGCGATGCGCCCCGGCTGGACGACCTCGCAGTCGAGCGCCAGCTGGCCTCCGAGCTCGCGATGGATGCGGAGGAGCACGTCGGTGTCCTGTTCCGCTGTGTCCGGGTCGAAGGTGGTCATGATGCACCGCTGCCGCAGGCTGACCATGCGGATGGTGGCGCCGCCCACGTGGAGAAGGCGCCCCTCCCAGTCGCGCTCGGTCAATCCCTCGACGCCGCCGATCAGGAGGTTCGGTCGGAAGCGCCGGCGATCGTAGCCCAGCGAGGCCACGGCTCCGTCGGTGGCGACCAGCAGCGGCAGCACGTCGAAGCGCTCGAGGCCGTCGCCGCGCACGAGCCGGGCATCCGGTCCGGCGGCCTCCCGCACGTCGGCGGCGACGTCCGCCGAGCGCCACGCGCGCCCGTCGACCAGCGGCTCGCCGTCGGGGCCCAGCGTCCCGCGATGAAGCAACAGCCGCGGCCGCGAGCGCGACGTGATGACGCGGCCGCGCCGGTCCTCGACGTGAACGACGCGGTCCCCCGGTACGCCGGCGCCGTCGACGTAGGCTTCCGAGAGCGGCTCGCCGCCCATCGATTTGACGGGGTAGCGCCAGAGCTCGGCCAGCCGCATGCGCCGTGGGATGCTGGCGCCGCCCGGTCGTTACAGTTTGATGGCGGCGCCACGGATCGGACCAGCAGCTCAGCCGTTCCCGCGCTACTCTTGCCCCCATGAGCATCGATCCCGCCGCCGCGCCGGCCGTGTCCCAGCCCGTGCCGTCGACCTTCTTTCGCCGGCACCGCTGGAAGATCCTGCTGTTCGGATTCGTCGCCGCGGTGCTGGCCGTGGGCGCGCTCTGGGCGGCGGTGACCCTGGCGTACAGCTACTCCGAGGGGGATCGGATCGGCTACGTGCAGAAATTCTCCCGCAAAGGCTGGATCTGCTCGACGTGGGAGGGGGAGCTGGCGATGACTCCGGTTCCGGGCGCCTCGCCCGAAATCTTCTACTTCACCGTGCGCGACCCGAACGTCGTGAAGGGCATCCAGACGGCGGAAGGGCACAAGGTCGCGCTGCACTACAAGGAGAAGCGCGGCATCCCCAGCTCCTGTTTCGGCGACACCAGGTACTTCATCCACCAGGTGCGCACGCTCGACCAGTAGTGTCGCGCCCGGCCGCCATCGCGCGGCGTCCGGTTTACGTCTTCAGGATGCCGTCGATGACCGTCTTGCCCTTGCCGACGGCGGTGACGTTGCTGCCGAAGCCCTTCGCGAGGGTGTACAGGAAATCGCCGTGCGAGCGGTTGCTCAAGTTGAGTCCCTGTCCCAGCTTGAACGGAGAGTTGGCGCCGCCGAGCAGCATGTACGGGAGATTGGACGTCGAGTGCTGTCCGGCAGTGCTGTTCGCGAAGGGACCGCCGTACTCGGACGCGTAGAGGATGGTCGTGTTGTCCAGCAACGTTCCGCTGCCGTCGGGAATGCTGGCCAATCGATCGACGAGCAGGCGCAGCTGATTGAAGAGCCAGCGCCGGTCGCGGACCCGGTCGCGCGTCGAGCTTGCTCCGGTTATGGTGTGACTGGTCCCGCCGAAGCCGGCGTTGTTGTCCGGGTGAGCGAGGCCGTGCTCGCCGGCCCCCTTGTTCTCGAAGGTGGGTAGAAAGTCGTAGCGGTAGTCGGTCAGTGTGTCGCCCGAGACCTTGTTGATGCCGGTCGCGCCCCACTGCATCGCGACCGCCGGCGCGTAGTCGAGCGCCAGCGCCGTGACGACCAGCTCGCGTAGGAATGGCGCGATGTCTGGCAGGTGCTTGATGTCGGTCTCGTCGGCCTTCATGGTCGCGTCGCTAGGATTCAGGATCGACGAGATGCTGAAGGGGGTGGTGGTCTTGGTCGTCGTCATCATTCCGGTGCTGGCCTGCATCTCCAGCGTCTCCAGCCGGTCCACGTCGGCGATGTAGGCCTCCAGCCGATCGCCGGCCGGCTTGCCGGCCACGCAGCTCATCGCGTCGACGCGGCTCTTCACGGCGCCGAGCGCCGCGATGCGTGTCTTGGCTTTCAGCGCGTCGGCCGTTGCCGTGCTGGTGGTGGTCGTCGTCCCCGTGCCGCCGCCGGTCGCCCGGCCGCTGACGGAGTCGAGCATCACGCGGGCGTCGGTCGTGGGCGACGAGGAGATCTCGATCATCGGTCCGCCCTGCGTGTCCCGGTACGGGTGGCCGGCGGTGCTCAGCTTCGTCTGCTTCACGTACACGCCGGTCCGGAAAGCCGACACCACGTGCCGCGAGGTCTTGTTGGCCGCCGCCATGATGGCGTCGATGGACGGTCCGCCCGCGAAGTTCTTGGCCGTGACCTCCTCGCCGGTCAGCGTGGACTCGACCGACAACCCGTGGTCGTTCGAGCCGGCGTTGTTGATCCCCTTGGCCAGCAGGATCTGACTGGCGTAGGGCGCCAGCGGCTGCAGCACGAACGTGGGCCGATCCGCCGCCGGGATGTCGTTGTTGAAGGTCGTGCCGCTGAGATCGCTGTCCTGTGCGCGGTCAGATCGGATGGTCAGCGGCCCGGGCTGGGCGTGCCAGAACCATTCGGGGACCAACCCGTCGGGGACCCAGAAGATGACGAAGCGCTTCTGGGTGACCGTCTGGGCCATCGCCCGACTGATCAAGCGGTCCCAGAGCATCGACGTCCCCGCGACAGCCGCCAGGCTGACGGGGAGCCCCTTGAGGAACGTGCGCCGAGAGCTGAGTGGGATCATGGTCATCCTCTTCATTGGCCCGTGCACCACGGAGTTGACGATTGCGATCGCTTCTCGAGGCTGACGACCGCCTGGCCGATCGCGTCTGCCAGGCTGCCGCCGGACTTCACGACCGCGGACACGTCACCGATCGACGCCGCGTCGACGAGATCTGGATCCTGCTCGAGGAAGAAGGCCAGCAGGTTGCGCGAGAAGCAGTCGGCGTAAGCCTGGCTGCCCGCGATGGCGTCCATCAGCGACGGGAGATCCTCGAAGGACCCGGACACCTCGCCCGAGCCGTTCACCACGGGCGCGGGGGTCCCGATCGTGTTGTCGAGGTCGTTCGGCGCGAACGCCTTGCCGATGGGGTCCATCAGCGAGTGGCACGCCGCGCAGCGCGTGTCCGTGGTCCTGTCGGTGACCTCCGTGTTCAGAGCGACCAGCTCGGCTGGCGGGGAGGCGATGGGCTGGCAGAGCAGCGACGAACGCACCAGGTGGCCGCGGAAGATGGGGCGCCGGCCCGGGTCCGGGTTGCGGGTGGCGTCCATGAACACCTCTTCGCCCAGGATGCCGCGCCGGACGGAGCTCGCCGTCCAGGTCACCGGCACGACGTTCGCGCTGGAGCTCACGGGGCTCATCGCATAGGCGGCGAAATTGTTCTTCTGGATGAAACCCTGCGTTCCGTTGACGAACGATTTCACCGGGACGTTCTTCGTCAGCGCGTTCTGCACGAACGCCAGCAGCTCCGCGTAAAGCGGCGACGTCGCGAAGCTCAGGTTCGGGTCGTCGAGCTTGTCGTCCGTGTCGACGCGCAACCACTGGGCCAGGAACCGCGCCAGCACCGGAACGGCGCGCGCGTCCGCTCCCAGGCGCAGCGCCTGCTCCTTCAAGCTGGCGCCCAGCTGGCTTGGCGTGACGGCGCCGGCCGCGACCAGGGTCGCGTCGGGCGGCGCGTCCCACAGCGCATATCCCAGGTGCTCGGACAGACGGCGCCCGCGGGCTGCGTCGCCGGCGAGCGGCGCCGACCGGAACAGGAAGTCGGCGCTCAATAGCGCGGAGACCAGCATCGCCCGCGTCGCGTCCTGCGACGTGACGCCGGCCGCCTCGAGCGGGCTGATCATGTTCGCCAGCGACGTAACCTCCGCCGCCGTGAGAGACCGGCGGTAGAGGCGTTCGATGGGCGCCTGGTAGTTCGTCTTGACGCAGGTGGCGGCGGTCGCGCCGGTGCAGGTCGGCAGCTTGGCGGGAACGATTTGAGCCGCGAGATCTTCGCTGGCGAGCAGGAACTCCTGGGCCGGGTCGGGAGAGCCGACGTTGGACGTGAACGGGCCGATACGGCTGTCGTTGGGGATCCCGCTGACGTCCGGCGTGACGCTGAAGGCGGCCTGGACCGTGGCCTGGTACTCGACGCGGGTCAGCCGGGTGTACGGCACGTCCAGCTCGCCCGCCACCAGCGTCGGCGTGCCGCCGCCCGAGACGGCGCCGGTCCCGGAGCCCCCGCCGGTGGTGGAACCGCTACCGGACGTGGCGCCGGTCCCTGCTTGGCTGCCGCCGCCCGGGCGCAGCGTCGCGTCGTCGATCTTCCCGGTGCATCCCAGGCAGGCCGCGAGCGCGAGGCTCACGGCGACCCAGGTGGTGCTTGGCTGGTCTCGTACCTGCGGAACCATGGTGACCTCCGACCGGTTCTGGCCTGCCTCATAGAAAGGGCCGGCCGAGCGCGGTGTGATGCATGCGGCGGAAATTTCGTTCCGAAACGCGAGGACCGCTGACTACGGGACGCCGCTCTGGTTCTCGCTGGGGACGCCGAACAGATAGTTGCAGACGGACATGTAAGAAGCCTGGTCGCAGTAGTCGGCGTGGCCGCCGCCCGCGTTCAGCCGGTGCGAGTTGCCGTACGGCGGTTGTGCGCCGACGACGTTCGTGGCCGCACCGAGGTACTTCATGGTCTGCATGGCGAACAGGTGCTGCAGGTGCTGGTCGTCGTCGACGCCGGTCAGCGCGTAGAAGCGGTCGATCGGCGTCACCGGCGTCTCCGAGAGCCACTTGGCGACGACCCCGCCGCAGTTGGCGGCGTCAAGGCTGGTGCACATGTTGTCGCGCGGTCCCGAGAGCGAGACGATGCGCGACACGCGCACCAGCATCCCCCAGCGCGCAACGTTGCTGGCCCCGTGAGACATGCCGGTCAGGATCACGTCCGACCAGCGGACCGTCCCGTCGGCGTTGAGGTAGTACCCCCAGTCTTCGGTCGGGTACAGCTTGGCCAGGTACTGCAGCGCCTTCTGGGTTCGCTGCGCGACGCCGTCGGCGGGGGTCATGTGGATGTTCGCGAAGTCGCCGGTGTGCGTGTGCTCGATGCCGTCCCAGACCTCCTTGCGCGCGTCTCCGTAGAACGCGGGGTCGTCGATGGTGATCGTGTAGTCCTCGAACGCGGCGATCGCGAGGACGTGAAATCCGCGCTTGGCGCAGAACTCGCCGTTCGGTCCGACGACGCCTGCCTTGGTGCCCTGGCCCTGGAAGGGGAGCACCAGCTTGCCCATCATCTTGGGCGCGCGGTTGTCGACGACGGCGACCTGGGTGTTGTCGTTGAAGGTCACCGTCGCGTCGGCGTCCTTGCTGCGAAACGTGTGCTCGTGCCGGCCTGCGGCGGCCGTGACGTTCAACGGCCGCGGCGCCGGGGTGTCTCCCTCTGGGGCGGTGCTGCCGGCGGCGCCGCCGGCCGCGGCAATTCCCCCGCCGCCGAGCGACCCCGCCGCGCCTGCTGCGCCGGCGGTCCCCGCGCGTCCGCCGGAGTCGCCACCCATGGCGTTCGCGCCGGCGCCGCCCGTGACCGATGAGCCTCCGGTCGCGCTCGCGCCTCCCGTGGCGGGTGTGCCGCCGCTGGCGCCGGCGCCGGCCGTCCCAGCGCCGCTGGCCGTCTGGCCGCCGGTGCCCGCCGGGGTTCCCGCTCCGCCGCCCGCTGAGCCGCACGCCAGCGCGCCCAGGAGAACGGCCGCGATCGAGAACGTCCGGATCGACTGGGGCATGGTGTCTCCTCTATTTCGCCGCCGGACAGCCGATGCGGGTGGTGCTGACGGCGACGTCGTCGATCCAGTAGTGGGCGAGCATCGGATCCGACTGATATGCGAACAGGCTGAGCTGAAACACGTCGAAGGCAACGGGGTCCCAGTTGTCCTTGTTGCCGGCAAAATTGAGCGTGAGCGGCGTCCCTTCGCGCCAGATGCGCGGCAGAACCTTCCCGCTGCCGCCGGCCGCCGGCCCCTCGGTGTTGCTGATCTCGAACTCCCAGCAGACCCACTTGTTCTGGTTGGCGGCCTGGGTCATGGCCTGCGTCGTGTCGCGCAGGTATCCGCCGCTGGGGCCGATGCGCTCGATGGCGACGCCGTTGTAGGTGCACATCGAGAACCCGGCGTTGTCGATGTTCGTTGCGCCCACCGTCGCGAAACGCACGTGCATCGGGTTGGCGGTCGGGTAGTACTGCACGTACATCATGAAGCGCACGAACAGCTGATTCGCTTGCACCGGAAAAGCCGGCGCGCCCGAGGCCCGCACGTAGGCCTCGTCCTTGTTCACGCTGCCCGAGAAGTGCAGGGCCTTGCTGCCGCTGTAGGCCTTCATGGTGTCGACGACGGCGGCGCCGGCCCCCCGGGTCGTGGTCTTCCACTGCCCGCCTGGAGCCGTGCCGACAGCGTACGATTCGAAGTCGTCGCACAGGAGCACGCCGGCCGGGCAGGATGTCCGCGGGCCGCCGTCGGTGGCCGTGCCCGCGTCGGTGGTGCCGCGCGCGCCGGCCCCACCCGAGCCACCGGGGCCGCCGCTGTCTCTCATCCCCCCGGACCCCGGGGTCCCTCCCGACGCGGGCGGTACGCCTCCGGTTCCCGTGGCGCCGCCGCTGCCCACGCCGTTGCCGCCCGTCGCCACGCTGCCCCCCGTGCCGGGCGCCGCACCGCCCGTACCCGGGGAACCGCCCGAGGAAGATCCTGACGCGCCGCCGCTCGCGCCGCTGGAAGAGGTCCCGGCGGAGCCGCAGCCCGTCGCCAGCGCCGCGAGCACGGCGGCCAGCAGCGGAGAACCGGCGAGGCGCCCGAACCGATGCCCCCGCGTCGTCGAGTCACGCATCGCCAGGATCAAGGGCAGGCCACCGCCGGAGTGGTGCAGGCGGCGGCGGCGAAGGCGCTTCGGGGCCGTTCCGCGACGGTGACGCAGCAGAAGCGGGGCGGGCGCCCCCTTCATGCATGGCGATGCACATCCACGAGACGGCGCGCGATGGCTTTCTGCGAAAGACTCTGGCGCTGGTCGCCGCGGCGGCCGCGGCGTCGACCCTGCTTGCTTCGGGCGGCTGTGCCAGCGGCAGCGGTGCGGGCGGGACCGCGGCCGGGGGAAGCGCTCCTTCGGGCGGGCAGAAGGGCGCAACCGGCGGCGCAGGTGACGCGCTGGGCAGCGGCGGCGCGCCCGTGACCGGTCCTGTGGGAGCCGGCGGCACGGCGACGGGCGGCAGCCCCTCCGCGACAGCCGGCGCCACGGGCAGCGGACTGACCGGCGCCGGCGGCGCGCTCGCCAC
>CAZPUH010000847.1:0-4870 GCA_964589215.1 uncultured Myxococcales bacterium | reverse complement strand
CCGCCGCCCGTCGCCGCGCCGCCCGTGCCGAGGACGCCGCCGGTGCCCGTGGACCCGCCGGTCCCGGTCGCGCTCCCCTTTTGCAGCACGATGGTCCCCGTGATGGGGAGAATCGTCGGCTTCGGCGCGAGCGTCAGCATGCTGCCCGACGCACAAAAGTTGTAGTCGACGTTCATGTCGACATTGAGCCCCGAACCATCGGTCGTGTAGTTGCCGCTGTCGCTGGCCCAGGGCGAGATCACGCCGATGCCGCCCTTCTGGTTGGCCGTCGCCGAGCAGGTGCACTGCCCGCCGCCGCCCACCGAGCAGGTGACGCTGGCCCAGCCGAGCGCTTGCAGGCTTCCCGCCGCCTTGTCGCAGGGGACGTTCACCGACGAAACCGACAGGCAGTTCGCCGCCAGCGGGAACGTCATCGTGCCCGTGGTGACGGTGTTGTCCGTGTACGTTCCGTCCTTCGCGGTCCACGAGCCCGTCACGTGCAGCGAGCCGTTCACGGGCACGGACTTGCAGCCCAGGCTGGCGAGGGTCACGTCCATGTCCCCCGAGACGTTCAGACAGGAGGACGACACGGTCCAGCTGCCGTTGACCGAGCCGCCGCAAGGCGTCAGCCCAGGACAGCTTCCGCCGGACGTGCCGCCGGTGCCGGTGGGGGTGGATCCGCCGGAGCCCGTTCCCGGGCTCCCGCCGCTCCCCGTGCCCAGGGTGCTGGGGCTGCTGCAGCCGCTACCGGCCACCGCCGCGACGAAAGCTACCGAGCCGACAAGTTCGATCAGTCTGATCCGCATAAGACCTCGCGGTCGTAATTGTCGGGACGGGGCGGTTTTGTTCAGAGTTTTTGTCTTTTTCGTCGCTCGTCGAAATGGGGCGATGACCCGCGGCGCTGCTGACGTTCCCCTGCTGATGGGATGATAAGCTCGCGACTCGCAGGCGAAGACGAGCAGCCGTGACAGACAGCCGCCCCAGCCGAGGACCGAATCGCGCGGACCGGACAGCCGAGCGCGTACAGCTCGAAGAGCGCGTCTTCGCCGTGAAAAAGCGGTTTTTGGCCATGTACAAGCGGGCCAACGCCGGTCACATCGGCAGCTCGCTGTCGTGTGCCGAGATCCTGGTTTTTCTGAAGTGCGCCTGGATGCGCGACGACGACACGTTCGTCCTGTCGAAGGGGCACGCGGTGGCGGCGCTGTACGCGCTGCTCGCCGAGCTGAACGCCCTCGACCCGCGCGAGCTCGACTCCTTTTACGCCGACGGCACGCGGCTGCCGGCGCTGCCGCCCGTCAACGCGCTGGACGAGATCCCGTTCGCGACCGGGAGCCTCGGGCACGGCCTCTCGCTGTGCGCCGGAATGGCGGTGGGCGCGGCCCTCAACCGCAGCGACCGGCGCTTTTTCTGTCTCACCTCCGACGGTGAGCTCGACGAGGGGAGCACGTGGGAGGCGGCCCTCTTCATCGCACACCGCAAGCTGACGAACGTCGTGTGGCTCATCGACCGCAACCGCGTGCAGGCGATGGGCGACACCGAGGACGTGCTGGCGCTGGAGCCGCTGGGCGCCAAGCTGGAGGCCTTCGGGTTCCAGGTCGTCGCCGCCGACGGGCATGACTTCGCGTCGCTGACGGCCGCGCGCGACGCGGGCTCGGCCGGTCGCGGGCGGCCCGTCGCGATCGTGGCCAGAACCGCCAAGGGTCACGGCATCCGCTACATGCAAGACACCGTGGCCTCCCACTACCTGCCGATGGACGACGCGCAGTACGAGCAGGCGCTTGCCGAGCTCTCCAGCGCGCACGCGGCGGCCGTGGCCGGGGCCCGCCATGCGGGATGAGTTCGCGCGCGCGATGGTCGCGCTGTTCCGGCAGCGGAACGATCTGGTGTTCATCACGGGCGACGTCGGCTATCTCGCCATCGAGCCGATCGCCGAGGCCTACGGCGAACGCTTCATCAACGCGGGGATCGCCGAACAGAACATGGTCTCGCTGGCCGCCGGTCTGGCGCGCCAGGGGCACCTGCCGTGGGTGTACAGCATCGCGCCCTTCGTGGCGTTTCGTCCCTACGAGCAGATCCGCACGGACGTTTGCCTGCACCGATTGCCGGTCAAGCTGGTCGGAAACGGCGGCGGCTACGGCTACGGCATCATGGGCGCGTCCCATCACGCGCTGGAGGACGTCGGGGCCATGCGGGTTTTGCCCCACATGCGCGTCTACCTGCCGCTGATCCGGGCGGACGTGTGGCCCGTCGTGAGCCTGATGGCGCAGGACGAGCTGCCGAACTATTTGCGGCTGAACACCGCGGCGCAGATCCCCGGGGACGTTCCGCCGTTCGCGGCGTGGCGAAAGCTGAAGCCTGGACGCAAATGCGTCGTGATTGGAATGGGACCGGTCGTCGGCAACCTCTACGACCTGGGGGACGAGGCGCTGCTGGACGACGTCGAGATCTGGAGCGTCGGGATGCTGCCGCTGGGCGAGGCGCCGCCGGACCTGCTGGCGAGCCTCGAGGAGAAGCAGCGCCTGGTGACGCTGGAAGAGCACTACCTTCCGTGCGGAATGGCCGAGGCGGTGAGCCACCTGCTGCTCGCGAAGGGGGTCTGCCCGCGCTCGTTCACGAGCTTGCACGCCCGCGGCTACCCGAGCGGCCGGTACGGCAGCCAGCGTTGGCATCAGGAAGAGAGCGAGCTGGCGGGGCCGTCGCTGCGGGCGCGCCTGGAGCAGGCCGTTCGTGGCTGATTCGAAGCCGCTGCGCCTGTCCGCCGTCATCGCTTGCTACAAAGACGCGCAGGCGATCCCGCTGATGTACCAGCGGCTCACCGCCGTGTTCTCCGCGCTGGGCGTCGATTACGAGATCGTGTTCGTCAACGACGGCAGCCCCGACGACTCGGCCGCCCTGCTGGCGGCGCTGACGGCGAAGGACCCGCACGTGCTGGCCATCGAGCACTCGCGGAACTTCGGCTCGCAGAACGCGTTCCTGAGCGGGATGGAGGTCGCCACGGGCGACGCCGTGGTCCTTCTGGACGGCGATCTTCAGGACCCGCCGGAGGTGATCCCGGCGCTGTACGAGAAGTGGCGCGAGGGGAACGACGTCGTCTACGGGCGCCGGTCGAAGCGCGAGATGTCGGCGATGATGTCGCTGGCCTGCCGCGCCTTCTATCGCCTGTTCCGGGGCGTGGCCTACGTCCCCGTGCCCGTCGACGCCGGCGACTTCTCGCTGATGGATCGGCGGGTCGTCGACGAGCTGCTCGCGCTTCCGGAGACCGATCAGTTCCTGCGCGGGCTGCGCGCCTGGGTGGGCTTCCGGCAGACCGGCGTGGACTACCTGCGGCCCGAGCGGGCCTTCGGGCGGTCGACCCACAGCCGCTTGAAGAACCTGTGGTGGGCGAAGAAGGCGATCTTCTCGTTCAGCTTCGCGCCGATCGAAGCGGTCAGCTACGCGGGAGGGATCCTGACCTGTCTGTCGTTCGTCGCCCTGGCCGTCGCGCTGGTCGACAGCGCCGCTCGTCCCCAGGTTCCCCACGGCGTCTCGATCCTCGTCGCGCTGGTCGTCTTCTTCGGGAGCCTGAATCTTTTCGCGATCGGGATCGTCGGGGAGTACCTCATCAGGACCTTCGAAGAGGTGAAGCGCAGGCCCAAGTACATCCGCAAGGCGATGTGGCACGCGGGGGCGGGGTTCAGCAGCCCGGCCGAGATCTCGCGCTTCGTCGCCGCGCGCCGAGCGTCCCGGCGTTCGACGGAGACGGGTGCAGGTTAAGACCGTCCTCATCACCGGCACGACCTCGGGTGTCGGGCGGGGGCTGCTGGAACACTACGCGCGCAGCGGCGTGAAGGTGATCTCCGTGAACCGCCGCCGCGTCGCGGAGCTGGAGGCGCAGCATCCGGCGGTGCGCTTCGAGTGCGTGGACGTCCGTTCGGCGGCGGACGTCGAGGACCTCGTCCGGCGGCTGTCGGCGTCGGGCGAGCTGCCGGAGCTCTTCATCCTCAACGCCGGCATCAACCGCCTGGACAACGACGAGACGTTCGACCTGCCCCAGTACCGGGACGTGATGGAGACCAACCTCTACGGGGTGTTGAACTTCGTCGGGCCGCTGACCCGCCTGGCGCGGCCCGGCGTCGCGCGGCACGTCGTCGCCATCAGCTCGATGGTCGCGTACGCGGGAAACCCGCACGGGCTCGGCTATCAGACCAGCAAGCAGGCCCTGACCGCCTGCTTCGACGTGTGGTCGAACATGTACGCGGGCTCGGACCTGGTGTTCAAGCAGGTGCTGCTGGGCCCCGTTCCAACCGCGATGTACACGATGCGCGACAGGCTTCCCGGCTGGATGTTCCGCATCAAGGACCTCTCGTCCGCCTCGCTCGACGACACCGTTCGCGCCATCTCACGGTTCGCGACGACCCGGCGCAAGAGGTTGATTCACCCCTGGCGGGCCTTCGCCGTCTTCGGCGCCGTCCGCCTGACGCGCGCGCTGGTACCCGGGTTCATGCAGGGGCGCCTTCACGGCAGCCGGCGCGTGTAGCGCGCCGCGGGGTCGAAAGACATCGCAATTTCGGCGCGTCTTCACAATTTGGGCGGGCTCGAAACAGTTGCTTGGACGATGCCCGCGAAACGTTCCCTGGCAGCTCTGGCGCTGGTGGCTCTCTGGACCGGAGGGTGCTCGTCCGGCGACCCCCTTCAAAACGGCGGGTCGGGCGGAACGCCTGCGACGGGCAGCGGGGGACAGACCTCGACGGGACGCGGCGGCTCCACGACGGGCGGGACCAACGGCGCGGCGGGTCACGTCGGCACGGGCGGTACCGTCGCGACGGGCGGCACGACGGGCTCGGGCGGCCAGCCGGGCACCGGCGGCGGAACCGGCGGTACGACCGGCGGGGCCGGCAGCGGTGGCCGCTCC
>CAZPUH010000846.1:0-4378 GCA_964589215.1 uncultured Myxococcales bacterium | reverse complement strand
CTAGTGTCCGCTACCGCAGACAGACCCGCGAGTAAAGGAGACAGTCATGGCGCTTCACATCGGCAGCATCGCCCCCGATTTCGAGCAGGACTCGACCGAGGGAAAGATCAAGTTTCACGAGTGGCTGGGCGACAAGTGGGGAGTTCTTTTCTCGCACCCCGCCGACTTCACGCCGGTCTGCACGACCGAGCTCGGCCGTGTCGCCAAGCTGAAGCCGGAATTCGACAAGCGCGGCGTCAAGGCCATCGCGCTGTCGGTCGACCCGCTGGATTCGCACAAGGGCTGGGTCGGTGACATCGAGGAGACCCAGGGAACCAAGGTCAACTTCCCGATCCTCGCCGACGCCGACCGCAAGGTCGCCAAGCTGTACGACATGATCCACCCCGAGGCGAGCGACACCTCGACGGTGCGGTCGGTGTTTCTGATCGACCCGAAGAAGAAGATCCGCCTCATCATCACCTACCCGGCCAGCGCCGGCCGCAACTTCGACGAGATCCTTCGCGTGATCGACTCGCTTCAGCTGACCGACAGCCACTCGGTCGCGACGCCGGTCGACTGGAAAGACGGCCAGGACGTCGTCATCGTCCCGTCGCTGAAGGACCCGGCGGTGATGAAGCAGAAGTTCCCGAAGGGATGGAAGGAACTGAAGCCGTATTTGCGGGTGACCCCGCAGCCCAACAAGTAGGGGAGAGGCGGACGTCCACGTCCACGTTTACGACTACGTTTACGTCTACGTCTACGACTACGCATGACAGTCGCAGAACCTTCGTAGACGTAGTCGTGGACGTAAACGTAGTCGTGGACGTGGACGTCCTCTGTTCTGCCCTCCGCACCCAACTCCAGAACACGCCGATACCTCGGCATGTTCGGTTTCCAGCATCTAGACGTTTATCGCGCGGCCGCCGAGTTTTTGGCGGTTGCCTCTCGGCTGGCCAACCTGGTCCCGCGAGGACTTGGTGACCTCAGCGATCAGCTTCGCCGGGCGGCGCTTTCTGTTCCGCTCAATATCGCCGAGGCGAGTGGGAAATTCAGTCGGGATGCCAGCCGTTCATACGTCATCGCGCGGGGCTCGGCGCTCGAGTGTGCGGCCATTCTCGACGCGCTAGAGGCAATCGGCAGCTTTGCGGTCCACGACCTCGAACATCCGCGTCAGCTGCTCGAGCGCATCGTCTCCATGTTGACGAAGATGATTCGCCCGTAGGGGAGAGCCCTACGTCTTGGTCATCGCGTCTGGATGTTGCGTGACATCCCCCGCGTCGCCGTTGTTGCTGCTGCTGCTGCACGCGAGGGGCACCGCGACGATCGCGAGGCCGAACAGGATCCACAACATCAGGGTGGGAATGCGGCGCATGTCGACCTCGTCTCTCTCTTTTGGCTACCCTGGGCAGTATAACGGTGGCTCGACCGTCGTCTAGCGCAAAACCGCGCCGGATTGTCGCCGCCGGGCCTGCGGAAACAGGCGGGCCTGGCCGGCCAGCCAGACGGGGAGCTCGGCGAGGCCGCGCAACCGCCGCAGCTGCTCGACCTCCGGCCGCCGGCGCCCGAGGTCGCGCAGGGCGCGCCAGGCCCGGCGCGTGCGGAACTCGGCGTGCACGGTGCGCGACAGCGTCCGGTAGAACGCGCGCGAGAAACGCCCGGGGAACAGCGGGTCCAGGTCGTCGCTCTGCTCCCAGTTTCGCTTGCCGCCCATCTGCTCCTCGACACGCGCGTGAAATCGCGTGCCGGGCAGCGGATAGCTGACCGAAATGCCGATGTCGTCCGGCGCCAGCTCGCGCACCAGCCGCCGCGTCGAATCGATCTCCGCCCACCCCTCCTCGGGGTAGCCGAACTGCAGGAAGAAGCCGATGCGGATGCCGGCGCCCCGCAGCCGCGTGACGGCCTCGCGCACCTGCGCGACGGTGATGCCCTTGTCCATCGCGTCCAGCACCACCTGGGCCCCCGACTCGACGCCCAGCCACGCCTCGGCGCAGCCGGCGCGGCGCAGCGCGGTCACGTTCTCGGCGCTCATCAGATCCGCGCGCGTCTGGCAGAGAAACGGCGTCGCCAGCCCCTCGGCCGCGACCCGGTCGGCGAAGGGCATCAGCCAGCGCCCCTTCAACCCGAAGATGTCGTCACAGAACCAGATGTGATCGGGCGCGTAGCGCTCGCGCAACAGGCGCAGCTCGGCGATGACGTGGTCGGGCGATCGCGTGTGGTACGTGTTGCCGTACACGGGTTTCGCGCACCAGTTGCAGAGATACGGACAGCCGCGCGTCGTCACGACGTTCAGCGAGAAGTACCCGTGCCGGCGCCGCCAGAACGCGCGGTACCGCTCGACGTCGACCAGGTCCCAGGCGGGCAACGGGAGTCGATCCAGGTCCTTCAGCAGCGCGCGCGGCGCAGTTCGGCGCAGGAAGCCCCTCTGCCGGAACACCAGCCCCGGGATCTCGTCCGCCGCCGCCGTCGCGTCGCCCGCCGCGGCGTCGAGGCGCGCGGCCAGCTCCGCCAGGGTCAGCTCGACTTCGCCGCGCACGACGAAGTCGGCGCCCGCCGCCAGATAGACCTCGGGCGCGTCGGCGGCGTCATGCCCGGCCACGATCACGCGCGCCCCGGCCGCGCGGGCCTGCGCGATCATCTGCAACGCGGCGCCGCGCATGCGCCCGAGGCACATCTTCGTGAACCAGTTGAACACGTCGTCCGCGATCGCGACGACCGTCGGCCGGAACCGCGCCAGCGCCGCGCCGAAGCCGGAGACGTCGTCGTCCAGCATCGGGTCGTACAGCGCCACTTCATGCCCGCCCGCCCGCAGGTGGGCGGCCGCCGTGATGGTGGCCAGCGGCGGGTAAGGCTTCCCGATGGCGTGCTGCTTGCGGTCGAACCGCAGCAGGTGTCCGTGCGCGAAGAGGACGCGGCCCATCTGTGTCCGTGCCCGAAGGCGCCGCGAGTATACTCCGCGCGGTGAGCAGCACGGTCGGCGCCCAGGCTTTCGGCGCGCTGGCGCCGCGCTACGACCAGCTGTTTTCGCCGCAAGCCAACCCGCTGGTCGCGCTGATGCGCGCGCGCGTTCACGCCGTGCTGGCCCAGCACTTCGCGCCTGCTGCCACGTTGCTGGAGCTGGGGTGCGGCACGGGCGAGGACACGCTCGCGCTGGCCGAGCGCGGCCACACGCTGATCGCCGCCGACCCCGCGCCCGGCATGCTCGCGCGCGCCCAGGCCAAGCTGGCCGCCGCGGGGCAAGCCGGCGCCGTCCGCTTCGTCAACGCCGGCGCCGCGGCGCTGGCGGACCAATGGCCGTCGATCCAGCCGGCTTCGGCCGGCGCGCGAGTGGACGGCGTCTTCTCGAACTTCGCGCCGCTGAACTGCGAGCTGTCGCTGGAGCCGCTCGCGCGCCTGTTGCGGCAGGCGCTGCCCACCGGTGGCCGCTTCGTGGCTGTCGTGCTGCCGCGGGTTTGCCCGCTGGAGATTGCGCTCTTTCTGGCGCGCGGCCAGCCACGCACCGCGCTGCGCCGCTTCCGCCGCAACCCGGTGGCCGACGTCGACGGGGTGCGCTTTCCGATGCGCTACTACGGCGCGCGCGATTTCGACGCCGCGCTGGGGCCGGCGTTCCGCCGCATCCAGACGCGCAGCCTGGGCCTCGCGCTGCCACCGCTCTCGTTCGGGCCGGCGCTCGCCCGGCGGCCGCGCCTGATGGCGGCGCTCGCGGCCGTCGAGGATCGGCTGGCACCGATGCCAGGCCTTTCCCGCCTGGGCGATCACGTGATCCTCGTGTACGAGAAGCGCTGATGTGGCGCCGCCTGTCGTCCGCGGCGCTGGTGGCCACGGCGGCGGCGCTGCCGTTCGAGCTGCGCGCGACGCTGCCGGCGGGGCCGCTGCGCCTGTCCAGCGTCGAGCTTTTTCTCTACGCGACGCTCGCGCTCTGGGCCATGTCGCGGGTGGCCGCCGCCCGCCGGTCGTGGCGCGGCCTCGTCGACGTGCGCCGCTGGCCGTCGCCGCTGGCGGCGGCCGCCGGGCTGGCGCTGGTGCTTCTGCTGTCCGCGGCGTGCGCGCCGCGGTTTCGCGAGCCCGCGCTGAAGTTCGCGCTCCGCAGCTGGGGCGGGATCCTGCTGGGCGTCGCCGCCGCTGATCTGTTGCGCGCCCGCGCGACCCTGCGCTGGACGCTGCTCGCGCTGGTCGGCGGGGCGACGGCCGCCGCGGTCGCGACGGTGGCCGAGACGCGCCTGCCGTCCCTCGCTCCGTGGTTGCGCCCCTTTCACGAGCAGACGTTCCAGGCGCTGGGGCAGGTGAGGGGCAGCGGCCCGTTCCAGTTTCCGAACATCGCCGCGATGGCGCTGGAAGCGGCCGTGCCGCTGGCGCTCGCGCTGGGGGCGACGGCCTCCGCGCCCGCCCGCGCCGCGGCGGC
>CAZPUH010000845.1:0-8137 GCA_964589215.1 uncultured Myxococcales bacterium | reverse complement strand
TCGCTCGGCTACCGAGCGCGACCGAGTCGGCCTGCGGTCACACGGAGGTTTTCGAGTGGTCAGTGACGGGGTGGAGGCTCGGTATCGCTCAATGAGAGATGCGGAGGGGCGCGCGAGGGGGTCGGGTATGGGGACGGGGGCACCTACGAGCGCGCTCCTCGGCGTCTTCGCCGAGGATGCCAGCGCGAAGTAGGAGCGCGCCATCTGATGCCGTCTTCGGCATCAGTTAGGCAGCGCGGTGCCCCCGGCGCCATACCCGACCCCCGAAGCAGCCCCGACTCGGTCGCGTGCGATAAAAGCAAGCCGACTGGGTCGCGCGCGATACACGAGGACGAGGACGGCGACGAGGACGAGGACGGGGAAGAAGAGGGGTTAGTGGATGCGGGGGGAGTGGGGGAGGGATGCCAGGATTTCGGTTTCGCGGGTGGCGAAGAAGGTCAGGCGATCGGCGAAGGCGGCGTCGGGGACCAGGGCCTGGGCGAGCTCCAGGAAGATTTCGGCGTGGCGTTCTTCGGCGTCGCCGAGCGCGGCGTAGAAGCGCGAGAGCTCGTCTTCGCCGGTGGCGTCGAAGCCGCGGGCCAGCAGCGTGAGGCGCTCGTGGGAGCGAGCCTCGATGAAGGCGGCGACCAGCAGCGCGTCCAGCAGGCGGCCGGGCTCCTGGCCGCGCACCTCGGCCAGCAGCGCCCGCGCGTACTGGTTGGGCGTGTCGGCGCGCGGCGTCCACCCGCGTCGGGCCATGAGCGCCGCGACCTGCACGACGTGGCTGGTCTCCTCGTGGGCGAGGCGTGACAGCTGCGCGACCGACGTCCCCCGGTGCGGGTAGCGACGCACCAGCGACAGCGCGTTCTCGGCGGCCTTCCGTTCGCAGTGCAGGTGGTCGGACAGCAGCAGCTGCAGGTCGGCCGCGCTGGACGCGAACCAGCGCGGGTGCGTCGACGACTGCAGGATCGTGCCCACGCGCGCCTCCGGCATCAGGCGGCGGCGCGGCCATGGCTACGGCCCGGCTGCACGGCCGCGATGAACGTCAGGCCGGGGTTGTTCTGGATGGCGTCGCGCATGGCCCAGTCGCTGTCGAACAGGATCAGCGGGCGGTCCTCGACGTCCAGCACGCACGTCATGCGGCCGGGGCGCTCGAACTTGTTGGGCTCGAACGGCGTGCCGGTCACCCATCGCGCGTGCTTGTAGGGCAGCGGCTGCAGGCTAACGGCGACGCCGTACTCGCTCTGCAGGCGGTGCTGGATGACCTCGAACTGCAGCACGCCGACCGCGCCCAGGATCGGGTCGCGCGACAGGCGCAGGCGGTCGAAGAACAGCTGCACGGCCCCTTCCTCGGACAGCTGCTCGAGCCCGATCTTCAGCTGCTTGCGCTTCAGCGGATCCTTCAGCGCCGCGATCACGAAGTGCTCGGGCGAGAAGCGCGGCACGCCCTGGAACTCGAACGGACGCCCGACGACCAGCGTGTCGCCGATGCGCAGCGCGCCGCCGTCCCAGACGCCCAGGATGTCGCCGGCGTACGCCTCGTCGACCTGCGTCCGCTCTTGACCCAGGAACTGCACGGTGCGCGTCATCGCGAACGGCTTGCCGGTGCGCGCGTGCACCACCTCCATGCCGCGCGTGAACTTGCCCGAGCAGACCCGCACGAAAGCGATGCGGTCGCGTTGGCGCGGGTCCTTGTTCGCCTGTATCTTGAAGACGAACCCCGATACCGACGGGGTCGTCGGCTCGATGGGCCCGGTGGACGCGACGCGCGCGGCCGGCGGCGGCGCCAGGTCGACGAACCGGTCCAGGAACGGCTCGACGCCGAAGTTGGTCATGGCGCT
Organism: uncultured Myxococcales bacterium; assembly: GCA_964589215.1. GTDB lineage: Bacteria > Myxococcota_A > Polyangia > Fen-1088 > Fen-1088 > JADGRB01. Next base: position 6,317 of record CAZPUH010000845.1, on the reverse strand, counting down.
GCCGAAGAAGACGGGTGACTGCTGTCCCGCCTGGAATGCTTCGCCCGAGAACGGGTGAGTGGCCCCCTCCAGCAACGCCACCTCTTCCTGCAGCTCGCCGAAGGCGCGCTCGCCCAGGGTGGCGCGGACGGTCGGGTCTTCCAGCGTCGTCGTCGACATGGGCGCGCGACTGGTCCCGGAGGCCGTTCGATCGAACTTCAGCACCTGGCCCGTGGCCCGGTCGACGACGCCGACGAAGCTGGTCCCCGACCCGACGGGCCAGTTCATGGGCGCCGTGGGGATGCCCAGCACGCGCTCGATCTCGTCCAGCAGCTCCAGCGGCGGGCGCCCCACGCGGTCCATCTTGTTGATGAAGGTGACGATGGGGATGCCGCGCATCCGGCACACCTGGAACAGCTTGATGGTCTGCGGCTCGATGCCCTTGACGCTGTCGATCAACATGACCGCCGAGTCCGCGGCGGCCAGCGTGCGGTAGGTGTCCTCGCTGAAGTCGTTGTGGCCGGGCGTGTCCAGCAGGTTCATGCGCCGGCCGGCGTAGGTGAACTGCAGCACGCTGGTGGTGATCGAGATGCCGCGCTGCCGCTCCAGCTCCATCCAGTCGCTGGTGATCGCGCGCCCCGACTTCGACCCCTTCACGACGCCGGCCAGGTGGATGGCGCCGCCGTAGAGCAGCAGCTTCTCGGTCAACGTCGTCTTGCCGGCGTCCGGGTGCGAAATGATCGCGAAGGTCCGGCGGTTGCCGATCTCTTGCTGCAGTTGGTCACTCATCTGGTAAAGCGCGCGTAGCATAACCCGCGCCGTCGAGACTCACGGTCCGAATCGGAGATGACCGGGGATGAGCTCGCCGACACCGACCGGGGCTCCGGCGCCGCGGTGTTCGGGCGCCGCCGCCGTCACAAGAGGGCGAGCAGGGCGGCGATGCCGGCGCCCAGCGTGTAGAGCGACTCGCCGGCGATGAGGCCGCCGCCGATCAAGGACGAGGTGCTCATGTCGGCGGGAAGCTCGTCGCCGTGTTCTTGGGGCGACGCCTCACCCTCACCCTCGCTCTGCTTCGGCGGGCGAGGGGATGGGAGACGCGGGGCCATCAGCGACGAGATGACGCTGCCGGCGGCGAACCAGGCGGAGGTCGACAGGTCGAGGAAGCCGCCGGTCGACGAGGCGTAGGGGCTGGGGAGCAAGACGGCGTCGACGGTCCAGCCGACGGCGAACCCGGCCCGGCCGCCCTCGACGAACCGGCGGTACGCGGCGGAGGCGCGCAACAGCTTGCGCGCGACCTCCGTGCCGAGGCCGATGCCGAACCCGAGCCAGAGCGCGCGGACCTGGTAGGGGGCCAGGTGCCCCAGCCCGCGGATGGCCCCCACGAACTTGAACGTCATCGCCGACTGCCAGACGCCGATGCGGGCTTCCGGGTGGGCGAAGGTGTCGACGCGCAAGACCGGGTAGGCGGTCATGAACAGCTGCGTGAGCACCACGCACAGGACGGCGCCCAGCACGATCCCGACGGCCTGATACCGAAACTGAACGGCGCGGTTCGACCCCAGCCGCCATCCGGTCGACCGGTCTTGCTGCATGTCGACGCCGACGCTGGTCGAGATCAGAAGGACGCTGGCCGCCATCATCGCGACGACCGGATCGCGCAGGCCCAGCGCCGACATCAGCAGCACCGACACGACGAACGCGCTGGAGATCGGGTTCCAGTCGGAGATGCCGGTCGAGATCCCGTTGACGAAGACGAACACGAACACCAGCCCGACCGCGAACACCACGTAGCCGACGGGCTGCCCCAGCAGCACCGTCGAGACCAGGATCAGCGCCACCGCCCAGAAGGCCACCCACGCGACCAGCCGGCCGCCGCCCATGCCTCCGCCCGCGCCGGCGGGCCGCTGGCTGCCGCGCTGGGCCCGGACGCGGCGGATCGCCTCCCGCCCGATGACCGCGATGTCGACCAGGCCGGCCCCCATGATCATCGACAGGCCGACGAGAAACCCGATCTTGCGGAACGGATCGTGCGGCCCCAGGTAGCCGGACGCGCGCAGCCACGGCGTCAGCGCCCACCCGATGGCGCCCATCACCAGCGTCGGGACGCCGATGCGCGAGCCGACGATCAGGCCCGCGCCCAGCGTCGACGCCGAGACGCCGGCGCGCTCGAGGATGCTCACGCGCGACACCAGGCCCGCCACCGCGATGCCGGCCGCCGTGCCGCCGCCCAGCTTGCCGATCGAGCGCCGCAGGAGGCGCGCGTCGGTCAGCGCGCGCAGGATGTTGGCGACGGCGTGCCCCGACGGGTACTCGAGCTGCAGCCGGTCGACCAGCACCGGCGTGTACAGCATCCCCACGCCGATCCCGAACATGCCGATGCACCCGAAGTACAGCGCCAGCTTCCACGCGGGCGGCAGCGGCATCCCCAGCCAGACCATCGCCTGGATGAGGACCCCCATGCCCGCCACGCCGGACACCGAAGCCGCCATGGTCTGGATGTAGTTGGCGCCGTGCTTTCCCTCGGCGCCGTAGCCGTACGTCACGGTGCTGCCCAGGATGCCGGCCAGCACCTGCCCGCCGATCGCGAAGCCCAGGCTGAAGGTCATGTAGGCGTTGGTGACGGCGCCCAGCGGCCCCAGGATCAGCAACGCCACGCCGCCCAGCAGCAGGTGGTACCCCGTCGTCCCGGGGGCAGGCAGGAAACGGCGGCGTGGCGGCTGGCTCACGCGGCGGTGTCCTGCCGGCGCGCGGGGCGATGGCGGCCGATCTCGATCGCGCGCAGCACGTAGTCGCCCAGCGCCACGATTCCCAGCGTGAACGCCAGCACGATCGGCACCCGGGCACGCAGGCCCGCCACCAGCGCGGTGATGGCCAGGAACTGCGAGATGGTGGCCGCCTTGCCGAGGGGGCTGGCCCGAAAGTCGTAGCGCAGCCAGCGCCGCAGCGTCGGCACGGCGCGATACACCAGCGACATCGGAAGCTGCAGCAGCTCGCGCGCGACGATCAGCGCCAGCAACCCCAGCGGAACGCCCCGCTGAACGTACAGCGCGGCGAGCACCGTGCCGACGAACAGCTTGTCACACAGCGGATCCAGCCAGGACCCCACGCCCGCCAGGTCGACGCCCGCGCGGCGCGCGGCGATGCCGTCGAAGACGTCGGTCAGGGCGGCCGCGGCCAGCACGGCCAGCGGCGGCAGCGCGCGTTCGGGCGCCGCCGCCATCGCGATCCAGAACAGCAGCCCCAGCGGCAGGCGCGCCAGGCTGAGCAGGTTGGGGGTCGTGAGCCACCGACCGTTCCGGGCGCCGTCCGCCATCGCGTCCGGAAGCGTAACACCGACGCGGGACCGATGACCTCGGGCCAAGGATGTTATTGAAACAGGGCGTCCGGGTGGTGGCGGCGCGGTTCGGCCGACGTCGTGAGCCCGCCGCGCGGGATGAGGACGTCATCCAGGATCTCACCGTCCACGCAACGGACGTCGTCGCTGCCGGGCGAGCCGGGCCCGCAGATGGCCTCGACGCGAAGCTGGTCCGGAGAGACGGAAATCTTCAAGAACCCGAGATGAATCGCCCGGTACGCGGTGAACGAGGGCGGGGTGCACGTGTCCCACAGGCAGCTCGTGTTCGGCGCGTGCTCCAGCGCGCCGCCCCCCGTTCCGGCGGTGATGTGAACGACGTGCGCCTGCGGCTTGGTCCGCTCGTACACGTGACTGTGGCCGTTCAGGTTCAGCACGTACTTGGGGAAGCGCCGTCCGAGGCCGTCCAGGATGGCGCGCAGCTGCGGGTCGCCGCCGTGGTGGCCGGACGAGTACGCGGGGCGGTGGCCGGCCGTGACGATGAAGTTGATGCCGGCGCTGGCCTGCGCCTCCTTGAACAGCGGCTCTGCCTTTCGGCCCCAGTCGGGCCAGGTCGCCTCGCTGTAGGGCTCGGGGTAGATGACGAAGCGGACGCCGCCGAAGTCGAACCAGTACCAGTCCTCGCCGCAGCAGCCGGCCGCGGGCGCGCCCGGCGACGCCGCCGCGTGCGGAAGCGCGAAGCGCCCCTTGTAGTTGCGCAGGTCGTCCCGGGTCGGGTCCGCCCACTCGTGGTTTCCCCAGACCGGCATGTACGCCGCGCGCCGCGACCAGGGCATCACGTCGTCGAAGTGGCGATCGACGGCCGCCTGTGTCCGCAGGTCGGCATACGACAGGTCGCCGAGCATCAGGACGAACCAGGGGTCCGCGATGCGCAGGTCGGCGTTGACGCCCGTCGCGCCTGGCTGGCCGCCCGAGTCGCCCATGTCACCGACGGCGGCGAAGACGAAGCTGGACGACACCGCCGGCGGCGCGCGAAACGAGATCGGCACCGGCCGCGCGGCGTTGCCGACCTCGTAAAAGTATTCGGCGCCCGCGGTCAGCCCGTCGGCCACCGCCTCTTGAAACGGCCCCGGTGAAGAGGTCGGCAGCGGCGTCGGCGCATGGGCGGACACCGTGCGGGGCGGCTGCCCCTTGGTCCAGTAGCGTAGGGTGGTGCCGGCGCCGCGCCAGTCGAACGTCACGGACGTCGGGCTCGTGTACGTGAAGTGAACCTCGTGGGGCTCGTCGATCGGCACGGGCGGGGCGGCGCCGAACCCGGCGTCGAACGCCATCAGCGCCGCCGCCCGGCCCCGACAGCCGCCGCACGCGGCGACCGCCGCACCGAGCAGCGCGACCTGCAGCCGCGTCAGCCGCACTGCCCGCGCTGCCGCAAGAAGTGGTCGGCCAGCACCAGCGCGAACATCGCCTCGACGATCGGCACCGCGCGCGGCAGGACGCACGGGTCGTGCCGGCCCCGGCCCTTGATGGTCGTTCCGCGCCCGTCCTCGTCGACGGTCTCCTGCTCGCGCAGGATCGTGGCCGTCGGTTTGAAGGCGACGCGGATGGTGATGGCTTCGCCGTTGGAGATGCCGCCCTGCACGCCGCCCGACCGATTGGTCCGGGTGCGCACGCGGCCGTCGCCGCTGAAGAAGGGGTCGTTGTGCTGGCTGCCCGTCAGGTAGGTGCCGCCGAAGCCGCTGCCGATCTCGAACCCCTTGGCGGCGGGCAGCGACAGCATCGCCTTGGCGAGCTCGGCGTCCAGCTTGTCGAACACCGGCTCGCCCAAGCCGGCCGGCACGCCGCGCGCCACGGCCTCGACGACGCCGCCCAGCGAGTCGCCGGCCTTCCGCGCCTCGTCGATGCGCGCGATCATCTTCTCGGCGGTGGCCGCGTCCGGGCAGCGCGCGATGTTGGCGTCGACGGCGTCCCGGGTGACGGTCAGCGGATCGACGTCGGTCTCGATGTTTTGCACGCGCTGGACCCACGACACGATCTCGATGGGGCCCGCGGCCGCCAGCGCCTTGCGCGCCAGCACGCCGGCCGCCACGCGCCCCACGGTCTCGCGCGCGCTGGCGCGGCCGCCGCCCTGCCAGGCGCGGACGCCATACTTGGCCTTGTACGTGTAGTCGGCGTGCGAGGGGCGGAACTTGGTCCGCATCTCCTCGTAGTCGCCGCCGCGGTTGTCCGTGTTGCGCACCATCATCGCGATCGAGGTCCCCAGCGTCACCCCGTCGTGAACGCCCGACAGGATCTCGACGGCGTCGGCCTCGCGCCGCTGGGTGGTGATGCTGCTCTGCCCGGGGCGGCGGCGGTCCAGCTCGCGCTGGATCTCCTCGGCGGTGATCCGTAGCCGGGGCGGGCAGCCGTCGACGATGACGCCCACCGCCGGGCCGTGCGATTCGCCGAACGTCGTGATGCGGAACGCGGAGCCGAAGCTGTTGCCCGCCATCAGCGGCCGCTCTCGCCCCCCGGCTTGCCCGGCAGGTGCTCGATCATCCCGCGGTGCACCGACTCGCCCGCCAGCATGAACACGCGCCCGCTGCCCTCTTCGATCTGCAGCATCAGGTCGCCCGCCGCGCGGTAGCGCCACAGCTGCACGGCCCCGTCGTTCCGCTCGGGGACGGTGCCCGAGGTCTCGATCGTCGCGCGCGCGTGCAGGCGCTGCACGTACGTCAGCTTGTGATAGCTGATGGACTCGGGCGGCGGCACGTTCAGGTCCAGGTCGCGGATCTCGTGCAGGACCAGCAGGCGCTCGGCCCCGGCCCCCTCGCCGTCCAGCGGGGATTCGAACCAGGCGACGATCTCGCCGTCCAGCGCGCGCGCGAAGATCTGCACCTTGCCGGCGACCCGGTAGGTGGCGGTCCCTTCGACGACATAGTCACGACCGGAAAAACTCAACACATCGCGGATCTGGATGGGCACGGGGCTCCTTGACAGGGCGGAGGTTCGCCGATTATACGGGCCGGCGAGACCCCGTGAAGCTCGAAGTCATTCGCGTCCTCGACGA
>CAZPUH010000844.1:0-7972 GCA_964589215.1 uncultured Myxococcales bacterium | reverse complement strand
GACGCCGGCCGCGCCGACGTCGCGCTGCTGGACCAGCTGGAGGCCTTTCATTCGCCCGCGGATCGGATCGGCATGCAGATGTTCACCGGCGCCGGCACCGAGTGGACGCCGCTGACCAACGTCAGCACCGGGTACGCGTCGGTGCGCGCGCAGTGGTACGGCGACGGCCTGCCGACCGGCTCGCCGAACAAGACCTCCGGCATCACGGTCTGCAACGCGATCGACATCATCCCGGGCGTCGGCGCGCCGTACGACTACACCTGGGTGCCCGCCTGCTCCACCGGCGGCGACGCGACCAATCAGGGCGAGGCCATCAGGGCGGCCACGAATCAACTGCTGGCAAACACCAACCCCTACGAGACCCGGGTGATCGTGCTGGTCACCGACGGAGCGCCCGCGTGCTGCTCGTACCGCAAGCCCGACGGCGGGTGCGTCTCGCTGCCGGAATGCACCGCTCAGCGCGCGCAGTACGGGGTGGACATGGCGGACGCCGCGGCCGCGGAGGGCATCAACATCTTCGGCGTGTCGTTCGGCGCCGACCAGAATCAGGCCGCCTACGTGGCGTCCCTGGCGCGCGGTATCGGCACCGCCTACGACACGCCGGACAGCACCCAGCTGGCCAGCATCCTGACCGAGATCGCCGGCAACGTACCGATCGCTCTGGTGCGGTGAGGATGCGCAACCTCTTGCCGCGGCGTCGCGAGGGCGGTGCGGCCGCCGTCGAGTTCGCCCTGATTCTTCCCCTGCTGGCGGCGGTGCTCTTCGGCACGCTCGAATATGGCTGGATCTTGCTGCAGAAGTTCAACCTCGCGAACGCCGTCCGGGACGGCGTCCGGCAGGGGGTGACCGTCGCGCAGACGGCGTCTCCCGATCCGCGCGCCGTGGCCGTGCAGGTGGCCCAGGCCGATCTCACCAAGCTCGGTGTGCCGTCGAGCAGCGTGGCCCTGACCGCCACCTACGGGGGCAGCTCGCCGACGAAGACCATCACCCTCTCGGCGGACATGACGTACAAGAAGCTGACGGGCTACGTCCCGACCCCGTCACATCTCACCTACACGATGACGATGATGCTGGAGCTGCAGTAGGCGCGCGCGCCGGTCAGGCGGTGACCGGCAGGTGCAGGCCGCACTCCTTGTTCTCGGGATCCTCCCACCACCAGCGTCCGGCCCGGAAGTGCTCGCCTTCCTTGATGGCGCGCGTGCAGGGCGCGCAGCCGATGGACGGGTAACCGCGATCGTGCAGCGGATGGATGGGGACCCGGTGCTCCTGCGCGTAGGCGCGCACCTCGCCCGTCGTCCAGCGCACGAGCGGGTTCACCTTCACGATGCCGCCGTGAGCGTGGTCGATCTCGACCTCGGGCGTGTCGGTGCGCGTGATCGACTGTTCGTTGCGCAGGCCCGTCATCCAGCCGTCGCGGCCGGACAGCGCGCGAGCGAGCGGCTCGACCTTACGGATGCCGCAGCACTCGTGTCGCTCGTCCAAGGAGTCGCGGAAGCTGTAGAGCCCCTTGGCGCTGATCAGCTTCTCGACCACGTCGCGCTCGGGGAAGAGCCACTGGATGTCGACGCCGTACTTCATCCGCACGCGCTCGGCGGTGAGGTAGGTCTCGTCGGGGAGGCGCCCCGTGTCCAGCGCGAACACGCGCACGTCCGCCTTCGCCGCCTGCACGGCCATGTGGATGATCACGCAGTCTTCGATCGAGAAGCTGGACGCGATCACCATCCGGCTGCCGTACCGACTCATCGCCCATTTCACGACATCGGGTGGCGGCGCGTTCCGGAGGCGGGCGGCGGCCTCCGAGATCTCAGCGGAATCGACGGGCATGGGCTGCCCAGCATACTCGAAATGGGGCTGCCGTGATTTCAGACCGTTTTGGTATGCTTAAGCTGGGATCGAATTGAACGCCAGGGGCCGATGGGCTACAGTAGGCGCCGTTCCCGGGCGTTTGGTCGGGAAAGATTCTGAACTGGAAATGTCAACAATGGGAAGCAGCGCACAGCCCGCGCAGGAGTCGTCGCCGGAGGCGCTGTTCCCGCTGTTCTTGAAGTTGTCCGGGCGACAGGTGCTGGTGGTGGGCGGCGGGCCGGTCGCGACCGCCAAGGTTGGGGCGTTGCTGGAGACGGGGGCAAAAATCTTGGTGGTCGCGCCGGAGCTCCGGCCCGAGCTCGAAGCGCTCGAAAGTTCAGGGAAGATTTCGATCGAGAGACGTTGTTTCGAGGCGAGTGACCTCGGGTCGGTGTGGTTGGTGGTGGCGGCGGCCCTGCCCGAGGTCAATCGCGCGGTGGCGGCGGCGGCGGAGTCCCAGCGTCTCTACGTGCTCGCGGTCGACGATCCATCGGCCGCGAGCGCGTATGGCGCGGGGATTCTACGGCGCGGCGGCGTCACAGTCGCCGTGTCGACCGACGGGCGTGCGCCCGCTTTGGCCGGCCTCGTGCGTGAAGGGCTGGATGCGCTGTTGCCCCAGGACCTGTCCGAGTGGAGCGCCGAGGCGCAGCGGCAGCGGGCGGTCTGGCGCGCGGCGGGGACGCCGATGGCCGAGCGCCGTCCCATGCTGCTCGATGCGCTGAACCGGCTCTACGCCGCGCGCGAGCCGAGGGTGGCCGGATGACCGCGCCTGCCGTCAACGCCGGTCACGTCGCGCTGGTGGGCGCGGGGCCGGGCAGCGCGGATCTGATCACGATGCGCGGCGCGCGCCGCCTGGCCGAGGCCGACCTGGTCCTCTACGACGCGCTCGCCTCCGAGGAGATGCGCGTCTACGCCCCGAACGCGCGCTGGTTCTTCGTCGGCAAGCGGGCCTGCCGGCAGTCGATCGCGCAGGACGTCCTCAACCGGCTGCTGATCCGCTACGCCCGCCGCGGGCTGCGCGTCGTGCGGCTCAAGTGCGGCGACCCCTTCGTGTTCGGCCGTGGCGGCGAGGAAGCGCTGGCGCTGGCGCGGGCGGGGATCCCGTTCGAGATCGTCCCCGGCCTGTCGAGCGCCGTCGCCGCGCCCGCGCTGGCGGGCATCCCGGTCACGCACCGCGGCCTCGCGTCGAGCTTTCTGGTCGTCACCGGCCACCACGAGGCGACCTACGCCCCGATCCTGGACCAACTGGCCCCGGACAGCGTCACCATCGTCGTGCTGATGGGCCTCGGACAGCGCGCCCGCATCGCCGCGCGGCTGATGGCGCGCGGCTGGTCGGCGGCGACGCCGGCGGCGCTGGTCCTGGGCGCCGCCACGCCGCAGAGCGCCCGCTGGGTGGGCACGCTGGACGGCCTCGGCGCCGCCGCGATCCCCGTCGCCTCGGCCGGCGCGGCCGGGATGCTGGTCATCGGCGCCGTCGTCGGCCTTGCCGACGAGCTGGCCCTGGAACTTTCCGATACCCCGCAACAGGAAAAAGGACAGTCATGAGCGCGAACCCCATCGTCGATTTCGTTCCCGACAACGCTGGTCGCCCCGGCTTCGCCGAGCAAGAGGACGTCGACGCGTTCGTCGACATGCTCGAGCGGTTCGAGACCGGCGACATCACGCCCGACGAGTGGCGCGCGTTCCGCCTCATCAACGGGACGTACGGGCAGCGGCAAGAGGGCGTGTACATGATCCGCGTCAAGCTGCCGCAGGGGATCGCCAACGTGAAGCAGCTGGAGGCGTTCGCCACCATCGCCGAGCAGTGGGCGGGCAGCGGCGTCGGGCACGTGACCACGCGCCAGAACATCCAGCTGCACTTCGTGAAAGAGAAGGACGCCGAGCTGGCGCTGCGCCTGTGCGCCGATGTCGGCCTGACGACCCGCGAGGCCTGCGGCAACGCGGTCCGCAACATCACCGGCTGCCCGTTCGCCGGCGTGGCCCCGCACGAGCCGTTCGACGTCACGCCCTACGCGGACGCGGTGACGCGGCACCTGCTGCGCGGCCCGTACTCGTCGGCGCTGCCCCGCAAGTTCAAGATCGCGTTCGGTGGCTGCTGCGGCTTCGACGACGTGCAGGCGCAGATCAACGACCTGGGCTTCCTGGCGACGACCGACGCCGCCGGCAACCCGGGGTTCAAGGTGTACATGGGCGGCGGCCTGTCGACGCTGCGCAAGGCGGCCATCCTGGTGCACGAGTTCCTGCCGGTCACCGAGGTGCTGGAGGTGTCGGAGGCGCTGGTGCGCACGTTCCACCGGATCGGCAACCGCAAGGACAAGCACAAGGCGCGGCTCAAATGGGCCATCCAGAAGCTGGGCACGCCCGGCTTCCTGGCCGAGTACCAGAAGGACCTCGAGGCGGTGCGGGCCGAGGGCGGTCGTCCGCTGGGCGTGGCGCCGGCGCCGAAGCCGCGGGCCGTGCCGGTCCCCGGCACGCCGGTCGAGCCGCTGCCGGAGTTCGAGGCCTTCCAGAAGACCAACGTGCGCGCGCAGAAGCAGGCCGGCTACTCGGCCGTCATCGTGCGCCTGCCCAAGGGCGACATCACGCCGGCCCAGTTCCGCGGGCTGGCCCAGCTGGTCACCAAGTACAGCGACGGCGAGCTGCGCACCACCAACGAGCAGAACCTGGTGTTGCGATTCGTCGAGACCTGGCGCGTCGCCGAGCTGCATCGCGATCTGACCGCGATGGGGTTGGGGCAGGCGGGGGCGATGACGATGGCCGACGTGCTGTCGTGCCCGGGCGCTTCCAGCTGCAAGATCGCCGTGACGAACTCGAAGGCGCTGGGCGGTCACCTGACCGAGGTGCTGGACGCGCGGCCGGACCTGGTCGCGCAGGTGCCGGGCCTCGACATCAAGATGTCGGGCTGCCCGAACGGCTGCGGCCAGCACTACAGCTCGGTCATCGGGCTGCAGGGCGGAATGCGCAAGATCGACGGCAAGCCGGTGCCGCAGTACTTCATCTACGTCGGCGGCGGCTTCGACGAGACCGGGCCGAAGTTCGGGCGCATCGCCGGCAAGGTTCCGGCGCGCCGGGTCGCGCAGGCGCTGGAGCGGCTGGTCGTGATGTACAGCGAAGAGAAGCAGGCGGGCGAGACGCCGCTGGCGTTCTTCAGCCGCATCGAGCCCGCCAAGGTCACGGCGCGCATCAAGGACCTGACCGAGCTGGACGCCGCGGCCGCGACCGCCGAGGACTTCGTCGACTTCGGCGAGAGCAAGGCGTTCGAGATCGTCGAGATGGAAGGGGAATGCGCCGCGTAGGTCGGACCGAACGCGATCGCGCTGCATGAGCCTCGTCGTCAAGAACCTCACCAAGCGATTCACGGCGGCCGGGACGCCGGCCGTCGCGGACGTGTCGTTCTCGGCGGCCCCCGGGGGGATCACGACGCTGCTGGGCCCGTCGGGGTCGGGTAAGTCGACGGTGCTGCGGATCGTGGCCGGGCTGGAACAGCCGGACGCGGGGCAGGTGCTGTTCGGTGAGCAGGACGTGACGAACCTGCCGGCGCAGAAGCGCGGGCTGGGGTTCGTCTTCCAGAGCTACGCGCTGTTCAAGCACATGAACGTGCGCAAGAACATCGCGTTCGGGCTGGGCGTGCGCAAGGTGCCGGCGGCAGAGGCCCGCCGCACCGTCGACGAGCTACTGTCGCTGGTGCAGCTGGACGGGCTCGGCGAGCGCTACCCGGCCGAGCTCTCGGGCGGCCAGCGCCAGCGGGTGGCGTTCGCGCGCGCGCTGGCGATCCGCCCCAAGCTGCTGCTGCTGGACGAGCCGTTCGGCGCGCTGGACGCGCAGGTTCGCGTCGAGCTGCGCGACTGGCTGCGGCGCCTGCACAGCGAGCGCGAGGTCACGACCCTGCTGGTCACGCACGACCAGGCCGAGGCGATGGAGGTCTCGGACCGCGTCGTCGTCATGCACGAGGGGCGGGTCGCGCAGACCGGCACCGTGCGCGAGGTCTACGACCGCCCGGCGACCCCGTTCGTGGCGGCGTTCGTGGGCGGGGCGAACGTGCTGCGCGGGATGATGGTCGACGGCCGCCTGACCGTCGGCTCGCTGGCGGTGTCGCTGGCCGACGGCAGCAGCGCGCCCGACGGCGCCGCCGTGCACGCCTACGTGCGGCCGCACGACGTCGCGCTGACGAAGGCGGCGGCCGGCGCGCCCGAGGTCTCCGTCGCCCGCGTCGAGCGCATGGCCTGGCTGGGCGGCACCGTGAAGCTGTCGCTGAAGCTGTCGGACGGCGCGCCCATGACCGTCGAGATGCCGAAGGCCGAAGTTCAGGCGCTGTCGATCAACGAGGGCGACCTGGTGATGGCCAGCCCGCGCGACGCCAAGGTCTTCCTCGAGGACTACTCCATTTGAGGCTGACCACCCGCACGCGCTACGCGATCCGGGCCCTCTACGACCTGGCGTTCCACGCCGGGACCGCGCCCGCCGCGCAGGCCAAGGAGATCGCCGAGCGGCAGGGGATCCCCTTCAAGTTCCTCGAGCAGATCTTGCAGGACCTGCGGCGGGCCGGGCTGGTCGACGCGCGCCGCGGGCCGCACGGCGGCTACGTGCTGGCGCGGCCGCCGGCGGAGATCTCGATGGCCGACGTGCTGCGCGCCGTGCGCGGTCCGCTGGAAGAGCTGCTGGGCGTCGGCCCGGACGCGGGCGCGGACGACATCCCGACGCTGGTCTGGGGCGAGGTGGGCGAGCGCCTCATCCAGGTGCTCGAGGCGACGACGCTGGCCGACTTCGTGGCCCGTGCCGAAGCGGCTGGCGTGCGCCGTGCCGTCGCGCCGGCCACGATGTACTTCATTTGATGGAAGGCTGGCGCGTAGACGACGACATCCTGGCCCGCATCGGCCGGACGCCGCTGGTGCGGCTGCGGCGGCTACCGGCGGCCGGGTCGGCCGAGGTGCTCTGCAAGTGCGAGCAGTTCAATCCGGGCGGCTCGGTCAAGGACCGCACGGCGCTGGCGATGGTCGAGGCGGCCGAGCGCGACGGGCGCCTGGTCCCCGGGCAGTCGATCCTGGTCGAGGCGACGTCCGGCAACACGGGCATCGGGCTGGCGCTGGTCGCGGCCGTGAAGGGCTACCGGCTGATCCTCACCATGCCCGAGAACATGTCGCCCGAGCGGATGGAGCTGCTGCGGGCGTACGGCGCCGAGCTGCACCTGACGCCCGCCGAGCGCGTCATGCGCGGCGCCGTCGAGAAGGCCGCCGCCATCGCCGCCACGAACCCGAACGCCTTCATGCCCGAGCAGTTCCGCAACCCCGTGAACCCGGTCGTCCACCGCACGACCACCGGGCCGGAGATCCTGGCGCAGCTGGGCGGGCGCGCCCCGGACGCCTTCGTGGCGGGCATCGGTACGGGCGGCACCATCACCGGGGTGGGGCAGGCGCTGCGCGCGCGGCGGCCGGACGTCGCGCTGATCGCCGTCGAGCCCACCAACAGCGCCGTGCTGTCCGGCGGCTCGCCCGGCCCGCACCGCATCCAGGGCATCGGCGCCGGCTTCGTCCCCGAGATCCTCGACCGTTCGCTGCTGACCGAGGTCCGCCGCGTCAGCGAGGAAGAGGCCGAAGCGACGCGCCTCGACCTGGCGCGCCGCGAGGGGCTGCTGGTCGGGATCTCCGCGGGCGCTGCCGTCCGCGCTGCGCTGGATCTGGCCCGGACGCTGGGCCCCGGCAAGACCGTCGTCACCGTGCTGCCCGACACCGGCGAACGGTACATCGCGATGCCGGCGCGCCCCCGCCGGGCCTGAGCGCGCCGCGCGTCAGCGAGATCGGTCGCGCTATTCGTGATCGATTCGCGGCGCCCGCGGCATGGAGTCGCGAGCATCGACATGAGACGCACGATCCGGATCGCCGTGTGCCGCGCCGCCTTCCTCACTTCTGCCGCGCTCGCCGTCGGGTGCGGCGGCGGATCCTCGGCGGGCGCGCCCATGACCGGCGCGTCGTCCGGCGGTTCCGGCGGCGGCGGAACCGCGGCGACCGGCGCCGCGGGCGCCCCGGCCAGTGGTGGCGCCCCGGGGACGGGCGGCGCCGATCTCGCGACGGGCGGAACGACGGCGACCGGCGGTGATTCCGGAGTCGCCGGCCGCATCGGGGCGGGTGGG
>CAZPUH010000843.1:0-1122 GCA_964589215.1 uncultured Myxococcales bacterium | reverse complement strand
CGCGACGACGCCGGCGCCGTGGCAGCCACGGCAGACGACGACAGCCGCCGGCAGATCGCTGCGGTGGTCGCGCACCCGGCCCGCCAGCGGCTCGCGCCCCGTGAACAGAGCCCGCCCGCGCGCCGCCGAGACCGGCGCGCGCGCCTCGGCCGTTCCCGCGAAGACCAGCGCCGCCACGGCGACGGCCGCGAACCTCACCGCGCGGACCCCCTCGATCAACCGATGCGCACGGTGGCGGCGAGGCTGGGGACGCCCTGCGCGTTCAACGCGAACAGCATGTAGTACCCGGGCAGCACCACGCCCGGGTCCGCCGGGATCGTCAGCGTGTACGAGGTCGCGCCGCTGGTCGATTTGATCGCGAGCGGGATCCGGCGCTGGTCGTTGTTCACGGTGTGCGTCACCGACGAGAGGCGCATCAACACGAACGACGTCACCGGCCCGCCCGTCGTGACCGCCAGCGTGCCGCCCAGCGTGCCCGTCGCCGGCGCCGCCGTGATGCTCGGGCGCGTGGCGGCGCTGCCGTCGGCGTTCAGCAAGTACGGGGGCGTCAGGATCTCGGTGTTGAAGTGGTTGGCCGAGCATCCCTGGCCGCACTGCCCGCCGCCGCCCACGTACACCCGCCCGTCCGGCAGCAGGATGGCGGTGCTGTGATAGACGCGCGACGTCTGCATCGGCTTCATCTGCCGGAAGACGCGCGTGGCCGGGTCCCAGATCTCCGGCACCAGGATCGCCGTGTTGTCCGAGAACGGCACCGGGGTGGTCTGCCCCCCGACGATCACCACCTGTCCGTTGGGCAGCGCGACGCCGGTGGAGAACGCCCGCGGGTAGGCGAGGGGGGCGATCTTGGTGACGGTCACGCCGCCCGTGAACTTGATGACGTACGACGCCCCGCTGGCGGTCGTGTTCTGGTAGGCCGGCGCGCCGCCCGCCTTCAGGATCGTCCCGACGTCGTACAGGACGGCGTCGCCGTTGATGGCGTAGGCGTCGTCGCCCCGGTTGCCGGGCGAGGTGATGGTGCCGTTGCCCGTCGTCGTGATCCAGTGCATCGGCGCGCTGGGCCCGGCGTGGAAGATCTGTCCGCCGCTGGTCGCGAACAGCCACAGGTGGTTGTCGCCGCGGTAG
>CAZPUH010000842.1:0-3239 GCA_964589215.1 uncultured Myxococcales bacterium | reverse complement strand
GCGCGCCCCGCAGCGCCGGCGCCTGCGCGCCCCGCGCCGCCTGCCGCTGGCGGTACGAAGGTGCTGGCGTCGCCGCTGGCGCGCCGGCTGGCGACTGATCTCGGCGTCGACCTGCGGCAGGTGCAGGGGCCCGGCCCCGGCGGGCGCATCGTCGAGCGCGACGTGAAGGCCCATTCAGAGGGTGGCGGTCAGCCCGCCGTCGATTGGCATGCCGCCGAGGAGGCGCCCAGCCAGGCCCAGCCGCCGGCCAGCCTCCCGCGCGCGTCGGCCGACGCCCCGCTGCCGGCGCAGCTGGTGCCCGACCGCCGCGCCCAGGCCCGCCCGGCCGCGCCGCTGCCCGAGGGCGACATCGTCAAGCCGCTGTCGATGATGCGGCGGACGATCGCGACCCGGCTGCTCGAGGCCAAGACGACCGTCCCCCACTTCTATCTGACCGCGGACATCGACATGGACGCGGCGATGGAGTTTCGCGAGCAGGTCGCCCAGGTCCACGGAGCCAAGCTGTCGGTCAACGATCTGGTGCTGAAGGCCTGCGCGCTGGCGATGCGGAAGGTGCCCGAGGCGAACGCGTCGTTCACCGAGGAAGCCATCATCCAGCACGCGCGCGTCGACATCGGCATGGCGGTGGCGATCGAGGACGGCCTCATCACGCCGGTCATCCGCGACGCGGACAAGAAGACCATCGGGCAGATCGCCAGCGAGGCGCGCGAGATGGCCAGGCGCGCGCGCGACCGGAAGCTGCGGCCCGAGGAGTACACGGGCGCGACGTTCTCCGTCTCGAACCTGGGCATGATGGGCATCCGCGACTTCGCCGCCATCATCAACCCGCCCGAGGGCGGCATCCTGGCCGTCGGCACCGTCCGCAAGGAGCCGGTCGTCAAGAACAACCAGATCGGCATCGGCCAGCGCATGTCGGTCACGCTGTCGTGCGACCACCGGGTCATCGACGGTGCGCTGGGCGCCAAGGTCCTGCAAGCGATCGTCTCGATCCTCGAGCGCCCAATCTCCCTCGCCTTCTGATCCACCCGTCCTCGTCCTCGTCCGCGGCGCCGTACTCGATCCGGTTGGGTGGGGACCGAGGACGAGGACGAGGACGAGGACGAGGACGGGTTTACTGCAGGGTGAAGTACTCGGCGTCCTCGGTGAACACGACGACGCCGTTCTTGCTCGACTGCAGAACCAGGTAGCCGCGCGTGCCCGTCGCGGGCGCCTTCACCGAGATCGGCAGCGCCGTGTGGCCGCCGAGCGGGACGGACACGCGCATCGTCCCCTGGTCCGCCACCGCACCCGTGGCGCTGTCCGTGTGCATCTGCCAGGTGACGTCGACGTCGGTCCCCGCGAACGTGTCGTTGAACACGACCAGCTGGCGCGACAGCGTGGCGCCGTGGGCGGCGGTCTCGACGGCGATGGGCCAGGCGCCGCTGGTATTGGACAGGTGATTGGCGCTCCAGAAGGCGGTGTCGACGACGGCGACCGGGTTGAACCCCCGCTGGATGCGGACGATGATCGGGTTGGACCAGGGATCGGCCAGGTTGTCCTCGCCGAAGTGCGGGTGGTTGACCACTCCCGCCGGGTAGGTCGGCTCCAGCGACACCATCGCGGTCTTCACGCCGGGAACGAACGACGCCCACCCGGACAGCAGCGTGTACGGGCGCAGGTCTGACGCGTCCTTGAGGCGCATGGCCATCGTGCTGGTCGCGAACCAGACCATCCCCTGCGCCGTGACGTCGGCCGACCAGATGTACTCGCCGACCCCGAACGGACGGCTGGTGCTCGTCCGAACCGTCTCGGTGTAGGCGGTGATGCCGTCCGGATAGTGGTCGTAGACGGCGAAGTTGGCGTTCGGCACCCCGGCGTAGGAGCTGTCCGTGACCCTGCCGTCCGCCGACACCGGCCGCGTCCCGTCCGCCGCCAGCGCCGCCTGATAGAGGTCCTGCTGGAAAGTCGTGGAGTTCGTCGAGTCGTTCTCCGCCTCGTTGCACTGGCTCCAGCGGATGACGCTGGGGTGGTTGCGATCGCGCGCGATGAGCGCCTTCAGGTGCGCGAGCATGTTGGGCTCGCCGCCCGACGCGGTGAAGTCCTCGTCGCCGGACGTCCCGCGAATCGCGGTCTCGTCGATGATCATGAACCCGAGCTCGTCGGCGACGTCCAGCATGTAGGGCGTCGCCGGCTCCTGGTGGATGCGGGCCGCGTTGTAGTTGAGGCGCTGCCAGTTGTCGACGGCGGCCGGCCACCCGGCGTTGCCGGCGGACGGGGGCAGGAATCCGGGGAACAGATCGTAGGCGTCTCCGTTGCCCTTCGCCGTCGTCGCGATGCTGTCGTAGTCGGCGCCCTGCAGGCTGTCGCCGCGCAAGTTCACCCGCACGCCGTTCAACTCGTAATGGGTGCCCACTTGCCGGATCTGACGAAACCCGAACCTGACCGGCAGCGTGTGCGCCACACCGGCGGCGTTCGTGACCGTCACGGCCGCGTAGTGCAGCTTGGCGCGGTAGCCGGTTACGTAGGGGACGTTGGGCCACCAGTAGGACGACGCGCCCAATCCCCAGCGGACCGGCCCCAGCGTCACGCCCACCGTCTGCCCCGCCGGAACGCTGATCGGCTGCGCCGGCAGCGTCGGATAGGACAGCGGGGCGCAATCGAAGCTGGAGAGCGCGGCCGACACGGTCCCCGTCATGGCCGTGGTGCCGCTGTTGGTCACGGACACGACCACGCGGACCATGTCGTTGGCGACGTCCGTGGTCACGAAGGCGTCCGAGACGTGCAGCACGGGCAGCACGCGCACCGACGCCGATCGAAAGATCCCCTGCGGGATGTTCGCCGACCACTCGGCGGCGTCGGGGACCAGCTTGCGGTTGGCCGCGTTGCGAAGCGCGTCCCGCCCCTTCACGTCGATGGCGAGCATGGACTGGCCACCCGGCGTCACCGCCCGCGTGATGTCGAAGACCGACGGCGTGAACGAGGTCGTGTTGGTCCCGAACGGCGTTCCGTCGATCGACAGCGCCGCCTGGTGGTTCACGGCCCCCAGCTCGAGCAGCGTCGCCTGTGGCGTTCCCAGCGTCGGGATCGTCACCTGGCGCGCGTAGCGGGCGCTGGAGACCTTGAAACCCTGCGCGACCCACCCGCCGCCTGGGACGTCGATCGTCGTGGCGGCGCCGCCCGCGGGCGTGAAGGTCCAGCTCCCCGCCAGTGACACGACCTGCTCGCCGGCCGGCTGAACGACGCAGCGGCCGGTGCCACCC
>CAZPUH010000841.1:0-2077 GCA_964589215.1 uncultured Myxococcales bacterium | reverse complement strand
AACGGGGCGCATTCGGATGCGACGAACAGGACCTTTAAAATGGCGGCGGGACCGGACCAGACGCTAGCTGGCGTAGATATGGTAGTCGATCTGCGGGAAAATGTTGTTCCGCGATTCGACGTCGTTCAGCCACCGCTCGTTGACCTTGTCGCCGCGCACGTCGTCGTAGATCTTGTTGAACTGCAGGATGTGCTGGTTGATCCGCTTCGTCGCGTACGGAACGGTGGTTCCGGTCCGCATGATGAACGTCCAGTCGCTGGACTGGGCCAGCATCAGCTCGCGCGCCGCCTGATTCAGCGCGCGCGTCGTCAGCTGGTCGGCCACCGGGTGGCGGCGCGCCAGCTCCACCATCCGCTCGGCCGCGACGTGCAGGTGGCGGTAGGTCCAGGCGTTGGTCTCGTTGATCCAGTAGTCGTTGTAACCCTTGTGGCCCCACGACGACGCGCAGGGGGTCGCGACCTGGTTCGTGTCGTGGCGATCCAGGTAATCGCCCGGCGTGATCGTCTCGACGTCGTTCTGGTCGAAGTGGAACTGCCGGAACACGTCGCCCAGGAAGATCGGCCCCTCGTACCACCAGTGGCCGTACAGCTCGGCGTCGTACGGGCTGACGACCAGCGGCGGCCGGTCCATGTGCGCCCGCAGGTGGCGCACCTGCTTTTCGCGGTTGCCGCGAAAGTGCGAGGCGTGCAGGCCCGCCTTGCCGCGCGCGATGTCCGGATCGTAGACCCACTTGTCGTGCAGCTGGTTGTGGGTGATCGCGTGGTACTTGATGCCGGTGTAAACGCGGTGCCCTTCCGGATGGATGTACGGCTTGATGTAATCCATCGGCAGGTCGAAGCCGATGTCGCGGTAGAAGTCGCGGTAGTGCTTGTCGCCCGGGTAACCCTCCTGGGCGCTCCACACCTGCTCGGACGACTCCATGTCGCGCCCGAACGCCGCCACGCCCGAAGGGCAGGTCAGCGGCGCGTAGACGCCGTAAACCGGGCGGCGGTCGGCGAACAGGATGCCGTGCGTGTCGACGAAGAAGTAGCGGACCGCCGCCTCGCGCAGCAGCTCGTCGACGCCGGGCACGTAGCCGCACTCGCCCAGCCACATCCCCTTCGGTCGCTGGCCGAAGTGCTTTTCGTACAGATCGGCCGCGACGTGCACCTGCGCGCGGATCGTCGACCAGTTGCGGTCCATCGCCGGGAAGAACGCGTGCGTCGCCGTCGAGGTGATGACCTCGACGCGCCCGGCCTCTTGCAGCATCCGGAAGGCGCGCACCAGATCGCCCCCGTGGCAGCGCCAGGTGTGCCGCAGCGACCGGAAGCGATCCGCGTACATGTACGCGAGGCGCTGGTAGTGCCGCTCGGGCCGGGTGCGGTCGATCTCTTTTTCCGCGAGCTCGATCAGCTTGTCGAGGTGCTCGGCGTACCGGACCTTCAGCAGGTCGTCCGTCAGCATCGTGATGAGCGGCGCCGACAGCGAAACCGTCACGCGGAACGGGACGTGGTCGGCGATCAGCCCCTCGAACTGCTGGATGAGCGGCAGGTACGTGCCGGTGATGGCCTCGTACAGCCACTGCTCTTCCATCACCGTCGGATCCTCGGGGTGACGGACGAAAGGCAGGTGCGCGTGCAGAACCAGCGCGAAGTAACCGGTCGCCATGGTCAGTCTCCGCTCGGCTCGCCCGTGAGCGGCGCGAAGGCGGGCAGGGGGTAGTCCGACGTCGGCGAGGGCACGCCCAGGCGCCCCTCGCTGCCGCCGGCGAAGCGTTCGCTGGCGCCGTACATTCTTTCGCTGGCGCCGCGCAGGTCTTCGCTGCCGCCGCCGAGCCGCCGTTCACTGGCGCCGGCCAGCATCTGCTCGCTGGCGCCGCCGACCAGCCGCTCGCTGGCGCCGCGGAAAAGCCGCTCGGTCGCGCCGGCGAACAAACGCTCGCTGGCGCCGCGCATCCGCAGCTCGCTGGCGCCGGCGTACATCAGCTCGCTGGCGCCCCCCCGACGCGGCTCGCGGGCGCCCATGATCCACAGCTCGCTGCCGCCGCCGCAGAGCCGCTCGCTGGCTCCCATCCAGGCCCGCTCGCTGGCGCCCCGGG
>CAZPUH010000840.1:0-3768 GCA_964589215.1 uncultured Myxococcales bacterium | reverse complement strand
TGCCGCCGCCGCGCCCGGCACCGCCGCCCCCGGTCGCGCCGCCGCCGGAGGCGGTCGCTCAGGCGCCCGTGACCCCGCTGGCCCCCGCCACCACCTCGCCGTCGCGGGCGACCCCGCCGGGCGCGATCGCGGCGCCGGCGCCGTCCCCGGAGGCGCCCGTCGTCGCGGTCGAGGAACACGCCCCGCCTGCCGCCGAGTCCTCCGGGCGGCGGCTCTGGGTGTGGGCCGCCATCGGCGCCGCCGTCGCCGGCGGGGTGGTGGGAGCATTCTTCGTGCTCCGCTCGCCCGGCGCGACGCCGCCGGCGACCGAGCTGGGGAACTACAAGTTTTGACGATGCGCTCGCCGATCTTCCGTCCTCTTTTCACCGTCGCGGCGGTCGCGCTGTCGACCTGGGCCACCGCGTGCCAGCGCGCCGACTCGATCTTGCTGGTCGAGGTGGCGGGCGATCTGAAGCTGATGCCGGCGGGATTCGCCGTCACGGTCGCGCCGCGCGCCCTGGCGCCGCGCACGATCCGCGTCGCCCCTCAGGCCGGGGGGGCCATCTCGCTGCCCGCCAGCTTCACCATCCAGCTGCCGGGCAACGCCACGGGGCCAGTCACGCTGAGCATCGACGCGCTGGACGCGACCCAGAACGTGATTGCGCAGGGGACGGCCACCCAGCAGAACCTGAACGTGGGGGGGCAGACGATCGTGGCGGTCACGCTGATTGCGCCGGGCAGCATCTCGGTGACGACGCCGCCCGACGGGGGCACGACCGGGGTGGACGCTCACCCGGGCGTCGACGCGCGTCCTACCTCCGATGGCCATCCGAACGACGGGCCGCCGTCGGGCGTGGACGCCCGCGACGCGCGCGCGGACGCGCCGTCGGAAGATGCCGCCGCGGACGGCCATGAAGCCGCCGGGGGCATCGGGGGCGGTGGTGGCGGCCCCGGCGGGGCAGGGGGGCAGTCATGAGCCTCGCGCTCCCCGTGCTGGACGAGGATGGCGGCGGGTTCGAGGACTGGCGCTGGCAGCTGCGCCATCGGATCGCGACCAAGGAAGAGATCGCTGCGCGGTTGCCGCTGACGGCGGAGGAGGCCGCCGGACTGGACGCCGCGCCCGGGCAGTTCCGCGTCGCCGTCACGCCGTACTACTTTTCGCTGATCGACCGCGACCATCCGGAGTGTCCGGTGCGGATGCAGGTGATCCCGCGGGCGCGCGAGCTGGTCAACGAGCCGGGCGATCTGGTCGACCCGCTGGGCGAGGACAGCCACTCGCCGGCGACGGGCATCTTCCATCGGTACCCGGACCGCTGCCTGCTGCTGGCGCTCGATCGCTGCGCGATCTACTGCCGGCACTGCAACCGGCGCCGGCTGGTCGGCCGCGAAGAGTCGCCGATCACGCGCAGCGATCTGGATCAGGCGCTGGACTACATCCGGCGGACGCCGGCGATCCGCGACGTGCTCATCTCGGGTGGCGACCCGCTGACGCTGTCGACGTCGCGCCTGGAGGCGATCGTGTCCGCCCTGCGCGCCATCCCGCACGTCGAGATCATCCGGATCGGCAGCCGCGTGCCCGTCGTGCTGCCGATGCGCATCGACGACGAGCTGTGCGCGATGTTGAAGAAGTACCACCCGCTGTACATCAACACGCACTTCAACCACCCCAAGGAGCTGACGCCGCGCGCGCGCGCCGCGTGCGAGAAGCTGGCCGACGCGGGCATCCCGCTGGGGAACCAGACGGTGCTATTGCGGGGCGTGAACTCGTCGGCGCGCGTGCTGCGCAAGCTGTTCACGGAGCTGCTGCGCTGCCGGGTGCGGCCGTACTACCTGTTCCAGGGGGACGTCGCCGCGGGCACGTCGCACCTGCGCACCTCCGTCGAGACGGGCATCGCGCTGATGCAGGAGCTGCGCGGCCACATCTCGGGGCTGGCCATCCCGCACCTGGTCATCGACACGCCGGGCGGCATGGGCAAGGTGGCCATCGGCCCAGACGCGGTCGTCGCGCGCGGCCCCGACAAGTGGACGCTGCGGAACTACGAGGGGAAGCTGGTCGACTACCCGCAGCCCGCCGACAAAGACGCGACCTGCGCCTACGACGAGGTGTATTTCAGCTCCGGACCCTGAGACGATGGTTGCCGGGCATGGCCAGCGCCGAGGATCGATGGCGAGAAACCTACGCGGCGGCGCAGCGAGCGTGGCCCGATGTGAGGTTGGCGTTCGACCGCTTCGTCGCCCACGCCGGTCAGGTGGGGTTCGCGCCGCCCGCGGTCGCCGACGAGCGCGACGCGGCGAACGCAGCCGACCTGTTCCTGGCTTGTGCCTGCGCCGCAGGTGATCGCGCCGCGCTGCGGGCGCTCGAAGAGCAGGTCCTGGCGAAGACCCGGTCCTCGCTGAAGCGGCTGGACAGCCGGCCGGAGTTCATCGACGACGTCATGCAGGAGCTGCGCGCGAAGCTGCTGCTGCCGCCCGAGCCGCGCATCCTGCGCTACGGGGGGCGAGGGCCGCTGCTGGCGTGGGTGCGCGTGTCCGCCAGCCGCATCGCGATCGACGTCATGCGGGCCAGCCACGAGGAGGTGCTGCCCGCGCCGCGCGAGCCCGACTCGCTGGAGGGGGTCGACTTCGGGCCCGAGGTGCAGCTCCTGCGGGCCGCCTACCGAGACTCGTTCCAGGAGGCGATCTCGAAGGCGCTGGGGGGCCTGGAAGCCAAGGACCGGAACCTGCTGCGCCGGCACTTCGTGGAGTGCATGACCCTCGAGGAGATCGCCGGCCCCTACGGGGTGCACCCGGCCACCATCGCGCGGCGGTTGATGGCGTTGCGCGAGCAGATCGCCGGAGCCGTGCGCGACCACCTGGCGGTCCGGCACCGCTCGGAGGGGGGCGCGACGGCGCTGGAAAGCATGGCGAGGGCCATCCGCAGCGAGGTGCACGTGAGCCTGGCGCGGCTGCTCGGCCGGACACGTGACCCGTCGGACGAGCACGAACCGAAATGACCCGATCGCTGCTTTTGCGATAACCTTCGCCCGTGGTGCCAAAGGGCGGCGGCGGCTCTGCCTGCGTCGACGAGAACCGGGTACTGGACTTCGTTCAGGGGCGGCTCTCCGCGGCCGAGGTCGCGCGCGTCGACGAGCACGCCGACGGCTGCCTGTCGTGCCGGATGGCGATCGACGAGGCGGTACGCACGTTCCGCGAGCGGGCCACCGGGCTCGAACGCCCGGCGATGCCCGTGGCCACCCGGTTCGCGCCCGGCGATCACCTGGCCGGGCGCTATCGGATCGTCCGGTTCATCGCCCGGGGCGGCATGGGCGAGGTCTACGAGGCGGAAGACGAGATGCTGGGGACGCGCATCGCGGTCAAGACGGTGGCCGCCGCGATCTCGGACAACCCGCACGTCGCGAACCGGCTGAAGCAAGAGGTGAATCTGGCGCGGCGGATCACCCACCCGAACGTGTGCCGCATCTTCGATCTGGGCGTGCACGCGGCCGGCGAGCGCGGCGGCGCCGGCGTGCTGTTCCTGACCATGGAGCTGATCGCGGGGGTCAGCCTGGCGGCGCGCGTGCGCGAGCAGGGGCGCTTCTCGTCGGAGGCGGCGCTGCCGGTCGCCAAGGCCATGGCGGCGGCCATCGGCGCGGCCCACGCGGCGGGCGTGGTCCACCGCGACTTCAAGAGCGAGAACGTCATGCTGGCCGAGGGGGCGACGGGCGGCCAGCGGGTCGTGGTCATGGACTTCGGGCTCGCGCGCGGCACCTGGCTGTCGACCCACGATTCGATCGAGGGGCGCGGCCTGGC
>CAZPUH010000839.1:0-1283 GCA_964589215.1 uncultured Myxococcales bacterium | reverse complement strand
CTGTGGGACGTGCGCGAGCAGATGCACAAGGAGCACATCACCGCGATGCAGGCGGATCTGGCGCAGCTGAAGGCGGAGATCAAGACCGCCAACGCCGAGCGCAAGGCGAAGCTGCAGGCGCGGGCCGATCGGCTGCAGGCGAAGATCGATGAGCAGCAGAAGAAGGCCCAGGCGTGGTTCGAGGCCTTCCAGGCGCGGCGGCGGGCGAAGCGCGACGCCTTCAAGACCAACGCGGCGGCGGCCGGGCACGCGTTGCGGGAGCTGGCCAAGACGCCGCCGCTCTGAAGCGGGTGAAGGGGAACGGAAAGGAGATCGTCATGGACAACGACATTCGTGAATATCTGGGACGGAATTGGGGTTGGCTGGTGCTTCGGGGCGTCGTCGCGCTGCTGTTCGGCGTGTTCGCGCTGGCGAGGCCGGGCATCACGCTGGCGGCGCTGGTCTTCACCTGGGGTGCCTACGCCATCGCCGACGGCATCTTCGCGCTGGCGGCGGGATTCCAGATGCGGGGGGCGGGGGGACGCCCGTTGTGGTCCTGGCTGCTGATGGGCCTGGTGGGTATCGCTGCCGGCGTGGGGACGTTCATGGTGCCCGGCATCACTGCGCTGGTGCTGCTGACCGCCATCGCCGCCTGGGCCATCGGCGTCGGTGTCCTGCAAATCGCCGCCGCCGTCCGGCTGCGCAAGGTGATCGAGGGCGAATGGGCCCTGGGGTTGTCCGGCCTGCTGTCGGTGGCCTTCGGCGTCCTCGCCCTCGCCCACCCCGGCGCCGGCGCCCTGAGCGTCCTCTGGCTCATCGCCGCCTACGCCATCACCTCCGGCTTCACCCTCATCACCGCGGGCGTACGGGTGAAGTCCTTCGCCACCGGCAAGCTGGCCCACGCCTGAGCCCGCGCGAACCAACCTGGGACGGTCACGCAGGGACGGTCACAGAAGACGGGCGGCGGCGATCACCCCGCCGCCGCCCGCTTTTTCAGAACGGGCTCGCCGACGGCCGCCCAGCCGCCGGCGACTGTGTGCGCAAAATGTAACGCAACGCCGATTGACGGTCCGAAGCGCCGCCGCATACGGTGCGACCCGCTCCCCGCGAGAACCCGTACGATGATCAACAAGGTAAAAACTTTCTTGGCTCTGACGGTCGTCTCCGGAGCTCTCGCCGTGTTGCCGACCACCGGTTGCACCAGCGACAGCAATTATCTCGGCATCGGGGGCGCAAGCGGCTCCGGTGGCAAGGGCGGAGGCGGCTCGACCGGCTCGGCTGGTCAGGGCGGCAGCGGCGGTGCG
>CAZPUH010000838.1:0-5168 GCA_964589215.1 uncultured Myxococcales bacterium | reverse complement strand
AAGGCCTCCGCCATCAGGCGCGCGCGCGGCGCGTCGTCCGGCCAGGCCTCGGCCAGCGCCCGCACCAGCGCGAACAGGACCGGCCGGCGGTGCAGCTCCGCGCGCGTACGCGCCGCGCGCACCGTCCGCCGGATACCATCGACCACCAGGTGGTCGGACGCCAGCGTCTCCTCGACGGCCGCCAGCGCGACGTCCGTCCAGATGCCGTGCCTTCCCAGGCGGGCGCACGTCCGGTTCTGCGAGGCGATCGCGCGATCGCGCGCGGCGAGCAGCGCGGCCACCCCGGCCGCAGCCGATGCGGCGCGCGCCGCGTCGAGCGCGCGCGCCGCCTCACGAGCCCGCACTTCGCGGATCGCGATCTCGGCCAGCCCCAAGTGATACAGAGCGACCAGCGTCGGCGACGCGCCGTGCAGGTCCACCGCCTGCAGCGCTGTCCGCGCCTCGGGCAGCCGACCCAGCAGCAACCACCAGCGCGCCGCGACCAACCGGGCCTGCCGGGCGTTGGCGGCGTCACCCAGGCGGTCCAGCCGGCGGGCCAGTCCGTCCAGCGTCGACGGCGGCCCGCGCAGATCGCGCATGGCCAGCGTCACCTCTGCCTCGGCGACCAGGCACCGGGCCCTGTCCAGCGGCGCCCCCGCCCCGAACGCCTGAGCGGCCCGCCGGAGCAGCGCCCGCGCGCGCGGGTACTCGCCCAGCTGCGCCAGCGCGATGCCGCGCAACGCGATCCCGGGCGGATCGTTCCGCAGCCCAACCGATTTCAGGGCTGCCAGCGCGCGCCCAGCGCCCAGCGCGCGCGCCGCCTGCGCGATCTGCGGATCCGAGGGAGCCTCCTCCCGTCGCTCCATGCCCGCACGATAGGACATTTCGGAGGCGGGTCGAATCACCCGGGCGGCGCGCCGTGACGCCGCCCGGAGGGATTCCGCGCCGTTACTTCGCGAGCTGCGGCGTCTTCGTCGTACCGTTGATCTCGAACGCGACGTTCTGCAGCTTGACCTGGCCGGCGGTGCTGTCGTCGACCTCCGTGCCGACCTCGATGCGGGTCAGCCAGAAGTCCGTCGAGAACCCGCTGTACTTGTTCATGACCCAGTCGAGGATCGCCTTGACGTCCCCCTTGCCGGTGAAGTTGGACGACGGGCCGTTGCTCAGCACGAAGTTGAAGAAGCGCCAGTGCCCGGAGCTCCAGTCATCCTTTTGGTGGCACAGGTTGAACGTGTTGCCGCCGCTGCTGATCGAGCCGCTGGCGTCGCAGCTCCAGCCGCCCGAGCTGCCGTTCTGCCGATTCGCTTCCCAGTCCAGGAAGATGATGATCTCCGCGTACACCTGCGGGTTCGAGCTGGTGAGCGGATTGTCTTTGCTGATCCAGAACTCGAAGTTCGTATCGTAGTAGCTGGGGCTCGTGAAGGTCGCCGCCAGGCTGGTGATCGTCACGCTGGCGCTGTTGATCGTCTTGATCTGCGCGGGCAGCAACGTGGTCGACGAGAACTTCGGCGACGTGAGCAGGCTGCTGTTCGCGCCGAACGGCGCCACGCCGAACTCGACCTCGGGGAAGTCCGGATCGCCGCGACTGCCGCCGCACACCGGCCGGCTGAAGCTGTAGCCCAGGGTGTTGTCACAGTTGACCATCACCTTGTACATGCTGCCTCCGCAGTTCAGGGCGTCAGAGCCCCAGCGGTTGTTGAGCAGGCGCATGTCGCCCAGGTTCAAATACGCCTTGGACGCCGAGACGCTGTCGCAGGCCTTCGCCAGCGCGACGCCACCCATGTCGGTGCCCGTGCCCGACGAGCCACCGGCGCCCGAGCCGCCGCTGCCCGTTCCGCTGCCGCCGCTGCCCGGCGAGCCGCCTCCGTTGCCCGTCGAGCCGCCCGTCGGGTTGGAGCCGCCACGGCCGCCGCTGGCGTTGGAACCACCGGTGGCATTGTTGCCGCCGGTCGCGGTCACGCCGCCGGAGCCTTGATTGCCGCCCGACGCCGTTGCGCCGCCCGTTGCCGAGCTCCCGCCCGTCGCGCTGCTGTTGCCGCCCGTCGCGCTGGAACCACCCGACGCGTTCGCCCCCCCGGTTCCCGATCCATTGCTGCCGCCGCTGCCCGAAGTGGAATTGCCGCCGCCGGGGCTCGCGCAGGAGGCCAGCAACAACATCGATCCGAGGCAAGCGAAGGAAACCACCGTTACTCTGGGGATTTTCGTCATTCCGTGATTCCTTTCCGAGGCTAGGTGGAGGAGCGCGGCCAATCTAGTTCAGGTCAGAGGCCGCCACGTAGGAGATTTTTCGCTGACAATTTTTGAGACGCGCCAGAAACGCCGAACGGCCGAATTGACGCTGCGCCCTTCATTGAGGCGGACCGTTTCGCAAGGCGCGCCACTCTTACCCGCGCGGCCTCCGACCGCTCGCGGCGCGCCACGCGACGCGGGCACGTGCGCACCACGCTACGCCCGGGTCGGGCGCCGATCAAGCCGCAGCGATCCGGCTACTCGGTGACCGCCAGCCCAGGGGCGGCGGCGGCGACCGGAATCGCGCGCGGCGCCGGCGGCGGCTCCGGCGACACCGGCGATACGAGAACGGGCGGCAGAACCGGCGACGGCGCGGAACGCACGAACGCATGAGACAGCCGCAACGCGGCCTCCGCATCACGTTGCGCCTTGTCGGCCAGCGCGCGCGCACGCTCGGGGTACTTCGGAAGGTGCTGGGCGTACTCGAACTCGGACTTCGCCTCGGCGAGCATGGTGGCGACCTGATGCGGCCCCTCGCCGGCGTCGGATTGCGCGGCCCGAACAGTCTCGTCGAAACGCGCGCGCTGCGCCTCCGACGGAACGAACGGTTGAGTGGTCGCGCATCCCGCGACCCCCAGCCCGACCAAGCCCACGCACAAACGCCCCCAAGACCAGATCCCCTCGCGCTTCATTGCTGCCCGTCCTTCTGTTCCGGGAATCAGCAACGACCGTGCCACGCCATGAAGGCGGCTTTCCGGGCCCGCGCCACGGCCGGCAGGCGGAAAAGCGTCACCATCAGGGATCGTCGAGTGCGCGGTCGCGCCTGAGCCGTAACCACGGATGAGCGAGCTGACGTCGGCGCGCTACTGGGCCCGGACCAGCCCAGCCGATTCGCCGACCTTCGATCCCTGGCCGTCGACGACGCACAGCTTGTACGTGCCCTTGGTGGCCGGAACCGCGATCGAGGTGGCCGTTCCGCCGGCCTTCGTCATCGTTGCGCCCTCGGTGAATTTCGTGGTCCCCGCCGGGGCCAGCCACACGCTCTGGCTGGCGTCGCCCGTGCTGCGGATGGGAAGACTGGCGGTCCCCGCCGCGACCGCGACGCTGGCCGGAAGGACGTAGTCGGCGGGCGCGATCAGCGCGGAGAGCAGCGGCAGGCGATAGGTGTCCTGCACGCCCGACGCGACGCACGTGCCGTACTGGGTGACCGGCCAGACGTTGTCGGCGACGGCGACGGGTGGATCGATGGTGCTGTTGGGCGGGTTGGCCCCCATCCTGTTCACCGTCGCGTACGTGCGCCGGATGGTCAGGTCGTGCTTCGCGCCGTAGTCCTCGCAGTTGATCGTGTAGGTGACGTTGGGATCGATGTCGAGGACGTTGTCGTTCTCCGTGATGTACGCGCTCCCCTCGTCGTTGTGCAGGCCGTAGGTCGGGCCGGACGTCTTGGGCGGGATCCCTTTGACGTAGTTCTGGTTGATGGTCGTGCCCATCATCTGCCCCAGCGTGTAGACCGCGCCGCTGTCGTGCAGCCGGGTCAGCGTGTTGATGAGGCGGTTCGCGTTGACCGTGTTGTTCTTGCAGGTCGTCGAGTCCGCGAAGTTGCTCCAGCCCCATCCCAGGTTGATGCCGTTGTAGGCCGTGGACTGGATGTGATTGTTGGTGATGGAGAGCCCGTTCACGAAGAACGCCGTGATGCCGGCGTGCCCACCGAACCCCGGCAGAGAGCTGATCTGGTACATCACGTTGTTCGTGATCGTGTCGTTGGTGCAGATCCCCTCCACGCCGGGCGCGTACTTCTCGTGCGCGCCGCCGTCGCCCAGATAGACGTGCTGCGGGTGCCCGACGGTGATGCCGCTGCCTGCAATGTCGGTGATCGTGTTGCCGGTGATCTTCGAGTTGATCACGTCGTTGATCATCGAGATGCCTTCGTTGCCGCTGTGCTTGACGACGTTGCCCGTGAACTCGATCGAGTCGGCGCTGGTCACGTTGATCATACCGGGCAGCGTGTCGGTGATCTCGTACTTGCTGTTGTGCCAGTTGCCGTCGCCGTAGGCGATGTAGACCGTGGCCCCCTGCACCGTCGCCTTGCCGTGCGACCCGGCGACCGCATACAGGCTGTAGTCCGTGTTCGCGAAGGTGATCCCTTCGAACGAGATGTTCTTGATCCGGTTGCTGGTCGACGTCCCGGCCAGGTCGATCAGGCGCTCGGCGACGGGCGCCTCGACGTCGGCCGTCGTCATGTCCTCTCCGGACCGCGGGTAGTAGTAGAGGGTGCCGCTGGTCTTGTCGAAGAAGAACTGGCCGGGCGCGTTCAGGAATTCGAGCGCGTTGTAGATCGTGTGCGCGCCGCTGACGCTGAATCCCGAGCTCCAGCCGGGCAACTGAGCGATCGCGCCGTAGGGCTGCTGGAACAGCAGCGCCCGGTGCCCGTCGGTGGTCGTCACGACGTCGCGGGTGCAAACGATGTTCTCGTTCCACGTCGTGCCGTTCACGATCTCCAGGTCGTCCTTGTTGGCGGCGATGGCCGGCACGTCGGCCGTGTTGTACTTGGCCCCGTCGGCCTGGCTGCCGCTGGCCCAGGCCCAGGTCGCCTGCCCGCTGGTGACGGCATAGGTGTTGTAGCCGCCCTGCGACGTGACCTTCTTGAACGACATGTTGGCGCGGGCGTCGTTGACGTAGAGGTTGCGCAGCTTGGTCGTGCGGCTGAGCGACGCCTTGTAGATGCCGCCCATGTAGGGCGTCCAGCCCGTCACCTTCGTGGCGCCGCTCAGCACCGGCGTCTCGCCGGGGTAGGCCCGGTAATGAATCCGGTGTCCGCCGGTCCCCGAGTCCTGGGTGCCGAACGCGATCGGCGCGGTGATCGGGTAGGTGCCGCCGCGCAGGTAGACGGTGATGTCCTGGGTCATCGTCGCGTTGACGGTCCGGACGACGTCGCGGGCGTGGGCCAGCGTCAGGAACGG
>CAZPUH010000837.1:0-1584 GCA_964589215.1 uncultured Myxococcales bacterium | reverse complement strand
GGCGGCTCGCGCCCAACGAAAACGGCCGCTCATGTCCCTCAAGGGACCATGAGCGGCCTTCACGTTCATCTCGGGTCTGGCCAGGTGCCCCGGCCGCGACGCTACGCCGGAGGCGGCGGCGCCGAGGGCGCCGGGTGCGGCGCCAGGACGCCCAGCTTCGGCATCTCGGTCAGCACCAGGGGCAGCAGCTCGTCCATCCGCTTGACGAACAGGATCTCGATCTCGTTGCGCGGCTGCTCGGGGATCTCGCTGACGTCCTTGCGGTTGCGCTCGGGCAGGATGACCCGCTTGATCCCGGCGCGGTGGGCGGCCAGGAACTTCTCCTTGATGCCGCCGACCGGCAGCACCAACCCGCGCAGCGTGATCTCGCCGGTCATGGCGACGTCGTTGCGAATCGGCTTGTTGGTCAGCAGCGACGCCATCGCGACGAACATCGTCACGCCTGCCGAGGGCCCGTCCTTGGGGATGGCGCCGGCCGGGATGTGGACGTGGATGTCCGTCTTCTCGAGGAAGTTCTCCTCGAGACCCAGCCACCGCGCCCGCGAGCGGATGAACGACAGCGCGGCCTGCGCCGACTCTTTCATCACGTCGCCCAGCTGGCCCGTCAGCACCAGCTGCCCCTTGCCGTTCATCTTGGTGGCCTCGATGAACAGGATGTCGCCGCCCACCGGCGTCCACGCCAGGCCGGTCGCCACGCCCGGCTCCGCGGTTCGCTCCGCGACCTCCGAGATGTGCTTGGCCGGGCCGAGCAGCTCGGCGATGCGCTCGGCCGAGATCTTCTCGTTAGGCTGGGCTTTCCCTTCGGCGACCAGCACGGCGATGGCGCGAATCACGTTCGCGACCTCGCGCTCGAGGTTACGGACGCCCGCCTCGCGCGTGTAGCTGTCGATGACCTCGGCCACCGCCGAGTCCTCGAACGTGACCTTCTCGTTCGAGAGACCGTGCTCCTCCAGCTGCTTGGGTATCAGGAAGTGCTTGGAGATCGACATCTTCTCTTCCCGCGTGTACCCGGGCAGCTCCAGCACCTCCAACCGGTCGCGCAGCGCCGGCGGGATCGGGTCCATGATGTTCGCCGTCGCGACGAACATGACCTTCGACAAGTCGAACGGCACCTCGAGGTAGTGGTCGGAGAAGGTGTGGTTCTGCTCGGGGTCCAGCACCTCCAGCAACGCCGCTGCCGGGTCGCCGCGGAAGTCGTGCCCCAGCTTGTCGATCTCGTCGAGCATGAAGACCGGGTTGTTCGAGCCCGCCTTCTTCATGCCTTGAATCAACCGCCCCGGCAGCGACCCGACGTACGTGCGCCGGTGGCCGCGGATCTCGGCCTCGTCGCGTACGCCACCCAGCGAGATGCGAATGAACTTCCGCCCCAGCGACCGCGCGATGGATCGGCCCAGCGACGTCTTGCCGACGCCGGGCGGTCCCACCAGACAGAGGATCGGGCCCTTCTTGTCGCTCTTCAGCTTGCGGACCGCCAGGTACTCGAGGATGCGCTTCTTCACCTTCTCGAGGTCGTAGTGGTCGGTGTTCAGGATGTCGCGCGCGGCCTGGATGTCGAGCTTGTCCTCGGTCGAGATCGCCCAGGGC
>CAZPUH010000836.1:0-7806 GCA_964589215.1 uncultured Myxococcales bacterium | reverse complement strand
TTTGCGTCCAGCCCGCGAAAGTACGCGCGCGTGATCGGATCGCGCCGGTCGTCGCGCCCGGGGCGTCGCGCCAGCTCGAGGAACGCGCGCGCGTCCGCCGGGCTGACGAACCCCTCCGCGGCCCGGCGGTCGTCGCGCGCCGCCGCCACGTCGCTGTCCAGCGTCTCTTCCGCGGTCAACACCTGGAAGAGGCCGCCCTGGCCCGAGATGTACTCCGTGCAGAGCTCGCGGCACCGTTCCAGAAGCGCGCGCAGCCGGTCGTGGTGGTCGCGGTCCAGCGCCAGCAGCGCGCCCCAGAGGTCGTCCCAGACGTCCGGGTCGCGCGCGATCAACCGAAACTCCTCCCACTCTTCGACGATCGAGGTCTCGAGGGCGCTGCGCAGCGCGTCCGCCTCCTCGTCGCCGAAACCCAGCTGCTCCTCGACGACGTCCATGTCCATCACCAGCACCAGGCGATGGAGCGCCAGGGCCAGCAGGTCCTCGGGAAGCTCGCACAGCCGCTGGACCAGCGCGTCCTCTCCCGCCTCCTGCATCACGCGCAGCCACAGCGCGAACCGCTCGGGCCGAAACGTCTCGTCCCCGGCGGCGCGGTCGGCGCCCCAGAGGTCGTCGTCGAAGATGCGCTCCAGCTGCGCGGTCGTCGCCAGCGCGACCAGCTCGCCCGCGTCTTCGAGCCCGATGCGCTCGATCAGCTTGCCGAGCACGGGCGCCGGCAGCTCGCGGACGGCGGCCACCAGGCCGGGACGTTCCAGAATCTGCAGCAAGAGGGTGCTGGCCGACGGTGGGCCGGAACGGGACAGCGAAGTCATTCAAGGCTCCTTTCTCGAAGACCGACGCATGCTGGACGCTCGGCTCAAACCCTCCTAGCTACTGATTTTCATGGGGAATCAGTAGTATTGAGTGGGAACGAAACGGGGCGCCGAACCGGGACGCTCCGCCGGCGCCTGCCGTTCACTCAGGGCGCAACAAAGCTGGAGGAGCCCAAGTTGGCGTCCCGGCGTCCTGGCGCTTGAGTGAACGGCGTTGCGCCTAGAGCATGAACGACACGCCGAACGAGATCGTCGGGTAGCCGAACCGGGCGGTCAGCGTGATGGTGTCCGTGAGGCGGAGGCGGCCGCCCACGAAGAGGGCCGGGACGGCGCCGAACCCCTCGTTGCCGAGGTGGTACACGCTCAACCCCCCCTCGGCGAAGGCCGAGAACTTTTCGGTCAGCCAGAAGTTCCACTGCATCACCACCGGGACGAACAGGTAGTTGTAGCTGCCCCCGTTCGACGTGACCTCGGTGCACACCATCGTGCCGGCCGGGCCGGTATCGAAGTGCAGGCACTGATCGCGGTAGCCGTTCAGCGCGTACCGGCCGGCGTAGTGGGCGTAGTCCAGGCCCACGCCGATGGCGACGGAGTCGTTGACGTCGCGCAGGAAACCGTCCGGCGCGATGACGAAGCTGGCCCGCACGCCGACACCCAGCCCTGACCCGGCGCCGCGGCCGGGCGGCGCGGAGCCGAACACCAGGTGTGGCTCGATCTCCGCCGTGTAGTCGAACGGCGCGCGCCTGTCCTGGATGATGTACCCGTCGCGCGCGTGCGCGGCGCCGGCACCCAGCGTCAGGCCACCTGCGAGCGCGGCCGCCACGGCGATTTCCTTCCACCGCCGCATCAGCACGCCCCACACCGCGCGGTGCCGTCGGCGCACGACGAAGAGGGCATCCCGTTCGGGCATGTCACGTCGCAGCTCTGGGTGTTCTGGCAGGAGACCTGGCAAGCCCCGGTGCACTCGACGGCGCAGGTGGTGACGTTGTTGCACTGGATGACGCTGCCCGCGCCGGCCCGCACGCCGCAGCGATCGACGTCGTGGCAATCGTAGTGGCAGTTGGCGCCACAGAAGGCGCCGCACGACACGGTGTTGTGGCACTCGACGTTGCAGTCGTTGCCGCACGACGCGGAGCAATCGTTGACGTCGTGGCACGCGAGGTCGCAGCTGTCCCCGCAGACGCCCCCGCAGTGGACCATGTTGTGGCACGAAAGGTCGCACCCGTCGCCGTCGGCGCAGCCCTGGTAGCAGTCGGTGCCGCCGGAGCACTCGCACAGCGAGCCGCTCGAGCAGCTGCCGGAGCCGCCGCCGCAGCCGCTGAGCTGCAGCAGCGCGAACGCGGCCACGCCTAAGAACAAAGCTCTCATGCGGGCGGCATGGTAGCGCCGCCGACGGCGATCGGCTACGAGCTGATCACGCGCCCAGCAGAAAGAACTGCTGCGCCGGGCTGGGGATCGGCACCTTGTCGAACCGCGAGAACCCCGCCTGGCGCGCCAGGTCGCGCGCGCCGGCCTCGCCGATGATCGTGCCCAGCGCGGCGCCGCCGCTGGCCATCGACACGGTCAGGCAGTGAAACGGGCTGAGGCTGGAACGCAGACGGCCGTAGGGATTTCGGTTTTCCAGCGGCTTGCGCGAGCCCGTGGGCTCCGACCAGAAGAGCTGGCCGCCGAGGGCCAGCAGCTCGCGCATCGCGCGCAGCGCCCCGACGGGGTCGGCCATGTCGTGCACGCAATCGACGGCGACGATCAGGTCGAACGCGTCCGCCTCCAGCGCGTCGACGGGGGCGGCCACGAAGCTGGCGTTGCGCAGGCCGGCCTGGGCGGCGTGCTCGTGCGCCCGCTGGATGCTGGGCGCGTGCGGGTCCAGGCCCAGAAAGGTGCTGGCGGGGAAGGCTCGAGCCATGGCCAGCGTCGAGCGCCCGAGCCCGCAGCCTACGTCCAGCACGCGCGCGCCGTGCGTGAGGCGCTGGGGCAGCCCCGGGACCCCGGCGATCCACTCCTGCACCAGCAGATGGTCGAACCAGGGTCGATGCATGCGATCGATGGCGACCGGGATCGCCGACGGCAGCTCGTCGTACGGGATGCCACCGCCGTGCCGGAACGCGCCGGCCAGCCGCGGCGCCAGCATCAGCGACTCCAGGGCGAACGTGAAGAAGCCGCCGGCGAACAGGCGGTCACCCTCCAGCGCCAGCACCGCGGCCTGTTCGGGTGTCATCGCGTACGTCGCGCCGTCCGGCTGGTGCTCGACGTAGCGCGAGGCGACCATCGCGTTCAGCCACTCGCGCACGTAGCGTTCGTCGAGTCCGAGGCGCGCCGCCAGGTCGACGCTGGTGCAGGGCCCGTGCGCCGCGAGCGCCGCAAAGAGCCCCAGCTTGTCGCCCAGATAGGCCAGTCCGACCGCGAATGCGCCCCCAAGGTCGTCGACCACGCGTTCGGCCAGCGGTCGCTCTGTCTCTGGCGCCGTGCCCATGCCGCGATGCTACGCCAGTTGCCGGTGAGCAGCCCGTTGATCAGGCGGCGTCCGTTGGCGCCCCGATAACCACGCACCTCGCGCGATCCTAGATTCCCATCGGGTGACGGCGCGGCGCCAGCCGTTACCCGCGGGTAATGGGCGCCCGCGTGCGCGCGCTCAGGTCGGCTTCCGAGTCGCGGCATGCACGTTGCTGTAACCGAACTGTCGCTGTCATGCGCGTTGCAGCGCGTCTGGGGGTGCCGTCGTGACGAAGTCGCTTTTCTTATGGACCCTGGCGGGCCTGGTCGCTGTCGGGACCGGATGTTCGAGCAGCGCGCCGTCGGCTGATTCGGGCATGCCGGCGGGCGGCCGCGGCGGAAACGGGGGGGCCGGTGCGATGGCCGGAGGTGGTGCGCCGGACGCGGGCGCGCCGGGCGGAGCCGCCGGGTCACTCGCTGGCGGCGGCTCGCAGGCGGGCAGCGGCGGGGCGCCAGGCGCAGTATCCAACGGAGGTCAGGGCGGGCTTCCCGGCACCGGCGCCGTCGGGGCCGGCACGGGGGGCAACCTCCCGCCCGTCGGTGGCATGGGTGGTCAGCCCGGCACCGGCGGAGCGGGCGGCATGGCGGGGAGCACCGCCGGAGCGGCGGGAAGCCCGGTCGCCGGAGCGGACGGGGGCGGCCTGGCGGGGGCTGGCGGCGGGATGCCCCCGGGCAGCCAGCAGTGCCCGGACTTTTTCGGACAGACTCTGCAGGCGTTCTCGATCGACATCTCCGCCGACAACTGGGCCGCGATCCAGGCGGAGTTCCTGAGTGCCGCCCAGCTGCCCGATGACATGTTCGTGCAATACAGCCCCGCCTATTACCCGATCGTCTTCCACTACGGCAGCGAGACGGTCAGCGACGCGTACATCCGCCTCAAGGGCGATTCGTCCTGGCGCGAAGCGGCCATGTACGACGGACAGAACGGGAAGATGCAGTTCGTGATCGCCTTCGACCAGGTGGACAGCAACGCGGACTTCCACGGCGCCAGCAAGATCGGGTTCGACATGCCGCGCACCGATCCGACTTTCATGCGCGATCGCATCGCGAACGCGTGGCTGCGGTCGATCGGCGTGCCGGCCATCTGCGCGACGAACGCCGTCCTGACCGTGAACGGAAGCCTGTACGGTCTGTTCGTCGTCGAGGAACGCATCGCCCATCACTTCGTCAAGGAATGGTTCCCGGGGAATTCAGACGGCGACCTGTTCAAGGGCGGTTGGACGCCGGAGACGAACGAAACGAATCCGAACTGGACGCGCCTGGATCAGTTCTGGGCGGCGGCCACGCCCGGCCAGCTCGCCGCGATCGTGGACCTTCCGCCGTCAATGCTGTCGTGGGCGGCCGAAGCCATGCTCAACGACGCGGACGGCTTCTACGGCGGCGACCACAACTTCTACATCTACGACGAGGGCGCGAACAAAGGCTACGCGTTCTTCCCCGACGACCTCGACTCGTCGCTGGACTACATCGGCGACGCGACGACCGATCCGATCTACTGGTGGGCGGCCCGCCACGACGTCACGGACGTGCTGCAGCCGTACCGGGTCGTGATCGGCGACGACGGCCTGCGCGCGCAGTACATCGCCGCGCTGGCCGCGCAGCTCGGCAAATGGAACGTTCCGCAGATCCAGTCCTGGATCGACACCGCCGCCACGCAGATCGCGTCGGCGGTCGCCGCCGACCCGCACAAGCCGAGCACGACGACGGTCGCCGACTTCCAGGCGGCCGTCGCGCGCGAGCGAAGCGGCATCCAGGCGCGGGCCGACTACGTGTCCAGCTGGCTCGCCTGCCGCGCCAGCGGCACCGGCGCGGACGCCGACGGCGACGGGGTGATCTGGTGCCTGGACTGCCGCGACGACGACCCGACGATCCACCCGGGCGCCGCCGAGATCTGCGGCAACGGCGTCGACGAGAACTGCAACGGCCTGTTCGACGAAGGCTGCCCGTAGCGCGGCTAGCCGTCTGACAGCACGAAGTGGTCGACGGTCAGCTGCACGTCGCGTTTTGGAACCCCCCCCAGTCTTCATCACAAGTGTGGCGGGCCCGCGACATCACAGACGGGCCGTCGTGTCGCTGATGGCCGTCACCCCATTTCCAGTCCGGGAGGCCTCGATGACGCACCGCCTGACCCTTCGCATCTTGTTGACGTCCCTGTGTTTTGCGGGCGCCGCCTGTTCCAGTTCCATGGGCGGGTCTGGCGGGGAAGGGGGCAGCGCGTCCACCGGGACCGGCGGGGTATCCAGCACGGGCACGGGCGGGACGCCCAGCAGCGGCACCGGGGGCACGTCGAGCACTGGGACCGGCGGTACGGCCACCGGCACCGGCGGCGCCGTCGCGACGGGCGGCGTCACCGCTTCGGGCGGGCGGAGCGGCGGCGGCGGCGTGACGGCGGCCGGCGGCGCGACCGGGGCGGCGGGCATCTCGGGGGCGGCGGGCAGGTCGGCGACGGGCGGTTCGACGGCCAGCGGCGGCATGAAGCCGTGCGACATCTACGCGGCGGCCAGCACGCCCTGCGTGGCCGCCTTCAGCACGGTCCGCGTGCTGGTCAGCGCCTACAAGGGTCCGCTCTACCAGGTGCGCAAGGGCGGCATGAACAACGTCTTCAACGGCAAGCAGCCCATCGGCACCGGCGGCGGGACGACCGGCGGCACGATGCAGGACATCAGCGCCACCGCCGACGGGTTCGCCGACTCCGCCGCGCAGGACGCCTTCTGCGGCAGCGAGATGTGCACGGTGTCGAAGCTCTACGATCAGTCGGGCAAGGGCAACGATCTCATCCAGGCTCCGGCTGGCCAGTACGAGCCGGGACCGGACTACGAGGTGCCCGCGACCCACTCCGTGATGGTCGGCGGTCACAAGGTCTATTCGCTGTACTTCCCGAATCCGCCCACGCTGCCCAGCGGATCCGCGCCGTCGGGCTACGGGTACCGGAACAACAAGACCATGGGGGTGCCGACGGGCAGCAGCGGGGCGCAGGGCGTCTACATGGTCGCGGACGGCACGCACTCGGGCAACGGGTGCTGCTTCGACTTCGGCAACGCCGAGACGAACAACGGGGCGGGGCCCACGGGAGCCATGGCGGCGCTGAACCTCGGCACCAGCTACTGGGGACAGGGCAACGGGACCTCGCCCTGGTTCGAGGGGGACTTCGAGGCGGGCGTCTGGGCCGGCGGCTCGTCGTGCGGAACGCCGGGTTCGGGCCAGCTCACCTGCAGCGGCCGCAAGGCCAACCCGCAGAACCCGTCGATG
Source organism: uncultured Myxococcales bacterium (assembly GCA_964589215.1). Classification (GTDB taxonomy): domain Bacteria; phylum Myxococcota_A; class Polyangia; order Fen-1088; family Fen-1088; genus JADGRB01. The sequence goes on along the minus strand of CAZPUH010000836.1, from coordinate 1,258 downwards.
AAGGGGATCCCTTTCGCGTTCGGCATCCTCAACACCGGCACGATGAACAGCATGCCGGAGTGGGTGCTCAAGGCGGCGGACGCGACCAAGGGCACGCTGACGACCGCGTACAACGGCGTGGCGCCCGGCAAGTGGGCGCTGCAGGGGGCCGTCCTCCTCGGCACGGGCGGCGACAACAGCAACTCGTCGTGGGGGACGTTCTACGAGGGGGCCATCACCAGCGGCCAGCCCACCGACGCCACCGACGAGGCGATCTACGCCAACATCGTCGCCGTCGGATACGGCAAGTAGAGGCGCCCGCCCGGCGCGATCGCCGGTCCCCCTCACTGGGCCTTTGACTTTTCCGCCGAACGGAACAGGTTACGGGTCCGTGGTTCACGACGTGATCATCGTCGGCGGAGGACCGGCGGGCAGCACCTGCGCGCGTTTCCTCGTGCAGGGGGGCGCCCGCGTGGCGATCGTCGACCGGGCGCAGTTTCCGCGGGTGAAGCTGTGCGGGGGGTGGATCTCGGCGCCCATCTGGGACGTCCTGCAGCTCGCGCCGGTTCAGTACCCCGGGGGGCTCTGGGAGTGGCGCACCTGCCACGTCAGCTACGGGGGCCAAAGCCGCGCGATCCCGTGCCACGGCTGGTTCATCCGCCGCTTCGAGCTGGACGATTTCCTGCTGCGCCGGTCGGGCGCCGAGCTGCACCTGGGCGTCGCGGTCCAGGACATCACGCGCGACGCCGACGGTCTCTGGTCGGTGGCGGGCCTGCGCGCGCGGCACCTGGTCGGCGCGGGCGGGACGCACTGCCCGGTGGCCCGGCGTTTTCCGCCGCCACGGCCCAGCGGCCCCGTCGGCGTGCAGGAGCACGAGTTCCGGGCCGACCCCGCCGCCATCGCCCGCACGCGCGCCGGCGCCGACGGTGAGCCAGAGCTGCTGCTGCACGACGACCTGCGCGGCTACTCCTGGAACGTCCCCAAGACGGACTGGCTGAACGTCGGCGCGGGCACGATCGAGCCGCACGAGGTGCGCGCCGCCTGGCAGAAGGCCCGCGCGCACTTCCTGGCCGCCGGCCACGTGCCGGCCGAGTCGGCGGGCGAGCTGGAGGCGATGAAGGGGCACACGGAGGACCTCTGCGATCCGGCGCCCCTCGACGGCGCCGCGCGTGCGGGCGGCGTGCTCCTGGTCGGCGACGGGCTGGGGCTCGCGCAGCCCCTCACGGCCGAGGGGATCCTGCCCTCGGTGATCTCCGGCCGCACGGCCGCCGAGGCGATC
>CAZPUH010000835.1:0-3674 GCA_964589215.1 uncultured Myxococcales bacterium | reverse complement strand
ACCGACGAGCCGCCGCGGCCCGCCCGGCAACGGCCGCGCACCGCTCATCGCCTCCTCGAACGCCCGAGCGTCATCCTCGGGCAGGCGGCGCTTGGACATGACGCCTAGATCTTACGAAAGGCGTCGATGACCTGGTGAATCACTTTGCCGTTCGGATCGTGGCGAGCGCGGTCGACGACGCCCACCACGGTGAGATTCCGGTGGTAGGCGACGCCGGTGTGCCCGCCCTCGCGCCCCCACTGCTCGAGCAGGCTGGCCTGCCCTTTCGCCAGCGCGTCCTGGTCCCGGTACTCGCAGACGATGGTGTCCAGGCCTTGCACGCGCCCCTCCTCGCAGGTCGCGGCGCCGTAGGGGACGGGCTGCACCGGCGCGAACCCCTCGGGGGCCAGGCCGGCGCTGAGCCACGCCTTCTCGACCGCGTCGGTGTGCGGCGTTCCGTCGACGTGGGCCGGCGGCGCGGCGGCCGGCGGGCCGGGCGCGGCGCTGGACCCCGGCGACGCCGTCTCGTGGCACCCCAGCAGCGCGAGCATCGCCGCCGCCAGCGTCGCCCGGGTCGTCCTGTGCGTCGTCATGGACGGCCTCAGCGGTGGAACCCGGCGTGCGGGCCGCCGCCGCCGTGCGGGGCGGAACCGCCGCCGTGGAAGCCGGGCTGGCCCTGGGGCTGTCCGCCGCCGTGGAAAGCAGGCCCCGGCTGGGGACCCCCGCCGTGGAAGCCGGGGCCGCCCGGGGCGCCGCCCCCGTGCCAGCCCGGTCCGGGCTGCGCGCCGGCGTGAAATCCCGGTCCGGGGCCCGGACCGCCGTGCCACCCGCGGTCGTGGGCGGGGCCGGGCGGCGGACCGCCGTGCCAGCCGCGGTCGTGATCGGGGCCGCCGTGCCAGCCAGGTCCCCGCTCCCACCCCTCATGGCGCCACTCTTCGTGGCGTTCGTGCATGACCATCTCGTGGCGCTCGGGGCCGCCGTGCCAGCCGGGTCCCTCGTGCCAGCCGCGCGGACCACCGCCCCAGCCCGGCCCACCGACGACGATCTCGCCCCGGAAGGCGGGTGGCGCGATCGCGACGTCGATCAGCGGCCGCTCGTACATGAGCGGCGCGTAGGCCTCGTTGACCACCACGAACCGGGGCTGCTCGGCATAAAACACCGGGTCATACGCGCCGACGTACCAGTAGGCGCCGCCTCGCATCTCGAACTGAGCCGTGGGCGGGGGCGCGTACCAGTGGTAGTGCGGGCCCTTGAGATAGCAGTAGGCCGGCGCGCCGAACGAGACGTTCACGTCAGCGATGGGGTGGGGGCCATAAAACGAGTAACGGGGCCCCTCGTAGCCGAACGGCGTGGGGTCGCCGACGAAGTAGTACTGCCCGCCGACTGCGCGGTAGAGCCGCGGATCGGAGGGGGGATAGTCGTGGAAGTGGGGCACGTCGATGTCGCAGAAACCGTGGCCGACGCGCTTGGGCAGGGGGTGCCGCGAGACGTAGTAGACGGACTCGGCGTGGGCGACGCCAGAGGCGGCCCCCAGCGCGAGCAAACAGGCGAAAACCACCGCGAACCTGCGCATTTCTTCTCCTCGTGCTCCAAAAGGGAGCCGGCGATCATACGCGATCGGGCTCGTCCGGATACATGCTGCTGCGCGCTACCAGGGGCCGATCTCGTGGTATGCCGCAACACATCTCGTAATCCATCTTGATCTGGCGCACGCAATCTCGCAGGGTGAATCCTCACCCTTGCGGAGGCGGGAAATGGCGCAAAAGAAGGTTCTGCTGGTCGAGGACGATCTGGAAATCCGAGACATCCTGCAGGATCTGCTCGAGGCCGAAGGGTACGACGTCATCCCGGCCAGCCACGGGCGTCAAGCGCTCGAGTTCCTCATCGCGTCGCCCGCCGAAGCGCTGCCCGACCTGGTGGTGCTCGACATGATGATGCCGCTCGTCGACGGCTCGCAGGTGCTGGCGTCGATGAAGAGCGATCCCAAGCTGTCGCCCATTCCCGTCGTCGTCATGAGCGCCGTCGCGCGCGAGCGCCCCGCCGGTGCGGCCGCCTTCCTGCGCAAGCCGATTCCGTTGCAGAAGCTGTTCGACACGATTCGCGACTTCGTCGAACGTGGCTTCCCGCGTCTCGCATCGACGTGAGCCGGCGGTCCTGAGCCGGCGCGCGCGACGGTCGTTCTATTTGTCTTGCCGCGTGGGCGGCGCGCCCGCGTAGGCGGCGGGGTTGGCGACCGGCGCGGGCGGATGATCCCGCTCGGCCAGCGCCAGCGGCGTCTGGATGCTGGCAGCCTCTGCGTCCTCGGCTTCGAGGATCGCCAGATCGCGCGACGGGAGGTCGCACGTCTGCCGGACCTGCCGCGCGCGCTCGACCTGACCCAGGCGGTAATACGCGACCAGACGCCAGAAGCACCCTTCGGGATCGCTGCGCGAGTCGAGGTCCCGCAGGTGGAAGAGCACCGTCTCCCAGCGGTCGCCCTCGACGACGGTGGCGCGCGCCGCCTTCTCGGCGTCGGTCAGCCGGTCCCGGCGGTTCTGCGCCAGCGCGCGGCGCGTCGCCGACGCCTGACTGGGAAACGGAGTCAGCATCACGTCTTCGTTGATGGCCCCGTGTGTCGGTCCCGCGGTGGCCGCGCGCAAGCCGTCGTTGCGGTGGACCCAGCGCCTGGATTTGCCGTGGGCGGCGGTGTGCTTCTTCGTCGCCGGCGGCTTCGCGCCGGCGGGGGCGGTCGCAGCGAAAACCACGCCCAGCGTCACAGCCCCGAGGGTGGTGCGCAATGAGGCCATGAGTTCAGAATACCGGGTCCAGCGCAGCCGTAGAATCTCTTATTTCCGGTCTCCCGGAGGCCGTTCCGATTTGGAGACGCATCGTGTTCGCGTTTTCCGGGTAGCATCCCGAGCTGCTGATGACGTTCCCCACGGGACATGTCCGGCTGCGTCTGGTCGCGCCTGACGGCGCCGCGGATCAAACGCCGGACGCGGATCTGGGCCGCGCGTTGATCGCCGGGGATCCGGGAGCCGCCGAGATCGCGTGGGATCGCTACGCGCCTCTGGTGCACCGGATCGTCAGCCGCGCGCTGGGTCCGGACGCCGAGGTCGAGGACGTCACGCAGGAGATTTTCTACCGCCTGTTCAACCGCGTTCGCGCGCTGCGCAAGCCCGAGGCGCTGCGCAGCTTCGTCGTCTCCTTTGCGCTGCGGATCGTGAAGTGGGAGCTGCGGCGGCGGCGCGCGCGGCGGTGGCTCACGCTGTCGGAGACCGGCGAGCTGCCCGACAGCCAGCTGCTGTACGTGACCGCGGACAGCCGGTACGCGCTGCGCCGCCTTTATCGCCTGCTGGACCAGCTGGCGACGCGCGACCGTCTGGTGCTGGTGTTGCGGCACGTTGAAGGAATGACGCTGGAAGAGATCGCCGAGGCGCTCGGCATCTCGCTGGCGACGGTGAAGCGATCGTTGAAGTACGGCGCGACGCGCCTGTCTGCGCTGGTCGACTCGGACGCGGCGCTGCGCGCGTCGGGTCGGAACGCGGCGCGGAGACCACGCAAGTGAACGACGAGCACCCGCCCGGCGGCGAGCTCGACCCGCGGGCAGCCGCGCTGCTGGCGCGCGCCCGCGAGGAGCTGGGGCAGCTGCCGCCGGGGGCGCACCGGCGAGGGCTGGACGCCGTTCTCGCGCGGCGCGCGCTGCGCCGCCGCCG
>CAZPUH010000834.1:0-3285 GCA_964589215.1 uncultured Myxococcales bacterium | reverse complement strand
ATGCGGAGCAGCTCCTTGTCGCGCGGCGTGTACGGCGTGCCCGACCGCCGGTTCGCCAGCTGCAGGATGCCGCAGATCGACTCGCCCACGACGATCGGCACCGCCACCAGCGAGCGGATGACGCCGATCTCCGCCGTCAGGGTCAGCAGCGGGTCGTCGACGTCCAGGCGGTCGGTCTGGGCCGGACGCCCGGTCGTGTAGACGCGCCCCGAAAACCCGCGGTCGCTGGGGAGCCGCTTGCCGACCACGCTCTCGATGCTGGGGCCGAACGCGGCGATGTAGGTCAGGCGCGGCGCCGGCGCGCCGGCCAGCTTCGCGCGCGGGTCGTCCAGCAAGATGCCGCCCATCTCGCTGGGGACGAAGTCGTTGGCCCGCTCGAGGATCTCGCGCAGCGTCCCGTCCAGCCGGACGTCCCAGTGCTCCGTGTCGGGATCGCGCCGCGCGCGCACGAAGAAGCGCGCGATCTCCTCGGGCGACAGCGTGTAGATGGGGCCCGGGGGGATGACCGGGGTGGGCACCGACATTTCCTCGGTGCGAAAGCGGGGGACGGCACCGGAAGCTGGCGGGTCTTGCTCTGGCATCCCGCACCTAGGTTACACGACGTTGGCGGCCTCTGGATCGAACGTCGTGCGGTAGGCGGCGCGCAGGCGCACCCGCCGCTCGAGATCGGCGATGACGACGTCGGCCGCGTCGATGCCGTAGAGCTCGTGGATCGGGTGCAGGCCGCCGGGGGTGAACACGTTCAGCTCCAGAATGCGGTCACCGACGATGTCGACGGCGACGAAGGTCAGCCCGTCGGCCAGCAGTCGAGGTCGCAGGATGTCGCAGATCCGCGCCTCGACGGGGCCGAACTCGCACTTCGCCCGCGTGGCGGCGCCGGCGCCGTTTTTGGACCCGCCGCGGGTGCCGTTCCGGACGCCGTTGCCCGCCCCGGTGACGGCCCGCCGGCGGTAGATGGCGACCTGCTCGCCGACCCGCAGCGGCTCGGCGTTCAGCAGCAACAGGCGTTTTTCCCCCTGCTCGGCCTCGGGCAGGTACTCCTGGGCCAGCGCGTACCCCTCTTTGGTGACCGCCGCGATCATCTGGTTGAGGTTCGAGACCTGGCGGCGCCGCAGGTAGAAGACGTGCTCGCCGCCGCGCGGCGCCAGCGGCTTGAGGACCGCCGGCCCGTCCAGCTCTTTGAGGAAGGCCTTGAGCCGGGTCTTCGACCGGGAGACGACCGTTCGCGTCCGGACGTCGGCCGGGAAGTCCGACAGGTACATCCGGCTGCCCGCCCGACGAAGACCCTCCGGATCGTTGACCACCAGCGTCCCCGCCAGCCTCAGCCGCCAGCCGAAGTCGATGAGCGGCGCCCCCGGCCGCCCCTCGCCCTCGCGGATCGGGTTGTAGCGCAGGAAGACCACGTCGAAGGACCCCAGCGTGTCTTCCTCGACCACTGCCTCGTCGGACGCCAGCGCCCGCGCGTAGGCGCCCGGATCCGCGTAGTCACCCGCCCGGACCCGGGTCGTCGTCGCCAGGATGTTGTTGTCGTCCAGGAACGACAGGTCGTCGACGGAGACGAACCGCACCTCGTGCCCGCGGCGGTGGGCGGCCAGCGCCAGGTAGATGCCGCTGAACGTGGCCTGCTGGGCCCGGACGTCCGCCACCACGAAGCAGATCCGCATCGGGCTCCCTACTCCGGCCGATTGGTGCCGAAGGCCTGCCGGTAGCGTCGAAGAATGTCGCTCAGGCGGTCCAGCGGCAGCGCCGGCGCCACGTGCCCCGACTGCCCCCGCATCTCCTCGCTCATGCACAGCGCGTTCACGATCGCCTCTTCGGTGCATTCGACCACGGCTTCGTAAAGTGGGTCGCAGGCCTCGTCCAGCAAGACGTTCACGGTGGCCGTCATCTTGGTCGTCTCGCGCGGGACCTTGTTGGAGGTCGAGAAGGCCACGATGATCTCGCCCGAGCCGTGGGCGGCGAACGACCCCACCCGCCCGATGCCCAGGGCCGCCCGCTTGGACAGGCGCACCAGCTGCGACGACAGCAGCGGGGTGTCGGTGGCGATGATGACGATGATCGACCCGGCGTTGCGCTCGCGGCGCGGCTCGCCGAACACCGGCTCCAGGACCTCGCCGACCGGGGCCCCGTCCACGCGCAGCGACCGCATGACCCCGAAGTTCGACTGGACCAGGATGCCGACCGTGTAGTCGACCCCCTCGATGGCGACCCGGCGCGAGCTGGTCCCGATGCCCGCCTTGAAGTCACAGGTGATGAGCCCCGTGCCGGCGCCGACCGACCCTTCGGCCACGCGGCCGCCCGTGGCGTGCTCGATCGCGCGGTAGACGTGCTCTGACCGGACGTGCCGGCCGACGGCGTCGTTCAGCCAGGAGTCATCGCACTCGCCGACCAGCGGGATGACGACGTCGTCCTCGCCGCCGATGGTGGGCCACTTCCTGGTCATCCACTTGACCGCCGCGTCGGACACCTTGCCGACGGCCATCGTGTTCGTCAGCAGGATGGGGGTTTCCAGCAGCCCCCACTCCTGGACCTGGGTGATGCCCGAAACCTCTCCGGCGCCGTTCAGCACGAAGCCGCCGGCGATCATCCGGTTCACGAACACGTCCGAGTTGGGGAGCACGGCGGTGACGCCCGTGCGGACCGGCCCCTTGCCCACCTGCAGCGGGCCTTCGCCCTCGATGACGGTCGTGTGGCCGACGCGAACGCCGCCCACGTCGGTGATGGCGTTGTACGTGCCGACGGGGAAGCGGCCGATCGAGAAGCCCAGCTCGCGGAGGCGCGCTCTCATTCGGACGGCGTGTTCGGAGGGAGGGCCGCGGCCAGGATCGTCGGGCCCGGCGTGCCGGCGTCGGCGGCCGGCGGCGGGGCCGGCGCGGCGACCGCGGGCGGGGAACCGTTGCCGGGGGCGGCCGCGGGCCGCGCTTCGGGCACCTTGACCTGCTCGGCCTTGGCCTCGCGGCGCTTCTCGCGAAGGCGCTTGAGCCCGCCCTCCAGGATCTCGCCGATGAGCGTGCGGTATTCGATGCCCGCCGCCTGCGCGATGAGGCACAGGTCCGAGTACCCCGGCGTCAGCCCGGGCAGCGGGTTCACCTCGATGACGTAGATGTCGCCCTTCGGGGTCACGCGCAGGTCGACGCGCGCGACGTCGCGGCAGTCGAGCGCCGCGAACGTCTCGCGGCACACCCGTTCGATGGACTTGAGCTCGGTCGGCGTCAACTGCGCCGGGCACTGATACGCGACGTGCTTCTCCCACTCCTGCTTGATCTGGAAGTCGTAGACCGGCCG
>CAZPUH010000833.1:0-1108 GCA_964589215.1 uncultured Myxococcales bacterium | reverse complement strand
GCGGTGCCGCCCGTGTTTGCCGTCGTGCCGCCCGTCCCCGGACCGCCGCCGGTGGCGGTTGTGCCGCCGGTCGCGGTCGCGCCGCCCGTGGCCCCGGGGCCCGATTCGGTCCCGCTTCCGCATCCGATCGCCAGGATCGGCATCAAGGCGACGAGGCCGACGCGGAGGGCTCTCTGCATGCGTCTCTTCAGGTCCTAGAACTGACTGAAGAACTTCCAGACGTTCGCGTACTCCCAGCTCGTTCTTTGGCCCGTGTCGCTCGGATCGGGGGTGTGCGGGCCGACGAAGGAGCAAAACTCGACGGGATAGCCGGCGGTGCAGCCCATCAGGTCCGTGCAGATGTGCGTGCTCGCGGACGTCGCCTGCGGCGGCGTCGCCCAGGTGCAGCCGTTGGCCTTCGCGTAGTTCTGGGCCATCGACACGCCGCCGCTGTATTGCAAGACGTTGTCCTGCGTGCCGTGCGACGCGTAGTAGGCGACGGGCTTGCTGGGCGGGCAGGGGCCGGCCGTGATGGCGGACGATCCGGAGTACACGGCGACCGCGCGGATGTACCCGTTGGACGTGCCGAGCGGCCGCCCGCACGAGGTCTCGTAGGACATGGCGCCGCCGTAGCTCCACCCCGTCGCGAAGATGCGGTTCGTGTCGACACAGAAGTTCTGTTCCACCTGCTGCACGACCGCGTCGGCCAGCGCGAAGTCCGAGTTGTTCGGGTTCGGCCAGCCGCACCCCGACTCGCCGTTGCCCGTCCCGGAGCACGGCGCGCCGTTCTTCTGCCCGTCGGGCGCCACGAAGATCGTGGTGCCGCCCGTGTCCAGGGGCATCAGGTGGTAGTAGCCGTTCTGGTACATCTGGACGTCGTTTCCGTCCAGCTGGTGGAACGCGATGATGAGGCGGTACGGCTTGCTGCTGTCGTAGTTCTTCGGGACGTTCAGGATGTACCGCCGCTGCATGTTGGCGGCCGTGATGGGGATGCGCGTGCCGGTGTTGTACATGCTGCTCGCGATGGTGGGCGTCTTGCCGCAGCCCTCCGACATGCCGGGCGTGGAGCTGCCGCCGCCGGAGCCGCCCGTGGCGGTCCCCGTCGTTCCCCCGGCGCCGGTCCCGCCGG
>CAZPUH010000832.1:0-1482 GCA_964589215.1 uncultured Myxococcales bacterium | reverse complement strand
CGCCGCCGCTGCCGGTCGTTCCGCCGCTCGCCGTCGCGCCACCGTTCGCGGTCGCGCCGCCGCTGCCGGTCGTTCCGCCCGTCCCCGATCGTCCGCCGCCGCCCGGCGTACCGCCGGTGGCGTTGTTTCCGCCGGACCCGGGCGCGCCGGCCGCCCCCGAGCCGCCGCCGGTTCCCGAGCTTCCGCCGGTCCCCCCGCCGGCCGGATCCGCCGGCGGCGTGCCCGTGAATCCGGTGGCGTTGTCGGCCGTCATCGACAGCACGGCGATCCCGCCGCCGAACGTCACGTTGGCGGGGCTGTGCGTCGACAGGTTGTACGGCGAAGCCCAGTCGCCCGCCATCCAGCCGCTGGGCATGGACGACGCGTTGAAGTCCTCGCGCCACTGCAGCTGGAAGGCGCCGTTCGCGTAGGACGAGTACTGCGCCCAGCTGATGTACTCGTGCACGGGCAGCGTCGACTGATCCAGCGTGCCGCCGAACGACGTGTTCCCCTCCCAGGTGTTGAAGTGCATGGACATGCCTTGGGCGGCGTTCTGCGTGTACTCGGTGACGCTGCTGCCCGTCACCTTGCGGACCTGCGTGCCGTCGATGGACCAGGCGATGTAATCGGGCGTCCACTCGAACGCGTACGTGTGGTAGTCGCTGCAGATGTTGAAGGAGGGCGTGTTGATCTGCGCGCTCTGCGTCCCCTTGCCGGTCCAGATGTTCGTCTGAAGCTTGCAGACGGCGTTGGCCTTCTCGAAGTCCAGCTCGTTCCAGGACGTGGTCGACGACGAGCCGTCTCTCCAGAGGAAGAAGGAGCTGACGACCCCCTCACCGGGCGCGAACCGGATGCGCGCCTCGAACCGCCCGTAGAAGTAGGCCTGCGTTCGATAGAGCTCCGCGCTCTTCACGGCCGAGGCCGCGCGCGGCGCCAGCACGCCGAGCAAGAACGCCGCGGCCGCGAGACGCGGCGCGGAAAGGGCCCATGAGCGGAATTGGTTGACCAAGCTGAACCTCCCGATGTCGCTGCGCGATGGGCGAGCGGTGAACGCATCACCCCTACAGCAGCAAGAGTCCCAGGTGTCGACGACGGTTCTCTCGAAAGTGGCCGCGTCACTTCTGATAAATGATTTCGCTAAATCGTTCATTGGCTCGCGACAGTCGCCAGTTGATGGGATCCGTCGCGCGACTCCGTACGTTCGTTGCTCTCGTGGCCAGCCTCGCGCTGGGATGTTCCAGTGGTAACTCCGGCGGCAGCCAGGGCTCGGGCGGCACCGTCACCGGGACGGGCGGCGGGGCGCAGACGGGCGGCGCGCCCGGCACGGGTGGCGCGCGCAGCACAGGAGGCGCGACCGGCTCGGGAGGCACCAGCTCGGGAACCGGCGGGGTCGTCGTCGCGACCGGCGGCTCCAGCGGCGGCAAAGGGGGGGGCGGCGGCGCCCCGCGCGGCGGCGCGAGCGGATCGGGCACCGGCGGCGCCGCGGGCGGCCGTGCCGGCGCG
>CAZPUH010000831.1:0-1457 GCA_964589215.1 uncultured Myxococcales bacterium | reverse complement strand
CCGTGTACGGGTTCACCGCGGTCAGGCCGGCGATCTGGCGCTCGAAGTTGCGGGTATCGGGGTCGGTCTGCCCCAGCGGGCCGGCCCCCTTCTTGGCGAGATAGAAGGTCGGGGCGTCGTCGCCGTGCACCGTGAAGGTGTCGGGGGCCGAGGCACCCAGGAACGCGCTGGCGACGGTCGGGAGCTGGTTCGCGACCAACGTGTCGATGTTGGCGTTGATCTCGCCCACCTGGTTGTTGGTCGACCAGTCGCAGGGGGTCGTGACGCCGTCGCAGTTGGCCGGCGTGGGGGTCCCGCCCACGAAGTGATCGCCCTCGTCGACGGTGAACACGAACAGGGTGTTGGTCTTGTCGATGCCGTCGGCCGCGAGGCGCGCGAAGAACGCGGCGAACGCGTCGTCGTATGACTTCAGCTGCGCGACGTAGCCGGCCGAGCCGGGCCCGTACGCCGTGTGCGCGTTGCCGGCGACGCCATGGAAGTCGTGCGCGTCCGAGATGTACGCGAACGTGACCGGGACGCCGTGCTCTTGCATCGCCGCCACGTAGGCCAGCGAGGTGGCCGCCGACATACCGTCGAACCCCGGGAACCCCGGCTGCCCGAACGGGTCGGCGACCGGCTGGCCGGCGAGATCGATCACCGGCGACGGGAACGCGTTCCCGGTCAAGTGCGGGTTGATCTGCTCGGCCCCGAACAGAGCCTTGAACCCGCTGTACCCGCCTGGCTCCTGCGGCAGGATGTCGGTCTCGCCCGACGCGCAGTTCGGCGAGCCCTGCGCGCAGTGGACCGCGAAGCCGACCAGGTTGGTCTGGGCCAGGTTGCGGGCGGCCGACCCGGACGCCGCCGCCGCAGATGCCGTCGCCTCGGCGAACTGGGGCGAGGCCGTTCCGAAGATCTGGGTCACGTCGCCGCTCGGACCCGTCCCGGTGTTCTCGAGGACGATGTTGGCCGAACCGACGCCGCCCACGTCGCAGCCGGCCCGCGTGAACGGCACCCAGGGCGCCGGGATGTTCGAGCCATCCGGGCCCACCATGTTGGGAACGGTCGTCCCCGACTGGGCGGGGTCGATCCAGTAACCGAACGAGCTGGGGAACGAGAAGGCGCCCGTGCTGCTGGTCCGCACGTAGCTGTTCGAAACCGTCTGGCCGGTCCGATCCGGGTACACGCCGGTCAGCGTCGACAGGATGCCGCCGGCCGTGTGCGAGATGAGCACCGTGTGGTCGTTGGCCATCATCGTGCCGTTGCCGCGAATGAAGTTGAGGAGGTGCGGCATCTGTTCCAGGTCCGACGGGACGGCGGCCCGGTCGCGGGTGAGGTGGGTGTTGTCGAACTGGATGTAGATGACGTGCTTGATCGCGCCGCCCGCCAGTCGGCAAGCGTTCGCGCCCGTCGGGGCGGTGCAGCTCACGGAGACGGTGGTCGTGTCCGGGCAGGTCGTGGCCGGATCGCCGTCGGTCACG
>CAZPUH010000830.1:0-1451 GCA_964589215.1 uncultured Myxococcales bacterium | reverse complement strand
CCGGACGGCGTGGTCAGCAGACCGCGGCCGGCGGCCTCGGCCAGCGCCGCCTTCATGCGCGGGTGGCCGTGCCCCAGCGGCGCGTTCCAGGTCATGCTCCCCAGGTCCCACCAGCGCGCCCCGTCGGCGGTGACGAAGCGGACCCCCTCGCCGCCGACGATCTCGATCGGCGTGGCCGCCGCCTGGGCGGTCCAGGTATAGAAGACGCGCTCGGCTTGCTGGCGGGTCAGGTCGCTCATGCGGGGACGGCCGCCGCCGCGTCGGCGACGGCGCGCGCGAACACCTCGGCGATCGTATCGGCCTGTCCATCCGTCAAAATGAGCGGCGGCGAGATCCGGATCGCCTTCTGGCCACACTCGAGGACCAGCAGGCCGCGCCGGAAGCAGAGCTGGGCGACGGCCTCGGCGATCGCGTGCGACGTGAGCTCGACCCCGATCATGAGGCCGATTCCGCGCACTTCCGTCACGGTGGCCGCGCCTGCCAGCCGCTCGCCGAGGCGCGCCTTCAGCCGCGCCCCCACGCGCGCCGAGTTGTCGACCAGCGACGTCTCCAGCAGGTCCAGCGTCGCCATGCCGGCCGCGATGGCGACCGGGTTGCCGGCGATCGTCGAGCCGTGCGTGCCCGGCCCCCAGGTCATGACCTCGCGGCGGGCCATCATCGCGCCCAGCGGCATCCCGGACGCGATCCCCTTGGCCAGCAGCAGCACGTCGGGGACCACGCCGGTGTGCTCGGCGGCGAACATCTTGCCGGTGCGCCCCATGCCGCTTTGCACCTCGTCGAAGACCAGCAGGATGCCGTGCCGATCGCACAGCGCCCGCAACCCCGGCAGGAACTCGGCGGGCGGCACGATGTAGCCGCCTTCGCCCAGCACCGGCTCGACGACGATCGCCGCCACGTCCTCGGCCGGGCAGGTCGTCGCGAACAGCTCGGCGACGCTGGCCGCCTCGCCGTAGGTGGCGTGGTACACGCCCGGCAGCAGCGGCCCGAAGCCGCGCCGGTACTTGGCCTTGCTGGCGGTCAGCGACAGCGAGCCCATCGTGCGCCCGTGGAAGCCGCCCCGGAACGCGATGATGTTGGGGCGCTTCGTGTGCTGGCGCGCCAGCTTCAGGGCCGCCTCCACCGCCTCCGTCCCGGAGTTCGTCAGGAACGTCTGCCAGTGATGCGCGTTCGGGCCGATCCGCTGGGCCAGCTGCCCCAGCCGGTCGCAGATGGCGCCGTAGCCCGGGTAGTGGAAGTCGGTCCCGCAGATGTGGATCAGCGTCTCGGCCTGGGCCGCGATCGCGGCGGCGACGTCCGGGTGACAGTGGCCTGTCGACGCGGTGGCCACGCCGGCCTCGGCGTCCAGGTAGACGTTGCCGTCGACGTCCTCGACCATGCAGCCGGCCGCGCGCGCCACCATCAGCGGGTAGCAGTGAATCAGCGACGGCGACATGTGCGGCATCGCGCGCGCG
>CAZPUH010000829.1:0-3095 GCA_964589215.1 uncultured Myxococcales bacterium | reverse complement strand
TGGCTGAACGACGTCGAATCGCGGAACAACATTTTCCCGCAGATCGACTACCATATCTACGCCAGCTAGCGTCTGGTCCGGTCCCGCCGCCATTTTAAAGGTCCTGTTCGTCGCATCCGAATGCGCCCCGTTCGCCAAGACTGGCGGGCTGGCCGACGTGGCGGGCGCCCTGCCGAAGGCGCTCCGCGCCCGGGGCATCGACGTGCGCGTCGTGATGCCGCTCTACGCGGGGATGCCCTGGAACGACTTCGAGATCCTCGACGGCCTGCTGACAGTCCCGACCTGGTGGGGGCCAGCGCGCGCGCGCGTGCGCACCGGGCGCCTGCCCGACAGCGAGGTGCCGCTTTACTGCCTGGAGTTCAACCGCTACTTCGACCGGCCGTACCTCTACGGCCCGCCCGGCGACGGCTACTCGGACAATCTCGAGCGGTTCACGTTCCTGTCGCGCGGCACGCTGGAGATCTGCAAGGCGCTGGGGTTCATCCCCGACGTGATCCACTGCAACGACTGGCAGACGGCGCTGGTCCCCGTCTACGTGAACACCGTCGAGTGGATGCAGCCGCTGCACGCGTCGGCGTCGATCTATTCCATCCACAACCTGGCGTACCAGGGCGTGTTCGACGGCAACGCCATGTTCATCACGGGCCTGGGCCGCGAGCACTACAACCCGGGCGAGCTCGAACACTTCGGCGCGATGAACCTGACCAAGGGCGCGCTTTACCACAGCACGCTGCTGTCGACGGTCAGCCCCACCTACGCGCGCGAGATCCAGACCGGCGCCTACGGCAACGGCCTCGACGGCGTGCTGTCGGCGCGCAGCGCCGATCTGACCGGCATCCTGAACGGCATCGACACCGACGAGTGGAACCCGGCGACTGACCGGCACCTGCCGGCCACGTTCTCGGCGGGCGACCTCGCGGGCAAGGCGGCCTGCAAGGCGGCCCTGCAGAAGGAGGCCGGGTTCGCGGTGCGTCCCGACGTCCCGCTCTTCGGCGTGATCGGCCGGCTGACGTCGCAGAAGGGGTTCGACGTCCTCGCCCACGCCCTGGACCGCGTGCTGTCGTGGGACGTGCAGATCGTGCTGCTGGGCACCGGCGATCCCGACGCGGAGCGCTTCTTCGCCTGGGCCGACGCGCAGCGCGGGGATCGCTTCCGCGCGTGGCTGCGGTTCGACAACGGGCGCGCGCACCGCATCGAGGCCGGCTCGGACTTCTTCCTCATGCCGTCGCGGTTCGAGCCGTGCGGCCTCAACCAGATGTACAGCCTGCGCTACGGCACCTTACCCGTCGTGCGGGCCACGGGCGGCCTGGTCGACACCGTCCAGAACTACGACGAGCGGACGGGCGGCGGCACGGGCTTCATGTTCGCCGACCTGGCGCCCGAATCGCTGGCCAACACGATCGGCTGGGCGGTCTCGACCTGGTTCGACCGCCCCGCCCACATCCAGGCGATGCGCCAGCGGGCCATGCAGCAGGACAACTCGTGGGACCGCGCCGCGGCCGCCTACGAAGACCTGTACCGGCGGGCCTACGAAAGACGCCGCGGCCACCCGTTCCCGGGCTGACCGCGGCGTGGCGTCGCGCGACCCTGCGTCGCGGTTCAGGCGGCGTGAATCGGCGTGTCGATGTGGTGGTCCTTCGTCTCGCGGATGAACGCCATGTTGACGATGACGCTCAACAGGGCGACCGCGATCGGAAAGATCAGGCCGGCGTAGATCGCGCCGTCCCCGAACGTCGACTTGGCCCACGACGAAGCGGTGACCGCCGTGGCGATGAGCGGCAAGAAGCCGCCGAACCACCCGTTGCCGAAGTGGTACGGCACCGACATCGAGGTGTAGCGGACGTTGGTCGGGAAGAGCTCGACGAGGAACGCCGCGATCGGTCCGTACACCATCGTCACGTAGACCATTTGCAGGCAGAGCAGCAGGATCATCGGGCCCCACTGCAGCGGCTTCGAGAACGCCTTCATGCCCATGTAGATCGGCACGTAGGTGAGCGCCGCGAGCACGAAGCCCGTGACCAGCACCTTCTTGCGGCCAATCCGGTCCGACAGCCGCCCGAAGAACAGAAACAGCGGCGTGGTCAGAACCAGCGCGATCGACATGAGCAGGTACGCGTCCTTCCAGACGATCTTTAGCGTGCTCTGCATGAAGGTCAGCGCGTAGAACTGGCCCGTGTACCAGATGACCCCCTGCCCCGCCGTCGCCCCGAAGAGCGCCAGGAAGACGTACTTGCGGTTCACCGGGTTCGCGAAGCTCTCTTTCAGCGGGTTCTTCAGGGTCTTGCCCGCCGCCTTCAGGCGCGAGAACAGCGGTGACTCCGCCATCTTCAGCCGGATGTAGAGCGACACGGCCAGCAACACGAAGGAGAGCAGGAACGGGATGCGCCACCCCCAGGACTTGAAGTCCGCCTCTCCCAGCGACGTGCGCGTCGTGCCGATGACGCCCATGCTGAGCAGGAAGCCCAGCGTCGCCGTGGTCTGGATGAAGCTGGTGTAGTAGCCGCGCTTCGAGTCCGGCACGTGCTCGGCGACGTACGTGGCCGCGCCGCCGTACTCACCGCCCAGGGCCAGGCCCTGCAGCAAGCGCAGCAGCACCAGAAGCGCCGTCGCTGCCAGGCCCGCCGTGGCGAACGTGGGCAGCAAGCCCACGAGCGCCGTGCTGAGGCCCATGGTGGCCATGGTCACCAGGAACGTGTACTTCCGGCCGATCTTGTCGCCGACGTAGCCGAACACGATCGCGCCCAGCGGCCGCACGCCGAAGCCGGCCCCGAACGTCGCGAGGCTGGCCAGCAGCTGCGCCGTCGAGCTGGCCTTCGGGAAGAAGAGGCCCCCGAAGAACACGGCCAAGCTGCCGTAGAGGTAGAAGTCGTACCACTCGAACAGCGTGCCGAGCGACGCGGCGATGATCACTCGCCGGAGGGTGGCCCCGTCGGCGAGCTGCTGATTCGTCCCGGTTTCCATGGCCATCAGCCTCCCCGTCTAGAAGAAGTAGACCTGCCACTGCAGGTTGACTTGATTCGCGGCGTGCGCCTCGTTCGAGACCCGGTTCTGGGCGTAGAAGAGCTTCAGGTTGCTCGTGTGTCCGTACGGCCACC
>CAZPUH010000828.1:0-1380 GCA_964589215.1 uncultured Myxococcales bacterium | reverse complement strand
CAAGCTGGCCGACCTGGTGCTGTGGCGTCCCGCGTTCTTCGGGGCCAAGCCGGCGGTCATCATCAAGGGGGGCATGATCGCGGCGGCGCCCATGGGCGATCCGAACGCCTCGATCCCGACGCCGCAGCCGGTTCACTACCGTCCGATGTTTGGCGCGCTGGGCGGGGCGCTGCACGCGACCAGCCTGACGTTTCTGTCGCGCTCGGCGATCGAAGCCGGCATCCCCGAGCTGCTGCGTCTGTCCAAGCGGACCGCGGGCGTGCGCGGCACACGCGCCATTCGCAAGCGCGACATGGTGTTGAACGACGCCCTCCCGGTGATGGAGGTCGACCCGCAGACGTACGAGGTGCGCGCCGACGGCCAGCTCTTGACGTGTGAGCCGGCGACGGTGCTGCCGCTGGCCCAGAGGTACTTCCTGTTTTGAGTCACGACGGACCGCTCCTGCGCCTGACCGAGATCGTCCGCAGCGGCGCGGTCGCCGGCGTGGACGGCGTCCTGACCCTCGCGTTCGCCGAGCGGCGGCGCAGCCGGCTGCGCACGCGCCTGGACGACGGGCGCGAGGCGGCGCTGATCCTGCCCCACGGGACCGTGCTGCGCGACGGGGATCGCCTGCGCTCCGAGGCGGGCGGACCCGTCATCTCCGTTCGCGCGGCAGAGGAGACGCTGTCCTGGGCCACGACGGGGGATCCGTTGCTGCTGGCCCGCGCGGCCTACCACCTGGGCAACCGGCACGTGCCCGTGCAGATCGGCGAGGGGTGGGTGGCCTATCAGCACGATCACGTGCTGGACGGTATGATGCGCGACCTGGGGCTGGAGCTGCAGGTCAGGCAGGCGCCCTTCGAGCCGGAGGCCGGCGGCTATCGACAAGCCGGCGCGCACAGCCACGGAGGGCACACCCATGAACATTGAAGCCGAGCTGCCGCTGCTGCGCCTCTTGCAGATCGTGAGCCCGGCGCTGCCCACGGGCGCGTTCGCCTACTCGCAAGGGCTGGAGCAGGCCGTCGCCGAGAAGTGGGTCACCGACGAGACCGAGGCGCGCATGTGGCTGCTGGGCCTGCTGCGCTGGAGCTTCGCGACGCTGGACATGCCGGTGCTGGCGCGACTGATGACGGCCTGGCGTGACGGCGACGCGCTGGGCGTCGCGCGCTGGAGTCGCTGGCTGCTGGCGTGCCGCCCGACGCGCGAGCTGCGGGCCGAGGATCGCCAGCTGGGCGGGGCGCTGGCGCGCATCCTCGAGGGGCTGGGCATCACGCAGGCCGCCGGCTGGGGGCGGCGCCCGGACGTCACGCACGCCACGATGTTCGCGCTGGCGGCGGTGTGCTTCGACGTCGCGCCGGCGGCGGCGGTGGCCGGGGCGGCGTTCGCCTGGGCCGAGGCGGT
>CAZPUH010000827.1:0-18867 GCA_964589215.1 uncultured Myxococcales bacterium | reverse complement strand
CGGCGGCGGCGCCGCGGCGGGTGGAGCGGCCGGCTCCGGGTGTCCCTCTACCCATCACCTTTGCGCCGGGACCTGTGTCGACAGCACGGCGGTGGCTACCTGCGGTTCGTCCTGCGTGCCTTGCAGCCCCCCCTCCGGCGCAACAGCCACCTGCGACGGAACGAAATGCGGATTCACCTGCAACTCCGGCCTGCACGCCTGCGGCGGCGCCTGCGTCTCCAACACGGCGGTCGCGACCTGCGGCGGCTCCTGCACGGCCTGCCCCGCCCCGACTGGGGGAACGGCGACCTGCGACGGAACGTCGTGCGGTGGGACCTGCCCCTCGGGGCAACAGCTCTGCGCGGGCGCCTGCATCGACGCGTCGAAAGCCTGCGCCGGCGTCTGCGCGGGCGCGACCCACGATTGCGGCGGCACGTGTGAAGACAACATGAGCGTCAACGACTGCGGCTCGTCCTGCACGCCTTGCAAGCCTCCCAGCAACGCCACTGCGACGTGCGATGGAACCAGCTGCGACTTCTCCTGCAACAGCGGCTACCACAAGTGCGGCACCAGCTGCGCCTCGAACACCAGCACCTCGAGCTGCGGCACCAGCTCGTGCACCGCCTGCCCGACGCCCGCAAACGCCACCGCTACCTGCGACGGGATATCCTGCGGATCGGTCTGCAACAACGGCTACCACCTTTGCAGCGGGGTCTGCTCTTCGAATACCAGCGTCAACAGCTGCGGCGCCTCGTGCACACCCTGTCCGACCGCCAGCAACGGGACCACCACCTGCCTCTCGAACGGCTCCTGCAACCTGGCCTGCAACACCGGATACCTCCAGTGCCAGGGCGTGACGCTCAGCTGCGCGATCGCCAGCTGGAGCTTCGAGGACGGTACCGCCGATGGCTTCACGCTGGACTCGATGCCTGGGAACGCGGCCAGCGGAATCGGCGTCAGCGCGGCGCACGCTTTCGACGGCACGCAGTCCCTCTCCATCCCGTCGGTCTTCAACAGCTCTCGGACCGCATTCATCGTGAACTTCTCGCCCTGCGGCCAGCCCTTCACCCCGGCCTCGGTCCTGGGGCAAACGCTCACCTTCGAGATCTACCCCGAGGGGCCGGCCGTCCCGCCGGCGCTACAGGCCAGCGTCACCCTCCTCACCGAGAGCTCCACCCCCACCGTCACCATTCCGGCGCTGACGAACGGCACCTGGAACAAGGTCTCGGTTCCCCTCACCGATCCTGGGAACGCCGCCCTTCAAGGCTGGAACATCGAATTCTTCATGCCGCTCGGGTCGACCTGGTCCGGCACCGTCTACTTCGACGCCTTCAAGATCCAGTGAGATCCTGATCGATGCGATCTCGTTTCCATTGCGTAACGGCTACGTCAATCTGAGTCAACTCACGGCTGAGGGAACGTAACGGCCTTCGATCTCATCGAGATCTTGGGGCGGCGGTGATAGCGTGCCCTCTGTGAAGAACAGAGTGGCGGTGTGGTTTGTCGTGCTGTCTGCGCTGGCGGCCTGTTCGGGGAGCAGCGGGCAACCTGTCGCGATGAATGCCGGGGGCGGTGACGGGGGCGTCGACAGCGCCAGCCCTGCGGGCAGCGGCGGCGCCGGCGGCACTGGTGGTGGTGCCGGCCGTGGCGGCGGTATGGCCATGGCGTGCGCCATCACGGTGTCGTCGCCCCAGATTCAGGGATCGACCATGGCGTCGCCGGGCGGCACATGCATGGCGACGCTGGTCAACCAAACGACGATCGGGATCAAGTTCAACGCGCTCGACAGCAACGGCAACAGCGCGATGGCGAACATCGCGTGCTCGATCAATCCGACCGGTGTGCCACAAACGTTGCACGGTCGCGACGGAACCACCGGCTGCAACATGGTCATCGAGCTCGACGCGGTGAACGGCGCGAGCGACATGTGGTCCGACGACACGACGTCGACCATCGACATCGTCGTGACCGACATCGCGACGGCATCGGGGACGATCAACGCGACGCTGAACGACGGCCTGGGCGCCATGATGACCGTGACCGGCACGTTCTAGGCGGGCGCGACGGTGGCCGCGACCTCTTGCCGCCGGTCGCGGCTGCGGCGGATGGCGTAGAACGGGACGAAGGTGAGCATGATGATCCCGCCGGTCAGCATGACCTTGCCGCCCCACAACGGGCCGCCCACCGCCAGCAAGAACGCGTTGTAGGCGGCGATGGCGAGAGCGGCGGTTCCAAAGATTGGAGCCAGCTTGAACGGCCGCGGGAAGGCGGGGACCAGGCGGCGCAGGCGCACGTAGGCGATCGGAATGAGGATGAACGGGATGATGTAGCCGACGTTCGAAGCGGCCACGATGTTGACGACGTTGTCCTTGAAGACCAGCAGCAAGGTCAGGGTCACCGCCGCGTCCCAGTACATCGAGCCCACGGGGACGCCGTGCTTGTTGAGCCTGGAGAACTGGCGCAGGGTCAAACCGTCGCGCGACATCTCGTAGACCGTGCGCGATGAGCCGATGATCGCGGTCATGACGCCCAGCAAGAGCGCCGCGATCAGCATGATCGCCACGATCGCCGCGCCGGTGTCGCCGAAGATCGCCTTGGCCGCGGGCAGGAACGCGACCATCGGATCCTTGGCCAGCGCGTCCGTGCCCACGATGCTGAGCAGCATGAACGGCACGAGCCCGTACACGACCACTCCCACGACGGCGGCGGCGGTGATCGCGCGCGGAGCCTCTCTCTCCGGATCTCTGAGCTCCGCCACCACGCTGGAGGCGGCCTCGAACGCGTAGGACGACCAGACCGCGACGAACATCCACTTGATGATCAGCACCCACGAGTAACCCGAGAACCAGGAGCCGTTGAGGGGCCGCATCGGAAACACGAACGCCGCGTGGAACAGCGACGGCTTGAAGATCGGTGAGAAGGCGATGATGGCCAGAGGAACGAACGCGCAGAACGCCACGACCGCGGACGTCAGCACGCCGGGCCGCAGGCCGAAATAGTTGAGCGCGTACATCACGGCTCCCAGGATCAGCGCGATGGTCAAGACGCTGGTATGCGGCAGGATCGTCGCGTTGAGGTAACCAGCGGCGAGGATCAGGTTGACGGGGATGACCGGAAGCCATCCGAGCCAGTAGCCCCAGTTCGAGAATGCGCCGAGCAGCGGTTTGTCCCTGAAGGCTTCATGCGTGTACGTGGCGGTGCCGCCCGCCTTGTCCGGGAACATCCCGGCGAGCTCGGTGATGAGCAAGCACTGAATGAACCCCACCAGCGCCGTGAGTGTCCACACCACCACCGAGGCCGGGCCCAGATCGGCGGCCATGGGCCCCAGCGAGACGGCAACCAACAGAGAGCCGCCAAGCGAGATGATGAATGCGGAACGCCAGGAGGCGTACCGGGTGAGGCCGGTGTGCTCGGTCGCAGTCACAACGTTGCTCGCGTCCATGGTTCGAACCTCCCTCTGATTTCCGCCGTGATGCTAGACGGAGCGCGCACCGGAACGGATGTCCGGGCCGACAGATGCGCGTTAACTCTCTGTCAGCGGAACGCCCACGGCGCTTTTCCAACTGGGCCCGCTCTTCGTTTCGATCGCTCGACAAATGGCAGATTCCGGCTCCCGAATTTCTGGGCCGTTTCCTTGAAGTAAAAGGTTGGTCGGGAGTCCGCGCACCTGGTGACATCCCCGCTGGGCCGCGCGACTCTGGGCGTCGGCTCGAGCCATGGCGACGGACGACGACAAGCAGGATCGACGCGATTCGCCTCTGTCGCCCGACCAGCGACGCAGCCTTCAGCAGCGCTCGGACCTGCGGGGTTTGGCGCGGCTCTTCGGCCACCTGCTGGCGATCGGCGGCACGGGCTGGCTCTACGCCGCCACCCTGCGCGGCGGCGGCGGCCACTGGCTGCTGGTCGTCCCGGCAGCGCTGCTCTTCGGTTTCACGCTGGTGACGATGTTCGCGGCGATGCACGAATCGATTCATCGCACGGCGTTCGGGAGCACCTGGCTCAACGACGGCGTCGGATGGTTCGCCGGGCTGCTCTCGTTCTACAACAGCACGTTTTATCGCTACTACCACGGCTGGCATCACCGCTTCACGCAGATCCCCGGGCGCGACCCGGAGCTGGAGGATCCGAAGCCGACGGATCTCGCCAGCTACGTGCTGGAGCTGAGCGCGTTGCCCTGGTGGCGCGGGAAGCTCCGGACCCACATCGCCATCGCGCGCGGGCAGGTCGAGGGCTACGGGTTCCTGAACGACAAGACCCGCCCCGCCGTCGTTCGGTCGGTGCGCTTGCAGCTGCTCGTCTACGGCGCGGCGATCGCGCTCTCACTCGTGCTCCGGCGGCCGTTGTTCCTGCTCTTCTGGTTGCTGCCCGTCGCAGCCGCGCAACCCCTGCTGCGCGCAATCCTGCTGGCCGAACACATGGGCTGCAGCAACAGCGACGATCCGCAGTCGAACACGCGCACCACGTACACGATCCTGCCGATTCGATTCCTCATGTGGGAGATGCCGTTTCACGCCGAGCACCACTGGTATCCGGCGCTTCCATTCCACGCCCTGAGCACGGCCCACCAGACGATCGAGCCGCGGCTCACGCACGTGGCGCGATCCGGGTATCTGGGATTTCACGCCGAGCTCGTCGCGCGATTTGTGCGGCGCACGCCGCCCGCACCGGCGTCATGAGCGACGGCGCCCTCGCCTCCTTCGAGCTGGGTTCGTTCGCGCTTCAGAACGGGCAGGTGCTGCGCGACGCGAAGCTCCTCTATCGCACCTACGGCTCGTTGGCCCCCGATCGCCGCAACGTCGTGCTTTATCCGACGTCCTTCGGGGCGCACCACAGCGACATCGATTGGTTGATTCGACCGGACGGCATCCTGGACCCGAGACGCTGGTTCGTCGTCATCCCCAACATGTTCGGGAACGGCCTGTCCACGTCGCCCAGCAACATGGACCCGGGCGGGCCCGTCTTCGCCGTCACCCATCACGACAACGTCGCGGCGCAGGATCGCTTGCTGCGCGAGGTCTTCGGCGTGGAGACGCTGGCGCTGGTCTACGGCTGGTCGATGGGGGCCCAGCAGGCCTACCACTGGGCGGTGCTGCACCCCGACCGCGTCCGGCGCGTGGCGGCGCTGTGTGGGACGGCGCGAACGACCGAGCACAACCGGGTGTTCCTGCTCAGCCTCGAGGCCGCGCTGCACGCCGACCCCGCCTGGGACGGCGCCCGGTTCAACACGACGCCCGAGCGTGGGTTCCGGGCTTTTGCCCGCATCTACGCGAGCTGGGCGGCCTCGCAACCGTTTTACCGCGAGGGCCTCTACCGGCGGCTGGGATACGCCGACCTCGACGACTATCTGGTCCGCGCCTGGGAGGCCAGCTACCGCCGGCGGCACCCGGCCGACCTCCTGGCGATGCTGCGGACGTGGATGGCGAGCGACGTCTCCGCCAACCCGCGCCACGGCGGCGACCTGGCACGGGCGCTGGGATCGATCCGCGCGAAGACGCTGGTGATGCCGGGCAGCCACGATCTCTATTTCACGCCGGAAGACTGCGCCTCGGACGCGGCGGCCATTCCGGGGGCGCGCCTCTTGCCGATTCCGTCGATCTGGGGCCATCGGGCCGGCAACCCCTACCAGAATCCCGACGACGAGCGCTTCATTCGCAACGCCGTCGCAGAGCTCACCGGAACCGAGACGGATTGAACGACTCACACTGGACCCACACTCGAGGAGGAGGCAGCGCGTGACCAGCTTGTCGAAGATCGCCGAGCAGAAGGGCATCAAATACTTCCTGGTCTCGTTCAGCGACCTGCGCGGCGTGCAGCGCGCGAAGCTGGTGCCTACCGCCGCCATCGATCGCATCGCCGTCGAGGGGGCCGGCTTCGCCGGCTTTGCCGCCTGGCTGGATCTGACGCCCGCCGATCCGGACGTCCTGGCCATCGCCGACGCCGCCAGCCTCATCCAGCTGCCCTGGAAGCCGGAGGTGGCCTGGGTGGCGGGCGATCTCGTCATGGGCGGCCAGCCGCTGGAGCAGGCGCCGCGCCGCGTGTTGCAGCGTCAGGTCCAGCGCGCGCGGGAGCTGGGCTTCGCCGTCCGTACGGGCGTCGAATGCGAATTCTTCCTGCTCTCGGGCGACGACCAGGCGCTCTCGGACGTGAATGACCGGCAGAGCAAGCCCTGCTACGACCAGCAGGCGCTGATGCGCCGCTACGATCTCATCGCGAAGATCTGCGACTGCATGCTGTCGCTGGGCTGGGAGCCGTACCAGAACGACCACGAGGACGCCAACGGTCAGTTCGAAATGAACTGGACCTACAACGACGCGCTGGTCACGGCCGATCGCCACGCATTCTTCAAATACATGGTGAAGAGCCTGGCCGAGCGCGAGGGCCTGCGCGCGACCTTCATGCCCCGGCCCTTCCCCGGCCTGGCCGGCAACGGCTGCCACATGCACGTGTCGGCCTGGGAGGTCGAGGGGGGCCGCAATCTGTTTCGCGATCCGGCTGGCGAGCTCGGGCTCTCCCGTACCGCGTACCAGTTCATCGGCGGGCTGCTCCACAACGCCGAGGGGCTGTGCGCCGTCACCAACCCGACGGTCAATTCTTTCAAGCGAATCAACGGCGCGCCGACGGCCTCCGGGTCGACCTGGTCGCCGAACGCCATCAGCTACGCGGGCAACAACCGCACGCACATGATCCGGATCCCCGACGTCGACCGGTTCGAGCTGCGTCTGCCCGACGGAGCCGCCAATCCGTACCTGTTGCCGGCCGCCGTGATCGCGGCCGGCCTCGACGGAATCGCGAACAGGCGAGACCCGGGTCCGCGTCGCGACAACAACATGTACACCCACCCGCTGCCGCCGACCGAGGCGCGCCGCTTGCCGGGCAACCTGCTGGACGCCCTGCGCGCCCTGCGCACCAGCAGCACGCTGACCGCCGCGCTGGGCAGGCCCTTCGTCGACGCCTATACGAAGTTGAAAGAGGCGGAGTGGGCCGAGCACCAGGCCGAGCTGTCTCCCTGGGAGCGCCGGGTGACGCTGGACTGCTGAACGCGGGGCGCAGGCCAACGACAGTCGCAGAGCAGACGACTACGTTTGACCCAGGAACCGCGCCAGGTGGGGCGCGGTTCGGCTGCCCTGCGCGCGCGCCAGCTTCGCGGGCGGCCCGGCGGCGACCACCCGGCCCCCTTCTTCTCCGGCGCCCGGCCCGATGTCAATCACCCAGTCGCTGCCGGCCACCACGCGCATGTCGTGCTCGACGACGATGACGGTGTTTCCCCCGTCGACCAGCCGCTGCAGTTGCGCCATCAGCTTCTCCACGTCCGCCGGGTGCAGACCCGTGGTGGGCTCGTCCAGCACGTACAGGGTGTCGCCGTCCTGGGGGCGCTGCAGCTCCGTCGCCAGCTTGATCCGCTGGGCTTCACCGCCCGAGAGCTCGGTGGCCGGCTGGCCCAGGCGCAGATAGCCCAAGCCGACCTGCCGCACGACGTCCAGGGACCGGCGGACGGCGGGTTGGTCTGCGAAGAACTCCCACGCGAGGTCCACGGTCATCGCCAGCACCTCGGCGATGTTGCGGTCCCGATGTTTGACCTCCAGCGTCTTCGCGTTGTAACGGGCCCCGTGACACGTGGGGCACGGCGCGTAGACGCTGGGCAGGAACAGCAGCTCGACGCTGACGAATCCTTCGCCCTCGCAGGTCTCGCAACGTCCCTTGCTCACGTTGAACGAAAACCGGCCGGCGTCGTAGCGACGCGCTCGCGCGCCCGGAGTCGCGGCGAAGATCCGGCGAATCGAATCGAACACCCCCGTGTACGTGGCCAGGTTGGACCGAGGCGTTCGCCCGATCGGCCGCTGGTCCACGACGACCAGTCGCCTGATGCCGTCCCGCGCTCCTTCGCTGGCCACCCCTTCGGCGATGTGCCCGCCCAGCGGGGTCACGTCATTCCGTTCCAGCGCGGCGTCAGCTTCGTCGTCGCCGGCATCGGGCGCCAGCCGCTGACCCAGACGTTCTGCGACCAGCTCGACCAGCGCCTGGCTGACCAAGCTGGACTTGCCGGAACCGGAGATGCCGGTGACGCTTGTGAACACACCCAGGGGGAACTTCACGTCCAGCCGATTCAGGTTGTTGCGGGTCACACCCTCCAGGCGCAGCCATCCCCGCGCCGTCCGCATCGGCGGGGCGGCAGGCACCTGCCCGCCGAACAGATATCGGGCGGTGCTCGAATGTGCGGCGCCGGCCAGTCCGGCGGGCGGACCGCTGTACAGCACCTGCCCTCCCTGCTCGCCCGCCCCGGGCCCGACGTCCACGATCCAGTCGGCGTGGCGAATGATGTCGACCTCGTGCTCGACCACGAAGAGCGAGTTGCCGGACGCCTTCAGCTGGTCCAGCGCGGAGAGTAGCGCCAGCGTGTCGTCGGGATGGAGGCCGGCCGACGGCTCGTCCAGGACGTACACCACCCCGAACAGGTTGGATCGCACCTGGGTGGCCAGCCGCAAGCGCTGCAGCTCGCCGGGCGAGAGCGTCGGGGTGCTGCGTTCGAGCGAAAGGTAGCCCAGCCCCAGGTCCAGCAGCACCTGCAGCCGAGCCACCGCGTCCTCGGCGATGCGCCGCATGACCACGGCCTGCTCCGGGTGTTGTCGCTTCAGCTTGCCGAGGGCGGGTGCACCCCCGTCTCCGTAGGGACGGAGCAAGCCGGTCAGCTTGGTCAGCGGCAGTCGCGACAGCTCGGCGATGTCCAGCCCGGCGAAACGGACCGCGAGCGATTCTGGCCGCAGCCGCTTGCCACCGCAATTGGGGCAGTCACTCGCCAGCAGGTACCGCGACACCCGCTTCTTGATCAGCGGGCTCTCGGTGTTGGCGAAGGTCTGCAGCACATACTTGCGCGCGCCGGTGAAGGTGCCCATGTAGCTGGGCGGCTCCTTGCGCCTGAGCGCGCGCCGCACCTCCTGCGGTTCGTACCCGGCGTAGACCGGCACCACCGGCTGGTCGTCGGTAAAGAGGATCCAGTCGCGATCCTTGCGCGGCAGCTCTCGCCACGGGCGATCCACGTCGTAGCCCAGCGACACCAGGATGTCGCGCAGGTTCTGGCCGTGCCAGGCGGGCGGCCACGCGGCAACGGCGCGTTCGCGGATCGTGAGCGACGGGTCGGGGACCATCGACCGCTCGGTCACCTCATAGATCCGTCCCAGCCCGTGGCAGCGCGGGCACGCACCCGCCGGGGTGTTGGTCGAGAACGCCTCGGCGTCCAGGTGCGCCTGCCCGGGTGGATAGCTCCCCGCGCGCGAGTAGAGCATTCGCATCAGGTTCGAGAGGGTCGTCACGCTGCCCACCGAAGAGCGCGTGGTGGGCGCCCCGCGCTGTTGCTGCAGAGCTACGGCGGGCGGCAACCCGTCGATGTCATCCACCTGCGGCACGGTCATCTGGTGGAACAGCCGCCGCGCGTACGGCGACACCGATTCCAGATAGCGCCGCTGCGCTTCGGCGTACAAGGTCCCGAACGCCAGCGACGATTTTCCCGAACCGGAGATCCCCGTGAACACCACCAGCGCATCGCGAGGCAGGTCCACGTCGACGTTCTTCAGATTGTGCTCGCGCGCTCCCCTGACGCGCACGAAGCCATCTCGGGCCTGGCCTTGTGCGCGGGCGATCTTAGGGAGCACCCTCACAACATAGGTCGGTCCAAGCCACGAACCAGAGCAGCCCGGGGGGGCACGGGGACGCCTGGCGTCCCTGAGGGGGGTCGGCTGATCGCGCTCGGCGTTACTTGGCCTCTTCTCCGCTCATGCCGCCCATCCCGCCTTCTTTCTTTTTCTTCGACTTTTTCTTCTTCTTCATTTCGCCGCCGGACCCAGCCATTCCTTCGGCATGGGCAATCGTCCATGAGGTCGGGAGCAGCACCGCGAGGGTCAGGAACAATGCGCGAATCAATTTCATCTCATCTCCTTTGTTTTGGTTGTGCAACGCGGTCTACATTTGGGACGCACTCTTAACTATGGGATCAACGGAGGGAGACGGCGGTGGGGCTTTCTGCCGTTCGACGCCGTCGAAGCGAATGACCTGGCCGACGGCGGAGGGCATCATGGCCGGCGGCGTGCTCGGCACCTCCAGGATGACGCGCGACCGGCGCCGCCAGGTGAAATAGGCGAACGCCCACTCCATGAGCACGGCGAGCCGACTCCTGAACCCGACCAGCGACAACAGGTGCACGGTGAGCCACAGCCACCAGGCGACGATCCCCGAAAACGTGAATCGTCCGATCTTCGCGACGGCGCGGTTTCGTCCGATGGTCGCCATCGACCCCCTGTCCACGTAACGAAACGGAAGGCGGGGACGCCCGGCGATGGAGAGGCGGATGTTCCTGGCGACGTGACGCCCGCTCTGGACGGCCAGCTGGGCGACCCCGGGGATCGGCTTGCCGTCCTGGGTTTTGGCGATGAGATCGCCCACCACGAACACGTCGGGCCGATCGGGCACGGAGAGATCGTCTTCCACCCACACCCGCCCCGCGCGGTCCAACGGGACGCCAAGGTGGGTGGCCAGCGGGCTGGCGCGAACCCCCGCCGCCCACAACACCGTTCGGGCGGCGATGTGGTCGTCCCCGAGCTCGACGAACCCATCGCCGAGGTCGGTCACCCGCGCGCCCGTTCGCACCTCGATGCCCAGTTCTTCCAGCTGCGCGCGCGCCTTGCGCGACAGCTCTTCGGGAAACGTCGACAGGACGCGCGGGCCGGCCTCGATCAGGATCACCCGCGTCGTTCGCGGATCGAAGCGGCGAAAGTCGCGCGCCAGCGTGCGGCCCGCGATCTCGGCGAGTGCCCCCGCCAGCTCGACACCCGTCGGACCGCCGCCGATCACGACGAAGGTGGTCCACGCCCGCCGGGTCTCGGCCTCGGTCTCGAGCTCCGCCGCTTCGAAGGCGCGCAGGATGCGCCGGCGAATGTCCAGCGCTTCTCCCACGGTCTTGAGGCCGGGCGCGGCGGCCGCCCACTTGTCGTTGCCGAAGTAGGCGTGGGTCATTCCGGTCGCGAGGACCAGATAGTCGTAGTCGATGTGGCGACCTTCGAGGAGAACGCGCTTCTTCTCCACCTCGATGCGCTGGACGCCGCCCATGAAGACCGTCGCGTTGCGCTGGCGACACAGCAGCTGGCGGATCGGGGCGGAGATGTCGGGAGCAGCGAGCGCCGCCGTCGCCACCTGGTAGAGCAGCGGCTGAAACAGGTGGTGATTGCTCTTGTCGATCACGGTGACGCTGACACCGGGCGCGTCGAGGGCCCGCGCGGCAGCGAGCCCTCCGAAGCCCGCCCCCAGGATGACGACGCGGCGCTGTTCCTTCTTGAGCATTGTGGACGCCCCGAACGTAGTCGACGATCGAAGGACGATGGGTTTCGGAGCGGCCGAGGCAGTGTAACGACCGAAGAGCCATCGGCTTTTTTGGAAACACGACGCTGACGAAGTTTTTTCACGCCGTCGCGCCACGGTTGGCCTAACATCCCTGCCGTGAGGAGGGAGGGGGAGATGGTTGGCGAATCGAGGGTGAGCGGATCGAAGTCGCGAATCCGACGGGGTGGCCGGAGCGGGCCGCAGCAGACGGAAGCAGAGATGCTGCAGGCCGAGCTGGCTCGGGTGCGTGCTCGCTTCAGCGTCGATCCGGCGGTGGTCTCAGGGATATCGGTCGAGGCCTGGGCGTCTCCGAGCGGCTCCGTCGAGGACGATGAGGCAGAGCTCGTCGACGTGCTGGCCGACTGCGTGAGCGTGGGCGTGCCACTCGGTGCGGCGGTCGCATCTTGGGCGTCGGGAGCACTCGCTCTCGACGATGCTCCAGATGAAGACCTCTACGACGAGCTCGAGAGCCCCGCTTTCGGCGACACCCTCCCGCCCCGGCGGTGACTACGACCGAAGCTTCGGCTGGATTTCGCTCGCGGGCAATTGCAGCGAGCCGCTCACCGCGACGTCGGCGACGTGCAGGCGGGTCACGGTGAGATCCTCGATCTCGAGGGACGCGACCTTCGTGCGACCGATTGCGAGGCGGCCGATGGCCATGGCGCCGATGCTCAGCGCCCCGATCGCGAAGGCCCCGATCGCGACCGCGCCCAACGCCGCCGCGCCCACCAGCAGGTAGGAACGCCCGATCCGTCCCGATGTCAGAGCAGGTTTCATGTCGCATCGAAACCTGATCACGGAGCGACCGTCGTACCAGCCGATGGACAACACCCGCGTGTCAGGCGATTCCCGATTCGAACAGCCTGTTCTAATGATGGGCCGGTGCCTGCTCGCGCGACGACCTGGCGCCACTGGTCGGCTTCGCGGTGGTCTCCTCGAGCACCTCCAGTAACCGCCGCGCCAGCACCGCAGCGGACGCAGGGTTTTGGCCCGTGACGAGGTTTCGGTCCTCGACCATGTAGGGCTTCCAGATCTCGCCGCGGCTGAAGTTGACGCCAACCTTCTCTTTGAGGTCGGTCTCGAGCAGCCACGTCGCCCGAGAAGCCAACCCGACGGCCTCCTCCTCTTCGTTGGTGAAGCAGGTGATCCGGTACCCCTTGAAGGGCGACACGCCGTGGATTCGGGTCGCCAGCATCGAGGCGGGGCCGTGGCACACGATGAACAGTGGATTGCCGGAGGCGAGCTGCGCTGTGAGCAGCCGTCCCACGTCGGCGTCGAAGGCCAGGTCCGACATCGGGCCGTGACCACCGGGCAGATAGACGGCGTCGTAATCCTCGAGACGCACGTCCGAGAGCTTGAGCGGCCGTCGCATCGCCTCCGCCGACCGAATGATGGCTTCGAGCTCCAGCGCGCCATCCACCCCGCCCGCCATTGCGGGGCGCAGGCTCATCATGTCGACGTTGGGGGTCACTCCGTTGGGCGTCGCGACCACGACCTCGTGGCCCGCCTCGGTGACGATCTTGTACGGGTTCGCGAACTCCTCGGCCCAGTAGCCGGTTGCGTATCGCGTCCCGTCCTTCAGCACCCAGTAGGTCGCTCCGCTGACAATGAACAGTACCTTCGCCATGGGACAGCTCCTCTCGTCCCCGGACCGGCCGAACGATTCCGTCCGGTCAGGCGACGCGCCTGAACGTAGGCATGCCCTCGATCGCAGCGACCGTGGGCGGTCGGATTCAGTCGAACACTGATGTTGCGATTCCGTCCGTTGCTTCCGCTGGGTCGCACCCCATGGTCCATCCGGAGACACCACATGGACAGCGCGCAAGTCGAAGACAAGAACTACGAGATGCCGCCGCGCGACGGGTACACCGTGGCGCATTTTCTCACCGTCGCCGACGTGGACCGATCGCTGCGCTTCTACGAGAGCGTCTTCGGCGGTCGCATCGTGAGTCGCGGCGACCGCGACGGGGCCCCGGGATACCTGCGGATCGCGAATACGTGGCTCATCGTCAACCCCGGGGGCGGACCCACGCCGGACAAGCCCTCGGTCACGCTCAGCGTCCCCCCCGACCCGGACCGGGTCAGCAGCTTCATGAACATTCGTGTCGCCGACATTCAGGCCTGCTATGCGCTGTGGAAGAGTCGCGGCGCGGAGTTCATCACCGAGCCGAAGGACAAGTACGGCGAGACGCGCTGCTACATCCGCGACCCCGACGGCTACATCATCGAGGTCGGGCAGAGCAAGCCGGACTTCACCTACGGTTGACCATGGCGGCGGTGGCCATCGGCGCGCGGGTCTTTCGAGCGATCCTGCCGGAGCAGATCGACTGGAGGCCGTTCCCGGCGTTTCCGCCGTCGGCACGCCTTGCCGTCGTCCTCGGTGACCCCGCAGAGCCTGGCCCCTACGTCATCCGGGTGAAGGTCCCCGGCGGCGTCACGCTCATGCCCCACCGCCATCCGGAGGACCGGGTCTATACCGTCATCTCGGGCGTCTTCTACATCGCCCTGGGCCAGCAGTTCGATCGCAACGCGCTTCGGGCGTACCCACCGGGCAGCGTCGTCGTGCTGCCCGGCGGGACCTTCCACTTCCACTCGGCGCAATCCGGCGAGTACGTCACCCAGGTCTCGGGCATCGGCCCCCTCGGCCTCGAGTACAGGGACGCCCACGACGACTCCCGCTTTCACGCCTAGGGGTGGCGACGGTGTGGCCCTATGGCCATTGATCGCAGGAGCGCCACACGGTCCGGTCGTCGGCGACAAAGACGCAATGGTCGGCGAACGCGACGGAGAACCATTCCCTCGACCTCGATTTTGGTGCCCCAAGCCGGCGCCAGGCTTCGCCTTCCGTTTTCCACAGTGTCGTGCCACACGTCGCGTAGACCTCGCCCGCTGCGTACGCCAGAGCGCCAGCCGTGCCGCCACATGGCCGCGGAAGCCTCCCCTTCGGCGTCACCCTCCCCTCCTCGACGATGAACGCGCGGCGGTCGTCGCAGTTGAAGAACGCTCGGTCATGCCCAAACCAGTGCCAGGCGCGGCCGCCGCAGTTGGACGGGCCCGCTGGAAGCTTGGGACCGATCGCTCCTAGCTCACGCAGAGCTTCGCCTTCGCTCTCGGGCGGTGCCGTCCATGTTCCATTTGGCCTTTTCTCCAAAACGAGCACCAGACCGAACGCGACGAGCTGTCGCTCTGGACGGCTTTCGTACATCCGGTACAGCATGTGCTCCGAGAACGGTCGCCGCTGGCTCCTGGGCGGCAGCGGCCCCACGTGCTCCTCGCGCCAGGTCTTCCCGTCGAAGTGCCAGATCAGCTCGCCTTCACCCAAGGCGAAGACGCTCGAGGGAGCTTCCACGAAGAACCCCAAGACGCCATGGCCGTGCGTCGAGTCGACGCTGGCCCCGGCCTTGGTCACCGTCGAGATCCCCCAGGTCCCGCCGACGAAGATCTCATCCCGGCCAGTAGCCACCATCGTGCCGGGCCGTCTGTCGCTGCCACCATCGAATACTTTCTCCCAGACCGGAGCAGTCGCCGCATCCCCAGGCTGTGAGCTGGTTCCGACGGAGGCGGCGACGATCAGCGGAAGCAATGAGAGGCCGTGCATCCGTCGTGAGACCGAAGCGAGCGAAAGCGCGGCCGGGTCGCTCAGCGATGACAGGAGCGCCACACCGAGCGCGGGCCGGCGACGAACAGGCAACCATCGGCGCCGGCCATGAGTGCGATCTCCTTCAGTCCCTTCTCCTTCGGCGGCTGGATTGGCTGCCACGCCTCGGCGCGCTCTGTCTTCCACAGCGTAGCGCCGTCGCACGCGGCATAGAGCTCACCTGCATCTTCGACGACCGCGTTGAGTGAATCGTCGCACTGGCGTGGGAGCTTTCCTTTCGCCGCCAGCACGCCCGCCTCCCAGACGAACGCGCGTCGATCGTGGCAGTAGAAGAAGCCCCGGTCCCTACCAAGCCAGTGCCAGCCGGCGAGATGGCAGCTCTGGGGCTTCGACATCTGAGGTCCCGATCCCGCCCCGTCCCATAGCGTTTGCCTCTCGGCCTTCGGCGGGTAGATCCACGATCCGTCCGGCTGCCTCACCATCACCAGCGATGGGCCAGCCGCCACCAGCGTCGTACCGCTGAAATAGCCGACCCGCAGCATATCGGGCGCGCCGGTTCCGCGGCGCCGCGGCCTGGGTGGCGGGGCGCCAACATGTTCAGTCGTCCAGTTCTTGCCGTCGTGACGGACGACGAGCTCGCCGTCGCCGAAAGCGTAGACGTCGTCGCGGGACGCGACAAAAATGCCCTCCGCTTGCCTGGGCGCCGTCGCGTAGCGCTCGATATTGCCCTTCGTCATCTTGGCGACCGCACCCTCGATGGCGATGAACCAGTCATCACGGCTGACAGCCGCTACGCCGTAGACCCACTCATTCTGACCACCGTCGAAGACTCTCTCCCACTGTCGCTCGGCCGGTGCCGAAGACGTTTGGCCAGCGACGAACAGCAGCCCGACGATCCTGAGGAAGCTCCAGACCATGATGACGTTCAGTTCGACAACAACTCGCGGGCGCGCTTGAGCAGCCGTTCCATGAACAGCGCTTCCGCCGCGCGCGTCTTGGCACTGTGGAACCACTCGAGATGGACGAGCAGCGTCCTGTCCGTGACGATGTCCTCGAGACTGGGCTTACGGCCTTCTTTCCGGGCGCTGTAGGCGTACAGGCTCAGCGCCGAGCGGTGCCCGAATTTCATCCCAATCTGTTCCCGCAGCGGCTTCTTTGGATCGTAGGGTGCGCCGCCGGGAGCAAGGAAAGCGTACGCCTGCCACACGAGGAGCGCCTTGCGGGAAGCGCTGGCCAAGGCAGCCTCGGCTTCATCTCCGAACTCCTTCCGAACGTTCGCGTGGAAATTGAGCCTGAAGCTGGCTGCGATTTGCGCAGCGTAGGCGAGCAACTGGTCGCGCGCCGGGATCCTTGCGGGATAAACGGTGTGGTGCGACTCCGGGCTTACGCCGCTCGAGCCCTGTTGCCAGGCTCGTGTGATCGCGCCAGGCAAACCGAGCTTGCTCCTTTCGCGCCACAGGAAGTCCAACCCGCCCTCGTTGAAGGTCTCCACCATTCCGGACCCCGTCGCCGTCAGTGCCCGATCTGCCTCTCGAGCGGCGCTGACCATCACCAGCATCAAGTTCACGCTGACGTGCCCGCCGGCGCGGGCAAGGTTGGCGGCAACGAGTTTTGCCTCATGCTCTTTCGAGAGTCGCGCAAGTAGCCACCGCAGACGAAGGTCGGGGCCATCGAAGAGTCGCGCCTGTCCATGCCAACCACCGTGCGGAACCGCAAGGACCGCGCCGATTTGATCCATCAGCGCGACCCGGCCCGCCCTTCTGAGGTCCAGGCCGAGAACGCCCATCGCTTGCATCTCCTTCGCCGTCGGAACCGCGGGGCCTGCTGGCGCGCTGTCGCTGACGAAACTGAGGGACACCGGATTCACCACTGGCGCCACACACGTGTCGCCACGTTATCAGGACGGCCGTTCGAGGTCATGCGCTGTCATCGGCGGGTCCGGCGCCAAGTTGCGTCTCCGGCGTCGACCGCCCAATAGACCTTCACGTGGCGAGAGACGATTTGGTCACGAAGCGCGAGCTGATGTGCGATCGACCACTGCCTCGGCCCGCCACGTCCGGTACCTTCCAACTCGTCATGACGACATCTGGGTTGGCGCTGGCGGTGGTGACGGGGCTCGCGGTGGCCGGGTGCGTTCATGCCGGCTTCACGAAGACGACCGCCATGGGGGTGCCGGCGCGGTCGCCGGACTGTCACCTGGAAATCATGTTCAACGGGCCGCCGATGCGGCCGTACGTCGTGCTCGGACCGGTCTGGACGGACTCGTCGTCGCCGCAGGTGTTTTACGGCCGCCTGGACAACAACGCGGCACCCGTGCAACGACTCATCCGACAGGCATGCCTGGCCGGCGCTCACGGGCTGATGTCCGTCACCGTGGGGGCGTACCGATCATGGTCGGGAAGGAGTTGGAAGAGAACGATCGCCGCCGCTGTCGCGTTCGTCTATGTCGATGCGTCCGGCCGAGCTCTGCCGCCCCCGAGTGGCCCGCGGGTCGACATCCCGCTGAGCGCATTCGGGCAATGACGCCAACGGCGACGGCTCGAAAGCAGCAGCGGCAGCCGCGGTCTAAACGAGGGAGGTCCGAGCCGACACATGACGCGTAGGGCACGCAAGAGTGTTCTGCTGGGAGCGCTCGTCGGGTTGGGACTCTCGGGCCGGCCGGCGTACGGGCGCAGCGACGTCCAGCGTGACGTGGAGGGATACGCGGTGGCGAGCTGTCTCATGAAGCAAAGCGAGGCTTACCTGCGAGACCAGGGGGCCCTCTGGGCGGACGCCATCGTGCAGCGGTCGCACGGTGACATCGAGGCCTTTCGGGGTGTCGCCGACGCCGTGGCCGCTGCCGTCGCTCGGAAGCCGGTGCCCTTCGCACGGCGCGAAGGCGATCCGATGCATTCGGCGCCCGTTCCTGTGCCGTTCTGTGCGGAGATCATCGATGACCCGCCGGTTCGCGCGGCGATAGACCAGGCGGTCAAGAAGCTAACGCCGGCGTATCGGCGGGCGAGGAAGTAGCGGCTCCGGCGCGCGCCAGCCTCCACCCGCAGATCTTCGTAGAGCTCCCGTCGTCGAAGGTGCTGCCGGCGCCTCGCCGGGCTGGCGGCACTGGTGACAAAAGACAAAGATATCGAGTACATCGACACACCCCGCGCCCTTCGCCGCCCTTCCATCGGCGACTTGATGCCGCGCTCGGCGCGCGTGATATACAGGTGCGCCGCATGCGCCTCCTCCCCCACGACGCGTCGTTTTTCGAGCACTTCGACCAGCAAGGTCGCAAGACGGTCGAGGGGTGCCGCGCGTTCCTCGAGATGGTCGAGAGCGGGCGCGACCTCGAGGCGCAAGCCGAGCGCGTGAAGCAGATCGAGCACGAGTGCGACGAGATCACGCACGCGGTCGTGGCGGGGCTCCACAAGACGTTCATCACGCCCATCGACCGGAACGACATCTACACGCTGATCACGCGGATGGACGACATCATGGACCTCGTCGAGGCGGCGGCCGATCGCCTGGCGCTGTACGAGGTCCACCACATGACCGCCGAGGTCGGCGACCTCGCGCGCTGCCTGGTGTCCAGCGCCGAGCACGTTCTGGGGGCGGTCTCGAGCATCCGCGACCTCAAGCGCCCGAACGGCATCCTGCAGCACTGCATCGAGATCAACCGGCTCGAGAACGTCGCCGACAACGTGCTCCGGGGAGCGCTTGCCCGCCTGTTCCGCGAGGAGAAGGACCCCATCGCGATCATCAAGTGGAAAGAGATCTACGAGACGTTGGAGATGGCCACCGACCGCTGCGAGGACGTGGCGAACATCATTGAGGGCGTCGTCCTCGAGAACAGCTGACCTGCCACAATGCTGACGATCGTCGCTATCGTTCTGGTAGCGCTCGCCTTCGACTACATCAACGGATTCCACGACGCCGCGAACTCGATC
>CAZPUH010000826.1:0-21724 GCA_964589215.1 uncultured Myxococcales bacterium | reverse complement strand
GCCGAAGGGGGCCTGTAAGCTCGGACCGCGAATGAGCGACGCCAGCCCCCGCTTCCGGCAGGACCTGGCCACGTCCCCCGTCGAGGCGGACGGCGTCCCCTGCGTCGACGTGAGCGACCCGCGGACGGGGACCAGCTTTCGGTTTTACGACTTCGAATATCAGCTGGCGCTGCAGCTGAATGGGCAGCCGCTGACCGGCGTGGTCAGCTGGGCGTCGGAGGCCTTTGGCGCCGATCTGACGGCGGACGGCGTCAGCGAGTTCGCGGCGCGGCTGCGCGAGCTGGGCTTCCTCGAGGCCGACGCGCCCACGACCGAGGAGATGCCGGTCGTCAATCCGCCGTCCGTCGAAGAGTCGGGAGAGAACCCGGCCGACGAGTGGATGACGGCGCAGAGCGCGCAGACCGCGCAGTTCGTCCCGGACGCCGCGATGCTGGGCGGCGACGCGCGCACGCCCAGGCCGGAGCGCACGCCGGCGCCGGCGCAAACGCCACCGCCGGAACGAACGCCGCTGGCCGCGGCCCCGCCGGCGCCCGAGCAGCACGAAGCCGTCCCCGAGCGGCACATGGGCGGAGAGCCGACGGCTCGCGTCTCGGTGGACGATTTCGACGACAGCCCGCCCCCCCGCCGCAGCGCCGAGCCGGCGACGATCGAACGGGCCGTCACGGTGCCGCCGGAGGCCGCGGCGGCCGGACACGACTCCCGGACGACGCCGGCCTGGGCGATGGCGCTCGACGACGCGCCCGCCAGCGGCGCGGCGCCCGCGACCGCCGAGGTCACCAAGGAGGTCAAGCTGCCGGCGGTGCCGGTGCCGACGGTGGCGCCCCCGCCGCCCGGCGTGACCGAGCGACGCCAGCCGCCGCCGCCCGACGCCGTCGTGATGGCTGCCTTCGCCGCCAAGGGCGAGGAGCCCCGGCGACGGTCGCGCGCGCCGCTGGTGATCGGGCTGGTGCTGGTCGCGGCCGCGGCCGCGGCGGGGCTGTGGTTCTGGAAGAACCAGCACCCGGCCGCCCCGGCGCCCCAGGCGGCGCACGTCCACGTCTTCACGCCTGCGCCCGCGGCGATCTACCGGTGGTTCGAGCGCTCCGGCCAGGTGACGGCGGCCGAGATGCTGGCGCTGTCGTTCGCCAGCGGCGGGCGCCTCGTCGAGCTGCTGCCGTCGGGGACGGAGGTCGCGGCGGGTGAGGTGATCGGCAAGCTCTCGGGCGCGGCGTCGATCGAGACCGCGCTGGAGCACCACCGGTCGCGCGTCGGCTTCTACAAGCAGGTGCGCGACGCGATGCAGGCCGTCGGCAACACCGCTGCCGCGCATCACGCGACCGTCATGCTCGCCGAGAAAGAGCGCCTGGTCGCGGAGGCCCAGGCCGCGCTGGCCCGCTACACGGTGGTCGCGCCGGAGCCCGGCGAGATCGTCGAGACGCTGGCCAAGGTGGGCGCCGCCGTCGCGCCCGGCACCCCGGTGGCCAAGATCAAGACCCGCCTCCTGCGCGGGGCCTTTCCGCTGGAAGCGGACGACCGCGGCGCCTTCGCGGGTCTCGACTTCTGCCGCGTCGAGGTCATCGGGCTCGCGCCGCGCGCCTCGAACGAGCCGGTGCGCGGCCAGGCCCACCCTGACGAGGCGCACCCCGGCAGCGGCGCCGCGCAGCCGGCCACCGCCGTCGACTCGAGCCCGCTGGAGGCACAGGTCGGCCCGCGCTTCGTCGACTGCGAGAAGATGCCCGCGCGCGCCGCGGCGGCCTCGGAGCCGGTGCAGGTCGCGCTGCCCGGGGACGTCGGGCTGGTGTCGGGGCAGCCGCTGCGATTGGCCCGCCGCCGCTTCGACAGCGTGTTCCCGGTCCCTGCCGGGGCGCTCACCGGCGAGGGCGATCGCCGCGCCGTCTGGGTCGCCGCCCGCAACGGCACCAGCGAGCCGCGCGAGGTGACGCTGGCCGAGCTGGGCGACGACGCGCTGATCAGCGACGGCCTTCGCGTCGGCGATCGGGTGATTCTCGATCCCCCGGCGGACCTGCGCCCGGGCAGCCCGGTCGCGATCGTTCCCTGACCGTCAGACGCCGATCCGGACCAGCTGCAGCAGCGGTTCGCCGTCGCCGCGCGGGCGGCCGAGGTCGACGCGGCAGTCGATCGACCAGTCCTCGTCCCCGTCGCCGTCGACCAGCGCCTGCTGGGCGCGGAACTGGCGCGGCTCCACCTCGTCCAGCTGGGTGCGGTCGGGCCGCCGCGCCTCGGGCGTCACCAGCAACAGCTTGTGCTCGGCCCAGAACGGCGCCATCGCGGCGGCCAGCCGATCGGGCGTCCAGGGCTCGCCGTCGCCGGGCCCCACCAGGCGGGCGGCGGCCGCGTAGTCACGGCGCGACAGCGCCGCCGCCAGCTTGTGCAGCTCGGCACGGATGACGGCCAGCGCCGATCGCCGCTCGGCGGCAGGGTCGACGGCCACTGTCGTGTCGCGCACCGGGCGCGCGCGGCGCCGCGTCGGGTCCGCCAGCGACTCCCACTCGTCGAGCAGGCTCGAGTCGACGTCGCGCAGCAGCGTGCCCAGATAGGCGAGCACGTCCAGCAGCTCCTCGGTGCGGGCCGCGAGCGGCACCGTCTGCTCGAGGGTCTTCCAGACCTGCGAAAGATACCGCAGCAGGACCCCCTCGCTGCGGTCGATGCCCAGGTCGCGGACGTACTGATTGAAGGCGGCGCAGGCCTCGTACATCGCGCGCGCCACCGACTTCGGGCGCACGTTCTGGTGGCCGACCCACGGGTGACGGGAGGCGAAGTCGTCGAACGTCGCGTAGATGAAGTCGCGGTTCGGCTTCGGCCACTCCAGCGCCTCCAGCTCGGCGATGCGCTGGTCGTACTCGACGCCGTCGGCCTTCATCTGGGCCATCTTCTCGTCCTTGAGAAGATCCAGCTGCCGCCGCAGGACCGGCTCCGGGTCCTCGACGATGGCCTCGACCAGCGTCAAGACGTCCAGCGCGTACGTCGGCGCGTCGCGATCCAGCACCGACAGCGCCTCCAGCAGGTACAGCGACAGCGTCTGATTCAGCGAGAAGTCGCGCTGCAGCTCGGGGCTGACCTCGACGACGCGGCCGCGAACGGCCTCGGTCGTGACGACGTCGACCAGCTTCGCGCGGCGCAAGGTCCGGAAGTAGGCGGCCGCGCGCCGCCGCTCGGCCCGCTTGTCGCGCGGGCCGCCGTGCGAGCGCCCGATGATCTGCACCAGGCGCCGGTAGCCGCCCTTTGGCGCGCGCGACTGCAGGCAGTTGAGCAGCACGCCGTGCGTGACCTCGAACCGCGACACCAGCGGCTCGGGCGTGCCGTTGACCAGCCGGTCGAACGTCCCCCGGTCCCAGTGGACGAAGCCGCGCGTCGGCGGCTTGTGCATGACCACCTTCTTGCCGGCGGCCTGCTTGACGGCCAGGCGCTTGTTCTCGACGACGTGCGCGGGCGCCTGCGCGACGACGAACCCGCGCACGTCGAACCCCTTTCGCCCCGCGCGCCCCGCGATCTGCAGGAACTCGCGCACGCCCAGGATGGCGGTCTTCTCGCCGTCGTACTTGCACAGCTGCGTGAACAGCACCGTCCGGATGGGGATGTTGACGCCCACGCCCAGCGTGTCGGTCCCGCTGACGACCTTCAGCAGCCCCTGCTGGGCCAGCCGCTCGACCAGCAGGCGGTACTTGGGCAGCAGCCCCGCGTGGTGAAGGCCGATGCCGTGGCGGACGAACCGCTGGATCTCCTTGCCGTAGGGCGTGTCGAAGTCCATCCCCTCCAGCGCGGCGCGGATCGCGTCTTTCTCCGCCTTCGAGCAGACGTCGACGCTCATCAGGTTCTGGGCCTCCTCGGCGGCGGCCCGCTGCGTGAAGTTCACCAGGTAGATGGGCGCGCGCCCCTGCGTGACCAGCTCGGCGATCGTCTCGTGCAGCGGCGTCTCGCGGTACTCGAACTCCAGCGGGACCGGGCGCTCGCGCCCGCGCACCGTCGCGACCTCGCGCTTGGTCAGGTCGGTCAGCCCTTCGGCGATGGTCGTCACGTCGCCCAGCGTGGCGGACATGAGCAAGAACGTCGTCGCGGGCATGCAGAGCAACGGCACCTGCCAGGCCATCCCGCGCTCGCGATCGCCGTAGTAGTGGAACTCGTCCATCACCACGTAATCCGCCGTCGCAGAATCGCGCAGCGCCATGTTGGACAGGATCTCGGCGGTGCAGCAGATGATCGGCGCGTTGCGGTTGATGCCCGCGTCGCCGGTCAGCATGCCGACGCGCTCGGGCCCGAACAGGCGGCAGAGGTCGAAGAACTTCTCGCTGACCAGCGCCTTGACCGGCGACGTGTAGAACGAGGTCTTCCCCTCGGCGAGTCCCTTGAAGTGCAGGGCCGCCGCCACCAGCGACTTGCCCGACCCCGTCGGCGTGTTCAGCACGACGTGCTTGCCGGCCATCAGCTCCAGCAGCGCCTCTTCCTGCGCGGGGTACAGCGTCAGGCCCGACCCGGTGGCGTAGGTGACGAAGCGCGTGAGGATCTCGTCGGGATCCGCGCCAGCGGGCGGCAGGTGGCCCACCAGGGGCGGCGGCGCGGCGGTCGTCTCGGCGGCGGTGGTCAATCCGGGCCGCTCTATCGGCGCAGGTGCTTTTCCAGCGTCTTGTACGCCTCGG
Source organism: uncultured Myxococcales bacterium (assembly GCA_964589215.1). Classification (GTDB taxonomy): domain Bacteria; phylum Myxococcota_A; class Polyangia; order Fen-1088; family Fen-1088; genus JADGRB01. Next base: position 17,090 of record CAZPUH010000826.1, on the reverse strand, counting down.
TGAGGCGCTGGGCCAGGTCGGTGGCGGCCTTCTGCTTCTCGGGGGAGCCGGCGTTGAGGTCCGGGTGATACTTGCGCATGAGGCGGCGGTACGACCGCTTCACGGACTCGAAGTCCGACCCGGCCGGCACCTCCAGCGCGGCGTAGGCGCGCCGGATCGCCTCGTCGCCGGCAGCCGTCCGCCGCGGGGCGGCCTGTTCGCGGAACGACTCGCGCGCCGGCCGCTGCGGGCGCGACGCGCCGGCCCCCGACCGCCCGCGCGAGGTGACGCGCTCGACCTCTTCGCGCGCCTGGCGGCGCCGCTCGATCTCGGCTTGTAACTCTTCGTCGGACATCGAGCTGACGTCGCCGCGGACCCTGCCGCTGCGCCGGTCGTCGTCGTCCTCGGTGCGCGCGGCCTTGTCGAGCAGCGAGTTCAGCTCGGACCGCGCGAGATCGATGAGGCGCTTGCCGATGCTCATTTCTCCTTGCCCGCGTACAGGCTCTGGCCGTCCGGCATGACCAGGCGGACGCGTTCCGGAGTCATCATGGCCACCAACTCTAACACCGGCGGCGACCGTTCTCACCTTGCGCTCCGGCCGAAGCCGAGGCAAAAAGGGTCGGAGACTTCCCACGATGAAAACGCTCGTCCTTTTGCGCCATGGCCAGAGCCAGTGGAACCAGGAGAATCGCTTCACGGGATGGGTGGACGTCCCGCTGAGCCCCCTCGGAATCGAGGAGGCGAAACGCGCGGCGGCCCTCCTGCGCGAGGAGAAGTTCGAGTTCGACGTGGCGTACACCTCCGTCCTGAAGCGGGCCATCAAGACGCTCTGGATCGTGCTGGAAGAGCTCGACTCCATGTGGATCCCTGTTCACCGGAGCTTTCGCATCAACGAGCGCATGTATGGCGCGCTTCAGGGTCTCGACAAAGCTGAGACGGCGGCGAAGCACGGTGAAACGCAGGTGAAGGTCTGGCGGCGCAGCTACGACGTGCCGCCGCCTCCCATCGACCCCTCCAGCGAATACTCGCCCGCTCGCGATCGGCGCTACGCAAACATCGGCGTGCCCGTGCCGACGACCGAGTGCCTCAAGGACACGGTCGAGCGGTTCTTGCCGTACTGGGAAAGCGACATCGCCCCGGCGTTGCGGCGCGGACAACGCGTCCTCATCGCCGCGCACGGAAACAGCTTGCGCGCGCTCGTGAAGCACCTGGAGGGCATCAGCGACACGGACATCGCCGAGCTGAACATCCCGACGGGCGCCCCCCTCGTCTATCGACTGGACGACAACCTGCGCCCGGTGGAACCGGGACGGTATCTGGGCGACCCTGAAGAAGTGAAGCGGCGCGCGGCCGCTGTCGCCAGCGAGATGAAAAAGCACTAAGCGTCGGCGCAGGCTTCGCGGACGACTTGCAGCAGCGCCGGTAAGTTCAGCGGCTTGGGAAGCCAGTCGACCGCGTTCAGGTCGCGCGCGTTCTGCTCGACGTCGCGATAGGCCGAGATGACGACGACCGGGATGTCGGCCAGCGCCGCCCGCTCGAGTTGCTTGTGCCGGAACGTGCGGCCGTCCATCTTCGGCATCATCAGGTCCAGGATGATCAGGCAGGGCTGGGGGTTGGCGGTCCCCAGCTTGTCGAACGCGTCGACACCGTCACGCGCGCCGATCGGTTCGAACCCGTGCTCCTCGAGGAACTCCATCAGGCTTTCGCGGATGTCGTCGTCGTCGTCGACGACCAGCACGCGCCGTGACGTCGACGAACGCTTTCCCCGCTGATCGCCCTCCACCTTGAGCGGATCTTCTAACCCGAACGGGTCGTCCGCGTCGCGCGGCTCGACCGAATCGATGACGTCTTCGATGGCCTGCAGGCTGGCCGGCTTGACCAGATGAACGTCGATCCCGGCCGCCTCGGACCGATGGGCCTCGCGCGGCTGAGCCCATCCCGTCAGCGCCGCGATCTTCGTTCCGCGGGCGCGACCCGCGCGAAGCCGGCGTGCGACCTCGTAACCGTCCATGTCGGGCAAGCCGATGTCCAGCAAAACGACGTCCGGCCGGAACGTCTCTGCGGCGCGCAACGCCTCGATCCCCGTGTAGGCCGTGCGAACCTCGTGCCCCGCGTCCTCCAGCAATTCTCCCAACATGTTCGCCGCATCCTCGTTGTCGTCCACGACCAACACGCGCCGGACGCCCTTGGCTCCCGGCGCGACCCCACCGTGGCGGGTGGGATCCAGGCGGGCGAGCAGCGCGTCGGTCTGACGCTCCTTCTCCCGCCAGGCCTGCTCGGACCACAGGCGCTCGACGAATCGGGCAGCGTGGTCCAGCAGCGAATCCAGAAAGACGAGGTCGGCCTCCCGCGGGCGCCGCGGGTCCGCGTACTGCGTCGACACGACCCCGATGAGCTCGACGTCGCGGGTGTAGATGGGCGTCGACTGCAGCCCGCGCACCCCTGCCTCGCACACCAGCGGGCGCTCGCCGGCCAGCGTCGCGTCGCTGGTCGCATCCTCGACGATTGCCCGCGCGTGCGGCCCCGGCCCCGTCAAGCCGCCCCCCGCCCGCAACACGCGCAGCCGCGCCGCCACGGCCTCCGCGTGACCGTGCTGGCCGACGACCCGCAGCCGTCCGTCGGCGCGATCCATCATCTCCACGAAGCCCTTATCGGCATGCAGCAGGGCCAAAGTTGCGTGCAGCACCCGCTGAAGGACTGCCTCGACGTCCTGGCACACCGCGAACGCGCGGCTCGCGTCCCAAAGGATTCGCAGCGCCTTCAGTTCCTCGGCGCCATCCCGCTCGGGGATGCTAGGGGCGAGTGCAGCAAGCTCCACGTCTGACCTCCACCCGCCGTCAGGTCCGCGGCGCGGCCCCCTCGCCCGCCGGTTCGCCCCCCGCTTCGATCGGCAGGCGCACTTCGAAACAGGCGCCCCCTCCGTCGAGGTTGCGCACGCCGATCGTGCCGTGCTCGCCGCGCACGATCTCGCGCGACACGTAAAGGCCCAGACCCAGCCCCCCGTAGTGGCGCATGGGCGACGCCCGCTCGAAACGTTCGAAGATGCGGCCCAGATCCTTCTCGGCCACACCCGGCCCGTGGTCGCTGACCCGCAGGATCGCGTGGCGGTCCTGCACCGCCAGGGTCACGGTCACCGGCTGGCCCGCGCCGTACTTGATCGCGTTCGACAGCAAATTCATCACGACCTGCTCGACGCGCAGCCGGTCCCACCTGCCCACGATCGACGGTGCGCTCGAATCGTCGAAGACCAGCTCGCACCCGGCGCGCGCGGCGGTCCCCTTCATCCCGTCGATGACCAGACGAACGGACTCGGCCAGGTCGAAACGTTCCGGCTTCAGGGTCAGACGCCCCGTCGCAATGCGGGCCACGTCCAGCAGCGTGTCGATCAGCCCGGACAGGCGATCCGCGTTGCGCGCCGCCCGATCCAGCTTCCTCGAGAGCCACTCCTGCGGCTCTTTCCCCTCGAGCCGCTCGCGCATCGAGTAGAGCTCGATCTGCAGGGACGTCAGCGGCGTCTTCAGCTCGTGCGAAGCGATCGACAGGAACTCGTCGCGGATGCGCAGCGCTTCCTCGGCGCGGACGCGCTGGAGCCGCTCCTCGTCCAGGCGCCGGCGCTCGGTCAGATCGCGAATGACCTTGGCGAACCCCAGCAGCGCGCCCGACTTGTCGTGGATCGCGGTGATGATGACGTTCGCCCAGAACCGCGTGCCGTCCTTTCGCACGCGCCAGCCCTCTTCCTCGAACCGGCCGGTTCGGGTGGCGACCTCCATCTCGACCTCGCAACGGCCGGCGGCCGCCTCCTCGGGCAGGCGAAACACCGAGAAGTGCTGGCCAATGATGTCGCCAGAGGGGTACCCGTTGATCCGCTCGGCAGCGACGTTCCAGGTCGCGACGCGCCCCTCCGGGTCCAGCATGAAGATGGCGTAGTCCTCGACCGAGTCGATGAGCAGCCGGAACCGCTCCTCGCTGCGCCGCAGCTCTTCCTCGGCGGCGCGACGCAACGTCAGGTCGCGCGTCACCTTGGTGAAGCCGAGCAACGCGCCGTCGTCGGACCGGAGCGCCGTGATGACGACGTCCGCCCAGAACGGCGTTCCGTCCTTCTTCACGCGCCAGCCTTCGTCCTCGACCCTGCCGTCACGCACCGCCAGGCCCAGCAAATAGTCGGGCTTGCCTCGCTCGCGATCGGCGGGCGGATAGAAGACGTCAATCCGTTTGCCAATGATCTCGCTGGCTTGATACCCCTTGATGAGCTCGGCCCCGCGGTTCCAGGTCTCGATGTGCCCGGTCGGGCTCAGCATGAAGATCGCGTAGTCCTTGACGCTGTCGACGATGACCCGAAAGCGCTCGTCCGAGCGGGCGCGGCGCAGGCGCTCGTCCTCCAGCCGGCGGCGCTCGGTGAGGTCGCGGGTCACCTTGGCGTAGCCGATCAGCTCTCCGGCGTCGCTGCGCAGCGCCGTGATCACGACCTCGGCCCAGAAGCGGGTGCCGTCCTTGCGGACGCGCCAGCCCTCGTGCTGGACCCGCCCCTCGCGCTCGGTCTCGGCCAGCAGCGCGGCGGGCACCCCGCGATCCCGGTCCTCCTGCGTGTAGAAGACGTCGATGTGCGCGCCCAGGATCTCGGCGCGCTTGTACCCCTTCACCAGCTCCGCGCCGGTGTTCCAGGTCTCGACCCGGCCGGTGGTATCCAGCATGAAGATCGCATAGTCGCGGATGCTGTCGACCAGGACGCGGAACCGGTCGTCGCTCTCCCGCAGGAGCGACACGACGCGGCTGGGCTCGCGGCCGGGGGGTGGGTCGGCAGGTCCGGCCGAGCGGCCGGAGGCTTTCGTCGTACGCGGCAAGGACGTCTCCCGGCCTCTAGGGTTGTCCTTTTTCTCGGCGGCGTCCATTCCACTCAGGCCAAAGCTCGACGTAGCCGCCGTGCTCGGGTGTCTTCTTAGATGTACATCGCCTTACGCGGCGCAACCCCCCGTCCGGCAATAGTTCTTCCCTGGACAGCCTCATCCGCACGGCGAGTCTCGACGCCCGGCGGCGCGCGCCGGGTGCCGGCACCACGGAAGTCGAATCTCGGGGCTCGACCTGGTACGACCAGCCCCATGACCGCCGTCGCTCCGCCCCGGCGCGCCTTCGAGGCGCTGCAGATCCCCGGTTACCGCACCTACCTGGCGACCTTCACCCTCACGATGATGGCCGACAACATCGAGCACGTGATCAGCTACTGGCTGGCGTTCCAGAAGTTTCACTCGGCCGCGCTGGGCGGCTTCGCGGTCGTGTCGCACTGGCTGCCCTATCTCCTCTTCTCGGTCGCCGTGGGCGCCCTCAACGACCGCCTGGACTCGCGCCGGATCATCCAGGCGGGGGCGCTGATGTTCATGACGGCGTCGCTGGGGTGGGGCTACTTCTTCATCACGGGCACGCTGCGGATGTGGCACGCGATGGTGCTGCTGATCCTGCACGGCTGCGCGGGCGTCCTGTGGATCACGTCCAGCCAGGTGCTGCTCTACGACATCGTGGGGCCGGCCGCGCTGGCCAGCGCCGTGCGCCTCAACGCCACCGCCCGGTACCTGGGCGTGCTGGTCGGGCCCGGGGTGGGCAGCTTGATCATGCTGACGCTGGGCCCGACGCGCGGGATCTTCCTGAACGCGCTCTTCTACGTGCCGCTGTTCGTCTGGCTGATCGCGGCCCCCTACGGCCGCCACTTCCGCGGGGCGGCGGCGGGGGCCAAGCGCGCGGTGCGCGGGCTGGCGGACATCGTGCAGACGATCCGCGAGATCCGCGGCCTGCCGGTGATCGGGGCGATGGTGCTGCTGGCCGGCGCGGCGTCGTTCTTCGTCGGCAACAGCTATCAAGCCCAGATGCCCGGTTTCGCGCACGATCTGGGGCACGGCGATCCGGGTGTCGCCTACACGCTGCTCCTGGCCGCGGACGCCGCGGGCGCGCTGCTGGCAGGCTTCGTGCTGGAGGCCCGCGGCGGCCTCGTGCGCACCAGCGCGCCGGCGGCGATGAAGCTGGCCATGCTGTGGGCGGCGGCGCTGTTCGGGTTCGCGTTCGCGCGCAGCTACCTCATGGCGCTGCCCCTGCTCTTCGCGGCGGGATTCTTCGAGCTGTCGTTCAGCAGCATGGCCCAGACGCTGGTGCAGATGCAGGCGCCGGACACGTCGCGCGGCCGGGTGCTGGGCCTCTTCAACATGGCCTCGGCCGGGCTGCGCACCTTCAGCGGCATCACGGTCGGCCTGGCCGGCAGCCTGTTCACGGTGCACGCCTCGCTGGCCGCGTCGGCGGGCGCCTTCGCCGCGGCGACGGGCCTGGTTCTCTTCCGCCAGCGCGGCCGCGCCGCCGCCTGAGTCTTCCGTCACACGAAGTTCGGGATCTCGAAACGGAGCGCGCCTGCCGCCGGTGATATCTGGTCGCCCGTCCCGTCGTTCAGCGACTTTGCACGTCCCGACTCGTCCAGGAGGACAACATGGCGACCGATCGTCGAAGGTTTCTTCAGCAGGTGGGTGCCGGCGCGGTGGCGGCCGGTCTCTCGTCGACCATCAACCGCGCGCTGGCCATCCCCGCGCACAGCCAACACGGCAGCATCGAGGACGTCGAGCACATCGTTTTCCTAATGCAGGAGAACCGCTCGTTCGATCACTACTTCGGAACGTTGCGCGGCGTGCGCGGGTTCGGTGATCCGCGCGCCGTGGCCCTGCCGTCGGGCGATCGCGTCTGGTACCAGCCGAACGGCGGCGGCCGGCAGGCGCCTTTCCACCCGGGCGCCGCCAACCTGGGCCTGGCGTTCCTGCAAGACCTGCCCCACGACTGGAAGACGACCCAGCAGGCATGGAACGGCGGCCGATACGACCAGTGGATTGCCGCCAAGGGCGCCACGACGATGGCGTACTACACGCGCGACGACATCCCGTTTCACCACGCGCTGGCCGACGCCTTCACGGTGTGCGACGCGTACCACTGCTCGTTCCTGGGCGCGACGGATCCCAACCGCTACCACATGTGGACGGGGTGGATCGGCAACGACGGGCGGGGCGGCGGCCCCGTGCTGGACAACGCCGAGGCTGGCTACGACTGGTCGACGTATCCCGAGAGGCTGACGGCGGCCGGGATCAGCTGGAAGGTCTATCAGGACGTCGGCGCCGGTTTGGACGCGCCTCACTACTGGGGCTGGGGCGACGACGCGTACATCGGCAACTACGGCGACAACTCGCTGCTCTACTTTCACCAGTATCAGAACGCCGCGCCGGGCAGCCCTCTGTTCGTCGGGGCGCGCAGCGGGACGGACGTCAAGAACGGCGGCAACCTGGTCGACCAGTTCAAGCAGGACGTGGCAGCGAACCAGCTGCCGCAGGTGTCGTGGATCGTCGCGCCCGAGGCGTACACGGAGCACCCCAACTGGCCCGCGAACTACGGCGCCTGGTACGTCGCCCAGTTCCTGGACGCGCTGACCGCCAACCCGGCCGTCTGGAGCAAGACCGTCGTGTTCCTGATGTACGACGAGAACGACGGGTTCTTCGACCACATGGTCCCGCCGACGCCGCCCCAGTCGCGCGCGCAGGGACTGTCCACGGTGGACACCGCCAACGAGGTCTTCGCCGGCAACGCGACCTACGGCGCGGGACCGTTCGGCCTGGGCGTGCGCGTCCCGATGATCGTCATCTCGCCCTGGAGCAAGGGCGGGTGGGTCAGCTCCGAGGTGTTCGACCACACGTCGCTGATCCAGTTCATCGAGCGCCGCTTCAGCCCGCGCCACCCGGGGCTGATCGAGCGCAACATCACCCCCTGGCGGCGCGCGATCACGGGTGACCTGACCTCGACGCTGAACTTCAGGTCGCCGAACGACTCCATCGTGGCGCTGCCCGCCACGGACGGCTACGCGCCCCCGGACCGCGTCAAGCACGACGACTACGTGCCGGAACCGCCCGCGACGCAGGCGGTGCCGAAGCAGGAGCCCGGCGTGCGTCCGGCGCGTCCGGTTCCGTACGAGCTGGACGTGCTGGCCGACGTTCAGCCGGGCGCCGGCAGCCTCGCGATTCACTTCGGCAACTCGGGGCGCGCCGCGGCTGTGTTCCAGGTGCGTTCGGGCGACGGCGAAGGACCGCGGACCTATACCGTCGGCGCCCAGGCGGCTCTGTCGGACAGCTGGGACCTGAGCGGAAAGCCCGGCTACGCTCTGTCGGTGTACGGGCCGAACGGCTTCTTCCGGTCCTACGAGGGGACCCTGATCGGCCATCACCGCACGAACCTGGCGGTGACGGCGATCTACGAATGCGAGGGCGACGACATCGCGCTGGAGATCCGCAACCGGGGCAGCCGGCCGGCGGCGATTCAGATTCAGGACGGTTACGGCGGTCCGACCATCTCACGCACGTTGCAGGCCGGCGAGGGGTGGACGCACGGCTGGTCGCTGGACAAGTCGTTCAACTGGTACGACTTCACGGTGACCGTGCCGTCGGATCCCGGCTTCCGCCAGCAGCTGGCCGGCCACGTCGAAAACGGCCGCGACAGCCGGACGGATCCCGCGCTGGGCTGAGACGGCCGCGCGTCCCCGTCGAGCCTCCGCGTACGAGCGTCGCCCCGTTCGGGGGCGGCGCGTCGCCCGCCGCGCAGGTCGCGCTTGCGTCGGGGCGGCGCAACCCCACCTTCAGGAACGCTCGCCTGGGTCGCCGTCGGCGGCACGTCGTCGGGCATCGTTCGCTTCGCTCACCGTTGCCGTGCGGCAACGGCCTCCTAGGAGTCAGGGATGCGGGTCGTGTCGCAGCTCTTCGCCATCATCGCGGTGCTGGTCGACTCGCCCGCCGCCCGGGCGTGCCCGGGGTGCCCCACGTCCAGGCTGGTGCGTCAGATCGTGTGCGGCCAGCATCCCTGGACCAACCTCGCGTTCACGGCGGCGCCCTTCGCGGTGTTCGCCGCCATCGCCTGGAGTCTTCACCGCATGCGGGGGCCTCTGGCAAATCCCCGGGATCGCGCCTGATGGCCGGCCCGGCAACGCCCGCAGCCCGGGACGATCGCCCGCAGCCGCGCCTGGGTCCGCTGGTCGCCGCGGGCACGCTGCTGGGCATCGGGCTGGGCGGCTTCGTGGACGGTATCGTGCTGCACCAGCTGCTGCAGTGGCACCACATGCTCACGGCGCGGCTGCCGGCCACCGACCTCGTCAACCTGAAGGTCAACATGGTGTGGGACGGGCTCTTCCACGCCTTCACCTGGTTGACGACCGTCGCCGGGCTGGCGTTGTTGTGGCGCGCGACCGGGCGCGCGGACGTCGTGCGCTCGACCCCGGCGTTCGCCGGGTCGCTGGCGCTGGGCTGGGGCCTGTTCAACGTCGTCGAGGGGATGATCGACCACGAGCTGCTGCAGATTCACCACGTCCACCCCGGCGACGACCAGCTGTCGTGGGACGTGGCGTTCCTGGTGCTGGGCGCCGCGCTGATCGCCGCCGGGTGGACGGCGATCATGCGCAACGGCCGCGCCTGACAGTCACAGCGCGCGCGGAATCCGTCAGACCACCTCGCGGACCTTGTCGCCCAGCACGTCCTTGATGATGGCGAAACGGTTCTCGTCGCCGCGCGCCAGCGCCTTCGCGAAGTTCAGGGCCTGCGCGCTGTTGATGTGCCCCGGCATCGGCGGCTCGTTGGGGTCGATGACCGCTTCGACCAGCGCCGCGTCCGGCTGCGCGAATGCCTCGCGCATGACCGCGTCCGCGTCCTGCGGGCGCTCGAGCGTGTAGCCGCGGATACCGCAGGCGCGCGCCACGCCCGCGAAGTCGATCGGCTGAAGGTCGACGCCGAACGACGGGTTGCCCTCCATCACCAGCTGCTCCCACTTGATCTCGCCGAGCGCGTTGTTCTTGAAGACCACGATCTTGATCGGCAGCTTGTACTTCGCGATCGTCGCCAGCTCGCCCATCAGCATGGTGAGGCCGCCGTCGCCGCAGGCGGCGACCACCTGCCGCCCCGGATAGGCGACCGCCGCCGCGATCGCGTAGGGCAGCCCGTTGGCCATGGTGGCCAGCGATCCCGACGCGCTGAACAGCGTGCGCTCGCGGATGCGCAGGTGGCGGGCCGCCCAGGTCGTCACCGTGCCGCAATCGGCGGCGATGATGGCGTCGTCGCTCAGACAGCGGTCCAGCGCCGCGGCGGCGACCTGCGGCTTCATCGGCATCGTGTCGCGCGTCGAGCGCGTCTCCATCAGCTCGTTCCACTCGCGCATGCGCTTCTGCGCGCGTTCGAGGAAGCTGCGGTCGCTCTTGCGCTCCAGCAGCGGCAGCAGCGCGGCCAGCACGCGCGCGCAGTCGCCCACCAGGCCCACCTCGGCGGGGTGTCGGGTGCCGATCCGCGCGGCGTCGACGTCGATCTGCACCGTGCGCGCCTTGTCCGGCTTGGGCAGGAATTCGATGTACGGGAAGTTCGTACCGGCCAGCAGCAGCGTGTCGCACTCTTTCATGGCGTCGACGGACGGCGCCGTGCCCAGCAGGCCAATCCCGCCCGTCGTGTACGGGCTGTCGTCGGGAAGCACCGCCTTGCCCAGCAGCGCCTTCGCGACCGGCGCGCCCAGCGCCTCGGCGACCGCGGTGACCTCGGCGCGCGCCCCCAGGCAGCCGCGCCCGACCAGCATCGCCACCTTCGATCCTGCATTCAGGACCTCGGCGGCGCGCCTCAGCTCGTCGGGCGTCGGCATGGGCTGGACGTTCATCATGCTGTCGCCGCCGCTATGGTGCGGGACGTTGGCCTTCGAGCGCTCCTCGTCCTTGCTGGTCCACTCCTGGATGTCCTTGGGGATCATCAGGTGGGCCACGCCGCGGCGGCCGAAGGCGTGCCGGACGGCGGCGTCCACCATGTTGACGACGTGGGCCGGGCCCATCACCCGCTCGTTGAACACCGCGACGTCCGTGAACAGCTTGTCGAGGTCGACGTCCTGCTGATAGTGGGCGCCGATCAGATCGTGGAACGTGTGCCCCGTGATGGCCAGTACCGGCTGGTTGTCGAGCTTGGCGTCATAGAGGCCGTTCAGCAGGTGGATGCCGCCGGGGCCGGAGGTGGCCAGGCAGACGCCCAGCCGCCCGGTGTACTTGGCGTAACCGCAGGCGGCGAACGCGGCGGCCTCTTCGTGGCGGACCTGGATGAAGCGGATCCGATCCTGGCGCGTGCGCAGCGCTTCGAAGATCCCGTTGATGCCGTCGCCCGGGAGGCCGAACACGGTGTCCACCCCCCAGCCGATCAATCGTTCGATCAGAAGATCCGCGGTCGTCATCGCCATCGAACACCTCCCTTGCCCGCCACCAACCTAAGGATCCGGCGCCGGGGCGAAAGGCACGGACGTGCCCCGACACCGGACCCCTGACGCGCCACCGTCACTTCGGGGTCTGGGGCGACCCCGGATGAGGTTGCTGCGCGCGCCGCTTCTCGTCCGGCGGCTCGGGATTCACAGTCGGGTCGGCGTCGGCGCGGTTTACCTCGCGCGGGCGGATGGGCTCAGCCGGCGCCTGCGCGGTCTTGGTCGTCGATCCCAGCCCCTCGTTCGTGCGTTGCCTGTCCATGGGTGCACCTCCGTCGAAGAAGATGGTCATCGCGGGCGCCGCGCGAACCACGGCCTCAAAATCGAAAAATTCTCTCGGGGGGTGTCGATCGGCGGACACTTCGTTCGTCGTGTGGGCAAGGCGGCGAAGACAGACGCCGCCGACACCGAACGCGAGAGGAGATCCGATGCGCTACTTCAGCATTTACACGCACAAGCCCACGGGCGGCCCCCCCACGGCCGAGCACATGGCGGCCATGAACAAGCTGATCGAGGAGGGGCACCGCGAGGGCTGGCTGGTCATCACCGAGGGGATCGCTTTCGGCGAAGTGGGCTTTCGCGTTCACGCGGAAGGCGCCAAGTTGACCGTCACCGACGGTCCGTTCGCCGAAGCGAAGGAGGTCATTGGCGGTTACGCCATCCTGCAGGTCAAGTCGCGCGAGGAAGCGCTGGCGCTGACCCGCAAGTTCCTGGCCGTCACCGGCGAAGGAACCTGCGAGCTGTACCAGCTTTTCGAGATGGGCCCCGGGCACGGCTAGCGGCAATGCCGTTGAGTTAAGCGCCAGGACGCCAGGAACGGTGCCCCTTGTACTCGACTTTGACGGGAACCTGCCGCCGGTACTCGACATTTCTCAATCCGAGCTCGACACAAAGTGCGTGCTCGTAGGCCGACTCGAGGAATCCTGGCCCAAGACTCCGATGGACCTCCATGGCAGCGCCCACCAACTCCGAGACGTGACGATCGATCTCCTTCGTCGGCTCCTCCAGCCTTTTGGCGTTCCCGGCGTCCTGGCGTTTCACACACCCGTTTCGGCCGCGTTCCTGCCATGTTGCGCGCTAAGTGAACGGCATTGCGGCTAGCGGCGCGTCCCGGCGGCGAGGTCACTCGGACCAGAGGGCGCCGATGCCGAGGGGCCCCAGCTGCGGGCAGCACGAGCAGCCGCACAGGCCGTGCGGGCAGGTCAGCGGCACGCAGGCCCCGTCGCTGCACGACTGACCGCAACCGCACGCGGGCGTGCACGTCTTCTGCGGGCACATCCCGTTCGTGCAGGCGCCGCCGTCCGGACAGCCGCAGGTCCCACCGCACCCGTCGCCGCCCCCGCACGTGCCGTCTTGCGAACAGTGCGGGGCGCAGCAAGCCCCCTGGTAGGCGACCGTCCCGCCCGGGCACGGGCAGGTCCCGCCGCAGCTGTTCGGCTTGCCCGCCAGCGTTCCGTCGGGCGGGCACACCGGCGCGCAGCAGCTGCCGTCGTAGAGGACCTGGGTGCCGGGGCAGCCGCACGTTCCGCCGCAACCGTCGGCCAGGCCCCCGCGGCTGCCGTCCGCGGGGCAGCTGGGCGCGCAGCAGGCGCCGTCCTTGAGCACGGTGCCGCCCGGGCACGGGCAGGTCCCGCCGCAGCTGTTCGACTTGCCGGCCAGCCTTCCGTCGGGCGGACAGACGGGCGTGCAGCAACTGCCGCCGAACGACACGGTGTTGCTGGGGCAGGCGCAGATGCCGCCGCAGCCGTCGGCCAGACCGCCGCGGCTGCCGCTCGCCGGGCAGTTGGGCGCGCAACAGGCGCCATTCTCGAGCACCGTGCCGCTGGGGCAGGCGCACGTACCGCCGCAGCCGTCCGGCTTTCCGCTGTTCGATCCGTCGGGCGGACACAGCGGCGAGCAGCAGCTTCCCGCGTGCAGCACGGTGCCGCCGGGGCAGGCGCAGGTCCCGTTGCACCCGTCGTCCTCACCGCCGCGGCTGCCGTCGCTGGGGCAGTTCGGCGTGCAGACGCAGCTCCCCTGCACGCAGCGTCCGTTCGTGCCGCACCCCTTGGGGCCGCAGTCGCAGGTGTCCGCGCACGTTCCGTTCGTGCAGGTGCTGCCCGGCGCGCAGGTCACGCTCGCGCACAGGTCCGTCACGCACTTGCCGGCGCTGCATGCCTGGCCCGTCGCGCACGACACGGCGGCGCACGGGTCGGGCGGGACGCAGGTCAGCGCGCAGGTCTTCCCAGGCCCGCAGGTCGCGGCGCAAGCCGTCACGGGCGCACACTTGCCCGTCTGGGCGTCGCACGTCTGCCCCGTCGGGCAGTTCACGCCGTTGCAGGGGACCTGAAAGCAGCCGGCCACGCAGCTGCCCGCCACGCAGGTCTGATCCTTCGCGCACGTCACGCCAGCGCAAGGATCGGTGGTCGGCACGCAGGTGGCCGCGCAGGTCGCGCCGCCGGTGCAGCTCAGGCCGGCGTCGGTGCGGCACGGATCCGGCTGACACGCGCCGCCCAGGCAGACGTCGCCCGTGGGGCAGCTCGCGGGACAGCCGCCCGAACCCGCGGCGCCGGCGCTGCCGCTCGAGCCCGCCTTGCCGCCAGCGCCACCGGTGCCGGTGATGCGGTAACTCGCCGGGGCGCCGGCGGTGCCGGTGGCCCGGACGACCGGCGTACCGGCGTCAGGCGATGAGAGGGTCGCGGAGGGGGACCAGCCGCAACCGGCGGCGAGCGCCGCCCACAGAAGCGAGAATGCAGCGGCGCGTGTCGTGCGTGTCATGCGAGCTCCCGATGCAGCGGGCGCCTCTGGGCGCCCGGAATGACGACCAAACGGGCACCCGCCGGGCGCCCGGAACGAGGAAAAAGGAATTTCGAAGGTAACGGACGGGCCCGGGCTGCGCCGGTGCAGATTGCGGCCGAGTTGCGCCTTTTTTGAGCTCGCGCTTGGAGCCCGGCGCGCAAATGTGGCTGCCGGCGAAGCTCTTCCCCGCCGGCCGCCATTGCCTTCGGGAACACACACATGAAATCCAGGCAGCTCATCGGTTTCAGCGCGCTGCTCGCCGGGCTGGCGATGAGCGCCTGTAGCTCGTCCGGCATCGACGGCAACGCCGGCTCCGGCGGCGCGACCGGGGGCACGACCAGCTCGGGCGGTACGACCAGCTCGGGCGGCGCGATCGGCTCGGGCGGGATCGCGGTGGGCGGTGGGACCGGCGGCGGCTCAGGCGGGACGGCCGGCGGCGGCGGGAGCGCGACGGGCGGCAACGCGGGCAGCGCCGGGGGCGGCGGAATGACGGGCGGCGCCGGCGGGATCGGATCCGCCGGTCACCCCGGCTCCGCCTTCTCGCTGACCAGCATGCACCTGACCGACGGGGCTCACTTCGACGCGAAGTACACGTGCGCGTCGAACAACGGCCAGCTGGGTGGCGGGGTGAATCCAGATCTGGAGTGGATGAACGCACCCGCCGGAACGATGTCCTTCGCCATCACCTTCCTCGACGACACGCTGATCGCCGCCGGGATGGACACGTACGGCAACCACTGGGCGATGTGGAACATCCCTGCGACGGAAGCCGCGCTGCCCGAAGGCACCAAGACGTTGAGTGGATCGCTCGCGAACGCCAAGCAGAGCGGAACCTTCCTGGCGCCCTGCGCGCAGTCGCTGATGAACGGCATGGACGACCAGTACGCGTTCACCGTCTACGCGCTGTCCGTCCCGGCGCTCACCGTGTCGGGCTCCAGCGTCGCGAACGCGCGGACCGCGCTGAAGAGCGCGATGACCGCCGGGCAGGTCCTGGGAACCGCCGTCTTGCACGGTCACGCGGGCCTCAAGGGCATGTGAGCCGCCGGCGCGCTCGTTCACTCCGCGCGCGCGGCCAGGGGCTGCTTGGGCTCGGTCAGGTGCAGCGCCACGCCCGTCGCGAACAGCGCCGCGGCCAGGCCCGTCGACGCCGTGAGCGCGCGGTCACCCAGGCCCCAGGCCATCAGCACGCCGACGAACGGCGCCAGCGCGAAGATCGACGCGGTTCGAGCGGCGCCGATCTCACGCTGCGCACGCAGATACAGCGACAGGCTCACGCCGTAGCCGACCGCGCCACACGCGGCCAGAGCCAGGACGCGCCACCCGTCGAAGACGGCGCGCTCGCGGATCGCCACGCCGATCGCGACCGTCAGCGCGCACCCGATCAAGGACTTCACGAAAACGATGATCAAAGGATTGCGCTGGGACAGCGGGCGCGACACCACGTTCTCGGCCGCCCAGGCGAGGGTGGCCAGCACGACGGCCAGCGCGCCCCACGGCGTGGACCCCGACGCCCACCGCGCGCCCCCGATGAGGACCGCGCCGCCGCCGACCATCGCCGCCAGCGCGAGCACCACGCGGGGACCATAGAGCTCCCGCCAGACGGCGCGCGCCAGCACCACGGTGAACACCGCCTCGAAGTTCAGGAGCAGCGAGGCGGTCGTTCCGGCGACACGCTGCAACCCCCACGCGAGCAGCGTGGGAGCGATCGCCGCGCCCAGCACCGCGACGACCACCACCCGCCCGGCGTCGCGCCGGCGCAGGGACAGACGGGCGCCGCCCGTCGCCAGCGCCGTCGCGCCCGCGAAGCCGCAGGCGCCGCCGTAGAGCAGCGCCGCCGTGAAGAACGGACCGACTTGGTGTCCGGCGCGCTGCGTGAGCGGGACGACCGCGCCGAAGGCGATCGCGGCCAGCACCGCCAGGAAGCCGCCGAACGCCAGCGTCAACCGCCCGGCGTGCCGGCGCCGCCGTCCGAGGAGGCTTTCGCCTCCTGAACCTTGCGCCGCACTTCGTCCATGTCGAGGCCCTTCACCTCGGCGACCAGCTCGTCCAGCGCCGCGGCCGGGACCGCGCCGGCCGATCGGCCGAGCAGCACGCCGTCGCGCAGCACCATCAGCGTCGGGATCGCCCGGATCTCCAGCGCTGCCGCCAGCCCCGGCTGGGCCTCCGTGTCGATCTTGCCAAACACGACGTCGGGGTGACGCTCGGCGGCTTGCTCGAAGATGGGCCCGAAGACGCGGCAGGGGCCGCACCAGCTGGCCCAGAAGTCCAGCAGGACGATCCCCTTCTGAACGGTTCCTTCGAAATTCTGCTCGGTCACCTGAACGATCGGCATGCGCTGCCTCCGTCCCTTGAGAGCTTCGCAGGCCGAAAAGGGTTCAACAAATTCCGTGGTGAGGGGGGGCCGCCCCGCGGCGTCACTGGAACCGGACGTTGTCGATCCGAAGCTGGGCCGTGCACCCGCTCGACGTGGACGCGTTGACCTGCCACTGGATGCCGACCACCTGCGAGGCCGTCGGGATGGCGGACGTGACCTGGTTCGTGAAAGCCGTGAACGGCTCCGTGTAGACGGTCCCCGACGCCGACGGCACCGCGAGATTGGCTACCACCGGATAGCGGTAGCAGTTCGACGCGCACGTTCCCCCGGTCGGATCGTCGTTGGTGGACGCCCGCTGATCCTGCGTCTGCAGCTGGACCTGCCACGTGCAGCCCGACAAGCTGCCGCTCGCCAGCGACACCTTGAATTGAACGGACGTGTACGACGACGCGTTGACGCACGACTCGAAGACCAGGCCGCCGCCGCCCCAGTCCTTCGCCATGACGTCCAGCCGCAGGTTCTGGGCGGTCGTGTCCACGGACACCGTCGAGGCCGCGGAGCCCGGCCCCGCGAAGCTGAAGATGCGCCCGCGCAGGCCGTCGGCGTCGCACCACTGCTCCGTCGTGCTGTTCCACTGCAGCGACGAGAAGTCGGTCACCTGCCCCGACGCCAGCTTCAGCGCGCCGGTGCTGGAGCAGTTGAGCACCCCGCCCAGCGGGCACACGTACGCACCGGCCCCCGCCGCGCC
>CAZPUH010000825.1:0-6800 GCA_964589215.1 uncultured Myxococcales bacterium | reverse complement strand
GTGCACGTCGACCTGCACGGTGTCCTTCATGCCCAGCGCGCGCACGATGACGTTCTTGTGCGGGAACGAGGCGATCTCGTCCGCCGTCAGGTTCTTCATCTTGATGTAGTCGTTCAGCAGCGAGTGGTCCTCGGTCAGCTGCTTGAGAACGCCGTCGCGCCGCCGGTACAGCCGGCTGTCGCCGACGTGCCCGATGATCAGCGCGCGGTCGGCGAACAGCGTCGAGACGACCGTCGTCCCCATGCCGTGGCAGCGCGGGTCCTTCTGCGCCTGCTCGTGGATCTTCAGGTTGGCCAGCTTGATCGCCGTGACCATCCGGTTGGTCTCCCAGCGATTGCCGTGGTCCATCTTGAACGGCCAGGTCAGCTGCTGGTCGTCCTGGGTCGCCTTGAAGAAGCCGACGATCGTGTCCACCGCCATGCGGCTGGCCACCTCGCCCGAGGCGTGCCCACCCATGCCGTCCGCGACGATCGCCAGCCGTTCGCTCTCGGGCAGATAGAACGCGTCTTCGTTGTGGGCGCGCTTCATCCCGACGTTCGAATCGCCGGCGAACCGAACGCGCATGCCGTCCAGTGGAAACGACGAGCTCATGGCGTGCCCGCCATGGTATCGCCGCGCGGCGCCACGATCAACGCGCCCGCCGGGCGAACGAACAGGATCGGCGGCCCGATCGAGATCATCAGCGGCCCCTCGGACCGGTAGAGGTCGCCGTCGATCGTGTACGACATCGTCCCCCCTTTGGGCGTCACGCGCAGGGTCGACGCGACCGCGCTCATGGCTCGGCTGGGAGCGACCCCTTTGCCCCGGTGCACGGCCACGAAATCCGGGATGATGGCGATGGGACGGGCGTGGATGGCCAAAAATCCGAAGCGCTCCGGGTCATCGTCGGCGCGGTGATTGAGCTTGAACCCCAGGCCCACCTCGCGAACGGTGGCCGCGCCCACGCCGACGAAAGACGTCCGCTCCAGCAGGTGGCCGTCCAGCTCCAGCGTCCCCTCGAACCGCTTGAACAGCTTCTTCACGAAGGGACCGCCGATCAGCGCCGACCCGCACGCGCGCAGCAGCAACCAGGCCGCGCGTGCGGGCCCGTACTTGCCGGTCCCGTAGTACTCGCCCAGGAAGTTCGCCATCAAACCGTTGCCGAAGATGAACCCCAGGTGGTCGCCGATCTTGAGGCAGCGGCGGCGCACCGTCTGGAACGTCGCGCCCGTGCGCGCGGTCTCGACCAGCTGGCGCACGAAGGGGATCGGGCGCTCGCGGATGCCCAGCGAGGCCGCCACGACGTTCATCGTGCCGCCGCCCAGGATCGCGATGGGCGGGATCGGCCGATCGCCGAACGCGCGCCCCAGCGACGTGACCAGCTTGTGCAAGGTGCCGTCGCCGCCGTGCACGGCGATGACGCCCGGCGGCTCGTGGGCCAGCGCCGCCGTCGCGGCGTCCAGCTCGTCCAGCGTCATGGCGGCCACGACGCGCCCGTCCGCGCCCAGCATGGACTGGAACTCGGCGGCGATGCGCGGGTTGCGGCGGTTCGCGCGCGAGCGCGGGTTCACGAAAAGAACCACGCCCTGGCCCAGCGGCGCCGTCACGGCAGGCTCGCGCGTCCCACCCCGAGCCTCTGTCGGATCGGAATTCAGTCGGTTTCGTCCGCGCCCGCGCCGTCGTCGCCGGCGTCAGCCTCTTCGTCGTCCCCGGCGGCCGCCGAGACCTCTGCGATCTTGGGATACCAGCGCTCGAACACCTCGGCGATCTGCCGGGCCTGCTTCTCGTTCGAGATGTTGAACGAGGACTGCTTGCGGTAGGAGCCCTTGGCCTTCTTGAAGCGGACGATCGCCATCTTGGGCGGCCGGAACTTCCCCTTCGCTCGGTCCAGCTCCTGGAAGAGGAACATGATGGTCGCCCAGCTCCCCTTCGTCAGCACGGCGCGGTCCAGCTCTTTGCGGACCAGCGTCCCTTCGTCCTCGTAGTCGTACGTCAGCTCTTCCAGGGTCTCGGCCATCTCTCTTCTCTTCCCGGCTTGTCTCGCTAAGACGATCGCGATTCGATGGCCGCGCGATCTTCGGCCGGCAGATCGACGAACTCGATGCCCATGCCGGGCGGCCGTTCCTTGGGTCCCCCGCGCGACACCCGGACGACGCGCCCCTGCGCGCGAACCTGGTGTCCGTCGGGCAACTGGAACTCGACGAAGAGCACCTCGCCGACTTCGAACAGCACGTCGGCGCGCAGGAAGGTGCCGCCCCCGGACAGGTCGACCGACGACAACCGGATCGGCTTGCGGACCCGCTTGGCCACGTCCGACACCGTCACCACGATCTCCAGCGGGACGCGGGCGTAAAGGCGGGTGTCGCGGCGAACCGGGCCCGGGCTCACGGCCGCAGCTCCGCGGCGATGGCCGCGCGAACCTCGACCGACACGCGCGCGCCGCTGGCGGTCAGCGGCTCACGGGCGCGGACCCGCCGCGCCAGCTCGATCGACACCGGGACGCCGCGGTTGCGTCCGTGGGCGCGCGGCAGATGAACCAGCAGCGCGCGCGGAACGCTGACCTGCGCCTCGGCGGCGTTGGCGGGCACCGCGCAGATCACCGCGACGGTCGCGCCGAACGGCCGCAGCTCGACCAGCGCGCCGGCCGCGTTGGCCAGCGACAGCGTCAAGCCTTCGGAGACGTCGACCCGCATGCCGGCGACGGGGGCGGTCCCGTTGGCGGCGACCAGCCGCGGCAGGGAGGGGACGGCCAGCTCGGCGACCGGAAGCTCGGACTCGGCGCCGTACACGTTCAGCCGCTCGGGCATGGCGCCCAGGCCCTGGGGTGTCGACTCCGCGACGACGCCGCCGACCACGCCCGCGACGTCCGGAAAGACGCGCGGAAACGGGCGGACCAGCGGCTCGCCGGGCCCGAACCCGACGCCCACGCCAGAAAGCTCTTCGAGGTCGACCGACTCGCCGCGCGCTTCGAGGGCGCTGGCGGCCTGATCCACGTCGTGCAGCGCGCAGCCCTGGTCGGGCGCCGCCGTCCACAGCGGATCCACCAGTCCCAGCACGTCGGGCGCGTTCGGCCCGGCGGCCGAGGCCCGGAATCCCAGCACGGACACCGAGGGCCCGCGCCCGTCGGCGACGTCGAAGCGGATCGACAGCTCCGCGGAGGGGATGGTCACGCGGGCGGTCGCCTCGGGCGCCCGCGGTTCCCCTTCGCAGCCGCAGGCCACGGCCAGCGCGGCCACGAAGGCAGCCGCCAAGGCGTGGAGATCGGCGCGGGGACAGGGCATGGGCGTCGAACCGGACTCAACACTATAACGTTACCCCCCGCAACACGCCAATTCGGCAAGCCCATGGTATGTAAAGCGCCTTCATGTCACCTTCAGACCGGGAGCCCTCGAAGGGGTCCGCATCTGCTGCACCCACGCGGATAACCGCCGATGAAGTGCGGGAGCTGGCGCTGCTGGCCCGGCTGGCGCTGTCCGAGCCGGAGGTCGCCCGGATGACCAGCGACCTGGGGGCGATCCTGACCTACGTCGACGCCCTGCGCGAGCTCGACACCACGGGCGTGGAACCCATGACCCACGCCGTGCCATTCGACTGCCCGCTGCGTGAGGATCAGGTCGCACCGTCGCTGCCGATCGACGCGGCGCTGGCCAACGCGCCCCGCCGCGAGGCGAGCTTCTTCCAGGTTCCGCGCATCGTCCCGGGGCCGGGCGGAGGCGCGGCCGAGGAGGACCTCTGATGGAGTCGCGAGGGGCGTCGGCGCTGGCGATCGCCGAAGGGGTCCGGTCGGGCAAGCTGCGGGCGCGCGACGTGGCCGAAGAGTTCCTGGACCGCGTGGCGCGGCTGGACGGCACCCTGGGGTGCTACCTGCTGGTCGACGCGGACGGGGCGCGCCGCAGCGCGGACGCGGTCGACGCCGCCGTCAAGGACGGGCGCGATCCCGGGCCGCTGGCGGGCGTGCCGCTGGGGATCAAGGACATCTTCTGCACGAAGGGCGTCGAGACGACCTGCGCGTCGAAGATCCTGCGCGGCTTCGTGCCGCCTTACGAGTCGACGGTCACCGCGCGTCTGGCGGCGGCCGGCGCCGTCGCGCTGGGAAAGCTGAACATGGACGAGTTCGCGATGGGCTCCTCGACGGAGAACAGCTCCGTCAAGCCGGCGCGCAACCCGTGGTCGACGGCGCACGTGCCGGGCGGGTCGTCCGGCGGCTCGGCGGCGGCCGTCGCTGCCTCGCTGTGCGCGGGCGCGATCGGCACCGACACGGGCGGCTCGATCCGCCAGCCCGCCTCGCTGTGCGGGATCGTCGGCGTGAAGCCGACCTATGGGCGCGTCTCGCGGTACGGCGTGATCGCTTTCGCCTCTTCGCTGGACCACCCCGGGCCGTTCGGCCGCACCGTCGAGGACGCAGCGGCGCTTCTCGAGGTCATGGCCGGCGCAGATCCGCTGGACGCGACCTCCATTCCGGCGCCCGTCGGCGCGTACCGGCAGGCGGCGCGCGCCGGGAGCCAGAGTGGATCGCCGCTGAAGGGCGTCCGACTCGGCATGCCCTCCGAGTATTTCCAGCCGGGCATGGATGCCGAGGTCGAGGCGGCCGTCCGCGCCGCGATCGACGAGCTGCGCGCGGCCGGGGCCGCGGTGGTCCCCGTGTCGCTGCCCAGCACGAAGTACGCGATCGCGACCTACTACCTGATCTGCACGGCGGAGGCGTCGTCGAACCTGGCCCGCTACGACGGCGTCAAGTACGGCTATCGCACCAGCGAGGCGCGCTCGCTGGAGGAGCTGTACACGCGCACGCGCGGCGAGGGTTTCGGCGCCGAACCCAAGCGCCGCATCATGCTGGGCGCCTACGTGCTGCGCGCCGGCTATTACGAGGCGTACTACGGCAAGGCGCTGCGCGCGCGCCGCAAGATCGCCGACGATTTCGCGGCGGCCTTCGCGCAGTGCGACGCCATCGTGACCCCGACGTCCCCCGTCCCCGCCTTCAAGCTGGGCGAACGCATGGACGATCCGCTGCAGATGTACCTGGCCGACATCTTCACCGTCGCGCCGGACCTGGCCGGCATCCCGGCGCTCTCACAGCCCTGCGGGTTCACGAAGAGTGGCCTGCCCATCGGCCTCCAGACCATCGGCCCCGCGCTGGGCGAAGAGATCTGCTTCCGCGTCGCCGGCGCCTACGAAGCGCGCACCGACTGGCACAAGCGTTTGCCTCCGGAGGCGGCGTAAATGGGCACGGACTGGGAGGTGGTGATCGGGCTGGAGGTGCACGTCCAGCTTGCCACGCGGTCGAAGATCTTTTCGTGGTCCTCGGCAGCCTTCGGCGCCGAACCGAACGCGTCGACGGATCCGATCTGCCTCGGCATGCCGGGGACGCTGCCCGTGTTGAACCGCGCGGCGGTCGAATCGGCGGTGCGGCTGGGGATGGCGGCCGGCTGCCACATCCGCACGCGCTGCCGGTTCGCGCGCAAGCACTACTTCTACCCCGACCTGCCGAAGGGCTTTCAGATCTCGCAGTTCGACGAGCCGATCTGCGAAGGCGGCGCGATCAAATTCCGCGTGCGCGGCGAGCCGCGGTCCATCCGCCTGGTGCGCATCCACATGGAAGAGGACGCGGGCAAGAACGTGCACGCGGCAGCCGGCGTCAGCTTCGTCGACTACAACCGGGCCGGCGTCCCGCTGTGCGAGATCGTCAGCGAGCCCGACGTCCGCTCGGCCGAGGAAGCCGCCGAGTACGTGCGCGCGGTGCGGACGCTGGTTCGCTACCTGGGCATCGGCGACGGCAACATGGAAGAGGGCTCCCTGCGCTGCGACGCCAACGTGTCGCTGCGGCCGCGCGGGGCGACGACGTTCGGCACGAAGACCGAGATCAAG
Source organism: uncultured Myxococcales bacterium (assembly GCA_964589215.1). GTDB lineage: Bacteria > Myxococcota_A > Polyangia > Fen-1088 > Fen-1088 > JADGRB01. The sequence continues at coordinate 956 of CAZPUH010000825.1, read as the reverse complement.
AACATGAACTCGTTCAAGAACGTGCGCGACGCCATCGAGCACGAGGTGAAGCGGCAGGCGACGCTGCTGGACCGGGGCGAGCGCATCATCCAGGAGACGCGCCTCTGGGACGCGGCGCGTGGGGTGACGCAGGCCATGCGATCGAAAGAGCAGGCGCACGACTACCGCTACTTCCCCGAACCGGACCTGCCTCCGCTGGTGGTCAGCGAGGAGCAGCAGGCCAAGCTGCGCGCTTCGCTGCCGGAGCTCCCGGAAGACCGCTTCGCCCGGTATTCGGGCCCGGCGGGTCTGTCCGCGCAAGACGCGGGCGTCCTGGTGGCCGAGCGCGAGATCGCCGACTACTTCGACGCCGTCGTGGCCGCCGGCGCGCCGGCCAAGCGTGCGGCCAACTGGGTCATCAACGAGGTCCTGGGCCGGGTCGGCGACCCGCGCCGCCTGGGCGACGGCAACGTTCCGGTGCCGGCCGCCGCGCTGGCCGAGCTGGTGACCCTGGTCGAGGACAACACGCTGTCCGGCAAGCTGGCCAAGGACGTCTTCGCCAAGATGTGGAACGAGCGCCGCAGCGCGAAGGACATCGTCGCCGCGGAGGGCCTGGCCCAGGTCTCCGACGGCGGCGCCCTGGAAGAGGCCTGCCGCCGCGTCGTCGCCGCCCACCCCGACGAGGCGGCGCGCTTCAGCAGCACCCCCAAGCTGATGGGCTTCTTCGTGGGCGCCGTCATGAAAGAAACGGGCGGCAAAGGGAACCCGAAGGCCATCAACGAGATCCTCCGCAAGCTCCTCTCCTGATCTCACCCGACGGGTAAGAGGGAAGCCCAGGGGACTCATTGGGCTTGACAGGGACACGCCGCTCTCTAAACTACGCCGCTTCCGGGAGGCCCAAGTCAGATGTACGCCGTCATTGCGTCAGGTGGAAAACAGTACCGCGTCGCCGAGGGGGAAACCCTGCGCGTGGAGAA
>CAZPUH010000824.1:0-2944 GCA_964589215.1 uncultured Myxococcales bacterium | reverse complement strand
CTTCTTCGAGCTGAAGAAGCTCTACGCGCGCGAGATCGTGACCGGCTTCGCGCGCCTCGACGGGCGGCCGGTCGGCATCGTCGCCAGTCAGCCCAAGTGGAAGGGCGGGGTGCTGTTCGTCGACTCGGCGGACAAGGCGGCCCGGTTCATCTGGCTCTGCGACGCGTTCGGATTGCCGCTGATCTTCCTGGCGGACGTGCCGGGCTTCATGATCGGCAAGGCGGTCGAGCGCCAGGGCATCATCCGCCACGGCGCCAAGCTGATCTCGGCCGTCGCCGACGCGACGGTGCCGAAGTACTGCGTCGTGCTGCGCAAGGCCTACGGCGCCGGGCTGTACGCGATGTGCGGTCCCGGGTTCGAACCGGACGCGACGATCGCGCTGCCGCAGGCCATGATTGCGGTCATGGGCGCCGAAGCCGCCGTCAACGCCGTCTTCGCCAACAAGATCGCCGAGAAGCCCGAGGCCGAGCGGGCCGCTTACGTCGAGGAGCTGCGCGCGCAGTACCGGGCCGACATCGATCTCTTGAAGCTGGCGTCCAACCTGCACGTGGACGCCGTGGTGCCGGGCGACGAGCTACGGGCCGAGCTGCTGCGGCGGCTGTCCGCGGCCGGCGCCAAGGCCGTGCCCGGGTTCCCGCGCCGCCGGCCCGTCCTGCCCGTCTAGGAGGAGGCCGCGATGTCACGCCTGGGCCGCCCGAACTTGAAGCTTCTCCCCGCGGACGAGGCGCGGCGAATCCTGAATGACACGCGCCCGATCGGGACCGAGCGCGTGCCGCTGGCGGACGCGGCCGGGCGCGTGCTGGCCGCCGCCTTCTGCGCGCCGGCCGACCTCCCGGGCGAGCGCCGGTCGGTGATGGACGGCTACGCCGTGCGCGCCGCCGACCTGACTGGCGCCGGTCCCGAGACGCCCGTCTCTCTGGACGTGGTCGGCGCCGTGCCGATGGGCGCGGTCTTCGCGGGGACCGTCGGCGCGGGGCAGGCCGTGGCCATCGCGACCGGCGGCTTCGTCCCCGGCGGCGCGGACGCGGTGGTCATGGTCGAGAACACCCGGACCGCCGGCGACCACGCGATCGCCGTGACGCGAGCGATCGCGCCGGGCGCGAACGTCGTCCAGCCGGGCGAGGATCTGGCGCACGGCGAGGCGGTGCTGCCCGCCGGCCGCCGGCTGCGCGCCGCCGATCTGGCGCTGCTGGCCACGTTCGGCGTGACCACGCTGGAGGTTCACCGGCAGCCGCGCGTGGCCCTGCTGTCGACCGGCAACGAGCTCTGCGCGGCGGACGCGACGCCTCGGCCCGGGCAGGTGCGCGACACCAACCAGATCGCGCTGGCCGCCCAGGTCGCGGCGGCCGGTTGCGTGCCGACGCTGGGCGGGATCATCCCCGACGACGTCTCGGCGCTGCGCGACGCCATCCGCGGGCTGCTGGCGGCGCATCACGCGGTGATCCTGACAGGCGGCTCGTCGATCGGGACCAAGGATCTGTGCGCCGACGCCGTGGCCGACCTGCCGGCTCCCGGCGTCCTGTTTCACGGGATCGACATCCGGCCGGGCAAGCCCACCTTGTTCGCGCGCGCGGGGAACCGGCCGGTCGTCGGGCTGCCCGGCTTTCCGACGTCGTCTCTGGTGGTCTTCGACGCCTTCATCCGGCCCATGCTCTGGCGGCTGGGGGGCGAGGTCGACCGCGACTGGTGGCCGTCCCGGCGCGCCGCCCGGCTGGGCGCCGCCCACACATCCGTGAGCGGGCGCGAGGACTACTTGCGGGTCCGGCTGGTCACCCGCGACGGCGAGCTGTGGGCCGACCCGCTGCCGGGCGGGTCCGCGACGCTCTCGAACGTCGTCCGCGCCGACGCCCTGGTGCGCGTCGACGCGGACCGCCTGGAGATTGCCGCGGGCGAGCCGGTCGAAGCGCTGCTGTATTAGATGAACCCGCTCGGATAGAGGAAACGCCAGGACTTCAGAAACGCCGGGATCAGGACCGTGACATGGTCCGGATGGCGTTCCTGCCGTCCTGGCGTTTGCTGGTCAGAGGGTCTTCAGATACGCGACCAGATCGCTGATGTCGGCGGGCGACAGCGTCGAGGTCACGCCGTGCTGATCGCCGCCGCCGCAGGGGCCGAAGCGGTCCGCCAGCGTCGGCGCGCAGCCGTTGTGCATGTAAGGCGCCCGGCTTCCGACGCCGATCAGGGACGGCACCTGGAACCGGCCGCCCGTGCCGACGTCGACCGTCTGGTTGTTCGTCATGTGCGGCCCCGCGTGGCACACGTCGCACCCGTGCGTCGGGTCCTGGAACAGCGCCTGCCCGTGCGCAACCGCCGCCGCGTCGGCCGGCTGCGCTTTCGGCGCGCGCGGCTGTCGATCCAGCCAGCTCAGCAGCGCGGCGCCTTGATCGCTCTGCAGCACCGGCCCCGACATCCGTCCCTGGAAGACGTCCGTCATGAGGTGGGTGAAGTCCGTCTCGTTGCCGTCCCAGTGGAAGGGCTCGGTTCCGGCCAGGCCGGTCTGCACCGACTGCGTCCGCCGCGGACCTTCGCAGCTGAAGTTCCAGGTCCGTCCGTCCTCGTTCCCCTCGGCGTGGCAGGACGCGCAGGCCAGGAACCCGCCGGAGTTGGCGTGGAACAGCGTGTGCCCCGTGTCGGCGCGGCTGACCGTCGACAGCGAGATCGTCGTGCCGTCGCCCAGGGCCAGCATGGCCGGTTCGCGCGACTGCACGATCAGCACGCCCGACGGGTCGAACGTGACGGCGATGGGCTGACCCACCGTGACGGGCACGCCCGGCGTCACGGAGGTGGCGCACCCCAGGATCCCGCGCCCGCCGGCCCCGAGCGCGCCGCCCGCGGCCGTGCGGCCACCGCCGCCGAAGGTGCCGCCCAGGCCGATCGCGCCGCCGGCTCCGGCGATCGCCCTGCCGCCGGTGCCGCCAGCCCCGCCGGTGCTCGGCGACGCGCA
>CAZPUH010000823.1:0-3233 GCA_964589215.1 uncultured Myxococcales bacterium | reverse complement strand
ATGCCGCTCCGGTCGGGAAATGCGCCTTGAGGATGGTCATGTGGGGAAGTGAAGACGATCGTATTACGTAGAACCCCAACTTTTGTAAAGTGCATTGCAGAGACAAAAACGCGTGGACACCGCCGATTTTGATTACGATCTGCCGCCCGATCGCGTCGCAGCGGCCCCGACGGCGCGCCGCGACCAGGCCCGCCTGCTGGTCCTGGATCGAGGAACCGGCCAGCGCAAGCACGCCCGATTCTTCGAGCTGCTGGAGCACCTGCCGCCGCGCGCGCTGCTGGTCTTGAACGACACCCGCGTCTTTCCGGCGCGCATTCGCGGCACGAAAGAGACCGGCGGCGCCTTCGAGGTCCTGCTCGTGCGGCGGCTGGCCGCGCGCGCCGCCGCGGCGGGCGAGTTCCTGGAGGACTGGGAGGCGATGACGCGCGGGCTCGGCTCCAGCGCGCTCGGCAAGACGCTGACCGCCGGCGGCATCCGGATCGTCGTCGGCGAGCGGCAAGCGGGCGGGCTGACGCGCGTCGCGCTGCACGGGGCAGGGCGGTCGCTGCTCGAGCGGCTCGACGAGATCGGCGACGTCCCCTTGCCCCCGTACATCGAGGCGGCCCGCCGCCGCGACCCGCTGCCGGCGCCGGTCGACGATCGCAGCCGCTACCAGACGGTCTTCGCGGCGGAGCCCGGGGCGGTGGCGGCCCCCACCGCGGGCCTCCACTTCACGCCGGAACTGCTGGCGGCGGCCGAGCGCGCCGGCCACGAGATCGCGCGGATCACGCTGCACGTGGGGCCCGGGACCTTCCGCCCCGTCGAGACCGACGACCCGGCCGCGCACCGCATGGACGCCGAGCACTACCGCGTGCCGCCCGAGGCCGCCGAGGCCATCGCCCGCGCCCGGCGCGAAGGGCGGCGCGTCGTCGCTGTGGGGACCACCGTCGTGCGGACCCTGGAGGCGTGCGCGCGCGCCCACGGCGGCGAGGTCGTGCCCGAGGAATCCTCGACGGACCTGTTCCTGATGCCGGGAGCGCAGTTCCAGGTCGTCACCGACCTCATCACCAACTTCCACCTGCCGCGGTCGACGCTGCTCATGCTGGTGGCCGCGTTCGCAGGGCGGGAGCGGATTCTGGACGCCTACGCCGAAGCCGTCCGCCTGGGCTACCGCTTTTACAGCTACGGTGACGCCATGCTGATCACCGGGGATCTGGCGTGACGCCGCCGCCGGGGACGTTCCAGGTCACGGCGCGCGCCGGGCGGGCGCGCGGCGGCGTCCTGCAGACCGCGCACGGCCCCGTGGAGACGCCCGTCTTCATGCCAGTCGGCACGCAGGCGTCGGTGAAGGCGCTGGCCTCCGAGGACGTCGAGGCGCTGGGAGCGCGCATCCTGCTCGGCAACACGTACCATCTGGCGCTGCGCCCCGGTGCCGAGCGGGTCGCCGCGCTGGGGGGCCTGCACCGCTTCATGAGCTGGCCGCACGCGATCCTCACCGACTCGGGCGGGTTCCAGGTCTTCAGCCTGCGCGAGCGGACCAAGGTCGACGACGACGGGGTGACCTTCGCCTCGCACCTCGACGGCTCGGCGCAGCGGCTGACGCCCGAGCGCGCCATGCAGATCCAGGCGCTGCTGGGCAGCGACATCGCGATGGCCTTCGACGAGTGCCCGCCCTCCGATGCGCCGCGGGCGACCATCGAGGCGGCCATCGACCGCACCACGCGCTGGGCCCGCCGCTGCCTGGCCACCACGCCGGCGCCCGGTCAGCTGCGCTTCGGAATCGGGCAGGGGGGCGTGCACGTGGACCTGCGGCGCGCGCACCTGGCCGTGCTGCGGGACCTGCCGTTCGACGGTTACGCGCTGGGTGGGCTGGGCGTCGGCGAGGCGCCCGAGGTCATGCACGCCGTCATCTCGGACGTCGCGGACGACATGCCGGCGGACCGCCCCCGCTATTTGATGGGCGTCGGCACGCCCGAGGACATCTGGCGCGCCATCGGCGCCGGCATCGACATGTTCGACTGCGTGATGCCGACCCGCAACGCGCGCAACGGCCAGCTGTTCACCAAGGCCGGGAAGCTCAACATCGGCAACACGCGCCACCGCGACGAGGACGTTCCCGTCGAGGACGGCTGCGCCTGCGCCTGCTGCGCGCGCTATTCACGCGCCTACCTGGCGCACCTGTTCCACGCCAAGGAGCTGCTGTATTACCGGCTGGCCACCGCCCATAACCTCATGCATTACTTGAACCTTGCGCGGCGCGCGCGCGAGGCGATCGCGGCCGGGTCCTTTCCGGCCGCGCCGTGGTAAACCGATGACATGGCCAAGCGGGTTGCGGTGGTGCTGTCCGGGTGTGGTCGGCAGGACGGCAGCGATCCCGCGGAGACCTTGTTCGCGCTGCTGGTGCTCGAGCGCGCCGGCGCCCAGGCCGTCTGCGCGGCGCCCGACCGGCTGCAGCCGGCGGTCGTCGATCACCTGACCGCGGCGGTCGACACCGCGCCCCGGAAGATCCGGGCCGAGGCCGCCCGCCTCGTCGGGCGCAGCGTGGCGCCGCTGGGCGTGCTCGACGCGCGCAAGCTGGACGGCCTCATCGTCCCGGGCGGCGAGGGGGCCGTCACCACGCTGTCCGACTACGCCACCAAGCACGAGCTCTGCACGGTCGACCCCGAGCTGTTCGCGCTGCTGCGCGGGCTCCTGCAGGCGCGCCGGCCGATGGGGTTCATCGGGCTGTCGGCGCTGCTGGCGGCGCGCGTGCTGGGCCCGGTGGCCGGCGTGCGGCTCACGCTGGGCGCGCGCGGCACGGCGCCCGCCAAGCACGCCGCCATCATGGGGGCCGACGTCCGCCCGGGCACCACCGACGACGTGGTCGCCGACCAGAAGTCCCGCGTCTACAGCACGCCGGGTCTTCTGGCCCAGCCGGCGTCGCCGGAGCCCGCCAGCGTGGAGCCGGCGCGAACGCTACCGGCGGTCGCGCGCGCGATCGACCAGCTCGTGCGGATGGTGGTCGGCGGCGGCGCTCAGCCCCGCCCGGTCATCAAACCAAAGGACCCTCAAAGGGTCCTTTGAATCCCCCGCGACGAGAGCCTCCGGGCGAAGCCCGCCGGCTCTCACGCGTACTACTGATCGAGCCCGCGGTTCCGCTTGATCTGCTCGAGGACCTTGCCGTACTCGACCTCCCAGGTCGACGTCCCTTCCTCGAGGTTCTTGATGCGGCGGCGGACCTCTTCGTCCAGCTCGTCGTCGACCTGCATGTGCTT
>CAZPUH010000822.1:0-4260 GCA_964589215.1 uncultured Myxococcales bacterium | reverse complement strand
CCGAACCTGCAGCCGGTCCCCGAGAAGGAAGAGGCGCGCCGCCTGGTCGAGATCGAGATGGCGGCCACCAACGGCATGCTCTACACGCTGGACCCGCACTCGGTCCTGCTGGACGTCGAGACCTACAAGGACATGCGGACCCAGACCCAGGGGAAGTTCGGCGGTCTGGGGATCGTCATCGAGATGGACAAGAAGAACCGGATCACGGTCAAGCGGCCGATGCCGGACACGCCCGCCATGCGGGTCGGCATGAAGGCCAAGGACCACATCGTCCGGATCAACAACGAGTCGACGGTCAACATGACGCTGACCGAGGCGGTCGACCGGCTGCGCGGCGACGTCGACACCAGCGTCGACGTCTACGTCGAGCGCGACAACCAGCCCGGCACCAAGAAGTTCACGATCACGCGCGCGTTCATTCGCCCGCCGTCGATCGATCCGCCGGCCCGCGTTCTGGCGGTGCCGTCGGGGCCGGGGCAGCCGCCCGCCAAGGTCGGCTACTTCCACATGCAGCACTTCTCGGCCAACAGCGCCGGCGACCTGGCGGATGCGCTGGCGATGTTCGACCGCGAGAAGGTGAAGGGGATCATCATGGATCTCCGCGGCAATCCGGGCGGCCTGTACGAGCAGGCGCAGAAGGTGTCCGACGCCTTCATCAAGTCGGGGACGCTGGTGTCGATGGTCGGCGTCGGCGGCGCGCAGCGCAAGGACGAGACCGCGTCGGACAGCGGCCACGAGCCGACGGTCCCGCTGGCCGTGCTGGTCAACCAGAACTCGGCCAGCGCGTCCGAGATCGTTGCCGGCGCGATGAAGAACCTGGACCGGGGCGTCGTCATCGGCGAGGAGACCTTCGGCAAGGGCTCGGTGCAGGTGCTGTTCGACATCGCGTCGCCGATCTCGTTCGGCGAGGCGGCTGACGACGACAAGCTGGGCCTCAAGCTGACGACGGCTCAGTACCTGACCCCGGGTGACATCTCGATCCAGGGCGTGGGCGTGGTGCCGGACATCGAGACGGATGCGCTGCTGGTTCAAAAGGACGGCGAGCGGTCCTGGATCCGGCTGCAACCCTCGGCGCACAAGCGGCGCGAAGCGGACTACGAGTGGCACCTCGAGCACCCGAGCGCGCGCCACGGCGAGAAGCCCGAGGAGGTCGTGACCTACCTGTTCCAGCCCAAGCCCAGCGACAAGGCCAAGGCGCACGACGAGGATCAGACCGACGAGGACGCGGACGAGCAGTCCGACGCCGAGGACGATCAGGCGAACAAGACCGACTTCCTGATGGAGTTCGCGCGCGATTTCCTGGTCCAGGCCAAGAGCAGCAAGCGGCGGGACCTGGTTGCCCAGTCGAAGGGGTACCTCGACAAGGTGCGCGCGACCGAGGACAAGAAGCTGTCGCAGGCGCTGGAGAAGCTGGGTGTCGACTGGACCGCGGGGCCGACCACGGGCCCGGACCCGGAGCTGCAGTTGACGCTGCAGACGGTGGGCGAGGGGAAGATCGAGGCCGGCAGCGTGGCCAAGCTGCGCGGCGTGGTGAAGAACTCCGGGCGGTCACCGGCGTACCGGGTGCGCGCCGTGTTCGAGAGCGACAACCCGCTGTTCGACGAGAACGAGATGGTCTTCGGGCGGATCGCCCCCGGCGAGTCGAAGAGCTACGAGATCTCGGTGAAGGTGCCCGCGTCCACCTTCACGCGTACCGACGAGATCAAGGCCACGCTGTACTCGCAGCGGGGCGTCACCAAGGCGGCGGCCGCCGACCTGCTGGTCGACATCGCGGGCAAGCAGCGGCCCATGTTCGCGTACAGCTATCAGACCATCGACGACCAGAAGGGCGCGAACCGCGACGGGCTGGTCCAGCGGGGCGAGCAGGTGCGGACGCTGGTGACGGTGAAGAACATCGGCCAGGGCAAGGCGATGCACACCGAGGCGGTGCTGCGGAATGGGACCGGGCAGGAGGGCATCCTCATCACCGCCGGCCGGTTCGAGGCCAAGGACCTGGCGCCGGGCGAGACGAAGAGCTTCTCGTTCGTGTACGAGGTCGGCAGCGACTACAAGGCCGACGACTACCAGCTGGAGCTGTCGGTCGGCGACACGACCTTGGGCGAGACGGTCACGGACAAGATCAAGGTCAAGATCGCGCCGCCCGGGGCGGCGCCGCAGCCCGCGACGGGCACGGCCACGATCGCGCGCGACGACGTGCCGCTGCGCGAGAACCCCGCCGAGGGATCGCTGGTCGTCGGCCGCGCGCCCAAGGGGGCGACCTACAAGGTCACCGGCAAGACGGGCGCCTACACACGCGTCGAGGTGGACGCGCTGCGCTCCGCATTCGTCGCCACGGCGGACCTGAAGTCGGGCGGCACGCCGCACGGCGCCTTCAAGCCCGAGTGGGAGGTGACGCCGCCCGTGCTGACGGTGAACGCGCCGACGGTCACCACCAGCGACACCGTCCACATCAAGGGGCACGCCACGGACGACCGGCTGGTGCGGGACGTCTACATCCGGGTCTGGAACCGGAACGCGAAGATTCCCGTGAAGAAGGCCTTCTACCAGCCGAACCGGCTGGCGGGCGACCGGACCAAGATGGACTTCGACGCGGAGATCCCGCTGGGCGCCGGCAGCAACCTGGTGCAGGTGTTCGCGCGCGAGTCCAACGAGGTGCAGTCGCTGCAGACCGTCGTGGTTCTCAAGCGGACGGGTCCCAACCTGATCGCGCAGCCTACGCAGAGCGCGGCGCAAACGCCGAAGAAATAGCGCCACGAACCTGGCGCGCAGACGCGGCGCGACGGAAAAACGTGCGTGCCCGCCTACATTGGCGGACGTTCGTTTCGCGGTTGGTGTAGCTTCATGAGCCGCGTGGGGCGGACGATGGTTCTCGGGCAAAAGGGCGTCGTTGCCGGCGGCGGGGTGGCCACGCTGCTCGCCGCCGCGGCGATCGCGACGTCGCTGGGCTGCAGCGCCTGCGCGGGCGAGCACCGGGACGCGCCGGGCGCCGCGAGCACGCCGATCCTGACCGCTGCCGCGTGCCACGAGCTGCGCGCGCACTGCACGGCGGGCCTGGTGCCGCCGGCCGACGGGCACGCGCGCATCGTGGAGATTCCGCCGCTCGGGGACGGCACGGTCTTCATGCACGACGTCAACGACGACGGGGTGGCGGTCGGCTCCGCGCAGGTCGACGGCGGCCGCTACCACGCGTTCCGGTGGACGGAGCGCGGCGGCATCACCGACCTGGGCGCGCAGCCCGGGTTCGGCGCGCAGAGCTTCACCACGGCCATCGCGCCCGACGGCGCGATCAGCGGACAGTCCGATCACGGCGACGGGACCGGGACGCTTTACGGGTACCGGTGGACGGCGACCACCGGACGCGTCGAGATCTGCCCGGCCGGTTGCTCGGTCTGGGACCTGAACGGCGCGGAGCAGGCGGTGGGTCTCTTGCCTGGGCGGGACACGACCACCTGGCAGGCCTTCGTCTGGTCGGCGGCGCGCGGGGTCACGCCCCTGGGCACGCTGGGCGGCTCGCGCAGCTCGGCCAGCGGCATCAGCGAGACGGGCCTGGTGGTCGGAAACGCGCAGCTCGCCGGCTCGGCCCTGGACGACGTGGGGCACGCGTTCTTGTACGACTCGCGCGCCGCGCACCCGGCGCTGCAGGACCTGAACGGGCGGGCGCGGACGCCGGGGTGGGTGTTGCGGGGGGCCAACGACGTGAACGCCCGGTTCGTCGTGGGCTACGGCCTGCACGAAGGGCAAAGCCGCGCCTTCCGTCTCACGCTGGCGACGGGGGTCGTCGAGGATCTGGGGACGCTGGGCGGGGGCGACAGCGTCGGATGGGCCGTCGACGCGGCCGGCGACGTCGTGGGGTGGGTCGCCGCGAACGTGCACACGAACGTCGCCTTCGTGTGGGCGCCGGGGCTGGGCGGCATGGTTGCGCTGAACGATCTGGTCGATCCGGCGGACGGCTGGGATTTGCAGCAGGCCAACGGCATCAACAGCCACGGCGCGATCGTCGGCATGGGCACCCATCACGGCGTGGCGGTGGGGTTCCAGCTGACGCTGCCCCTCTGCGGGCGATAGCCGCCGCGCTGCCCGCGCTCGGTCCTTCCTGACCGCGCGAGGCCGTCCGGCGTGGTAGCTTCCGGGCGCGATGGCCGCCGACGAGGCCCGCGAGCCCGCCGCGCCCCGCGCGGAGTTCGATCCCGCCGCTGGCGCCTGGCCCGCCGGCGTGGGCAGCCTGGGTGGGGCGCTGGCCGGCGCGAGCGTCGGCGCGGC
>CAZPUH010000821.1:0-9514 GCA_964589215.1 uncultured Myxococcales bacterium | reverse complement strand
GCGGTCGATGGCGCCGGTCGTCCAGTCTTCGTGAAACTTCTGCAGCAGCAGGATCCAGGCCTTGTACATGCGGTCCAGCCAGCGCTTGCGCACCGGCTCGGGCAGCGACCAGAAGCCGAACGCGCGGTCCAGCACCCCGATCACCAGGCTCATCGAGCTGGGGATGACGGACAGCGGGTCGCGCGCCATGTACAGGATCTGCGCGTCGGGGAAGCGCCGCAGGAACTGCGGCAGCCGCACGGCGACCGAGAACAGCTTGGCGATGTTGCGGTCGGTGCCGTGCAGCACCAGGCTGCGGCGCCACAGCTTGTCCAGCCAGTCGAAGTCGCGCGCCGACGTGTCGCGGACGCGCGGGTCGAACGCCGGCAACATGTCCTGGTCCTCGAACGACAGGAAGAAGCCGTAGAGGAAAAATCCGTCGAGGTAGCGAAACAGCACCGCGACGTCGTCGGTCTCGACGGAGCTGAGGCTGGTCTGGTGCGCGTCCGTGGTGTGGAACTTGGCCGGGCTGATTTTCTCCAGCAGCGGCAGCAGCGGGCGCAGCAGCCTCTGCAGCAGCAGCGACGGATAGAGCATCAAGAACAGCTCCATCCCCTTTCCGAACCCCTCGTCGGACAGGAAGCGCTGCAGGAACGTCGTCCCCGTGCGCGGGTTGCCGACCAGCACGATGGGGCGCGTCGCCTTGGTCCGCCGCAGCCGGCCCGACACCAGGTTGTCCAGCGCCATCGCCGTGCCGACCACGGTCCGCACGACGGTGAAGAGCAGCGCCAGGAACAGCGGCGCCACCCTCACCTTGAACGTCCGCCGCAGCACGCGATAGACGTGCCCCATCCGGCCCAGGATGCCGTTCACGCCGACACCGCCTGGAACTCGGACTCGAACGCGGCGCCGAAGTCGTCCAGCGCGTCGGCCGGCAGATGGTTGATGCCGGCGGCCGTGCGCCGCCCGCCGCCCGTCGGGAAGCGCCGGCAGAACGCCTCGGCCGACACGCGCGCGTCGCGCGGCACGCGGATCGACACGACGTACCCGCCGCCGATCTCCGGCGGCTTCGGCGACAGCAGCGCGACCGCGTCGCCCGCGTGCGCCTTGGCCAGGTCGTTGGCCAGCGTCCCCGAGACGCGGCGCGACCAGGCCGCGTCCGGCAGCACGAACAGCACCGTCCCCGCCGATCGGCGCGCCGGCTGGACACCGCGCGCCAGCGCCATGTCGGCGCGGTAGCCGTCGGCGACCCGCCGGAACAGCGCCGAACGCTCGGCCATCTCCAGCGGGTCCGGGAAGCGCAGCATGTCCTCGGCCAGCTCCGCGGGCGCAACGTGGAGGTCGGCCACCGATTCACCGTACGCGTTGTAGTTCACGGCCACGCCGATCTCCCGCAACCGATCGACGTCGGTCCCGGCAACGCCCGCCGTCGCCGCCAGCGCGCGCGCCTCGTCGTTCAGGCTGTCGCCGAACGCGCCGACGGCCGCCCAGACGCGGAAGCGCCCCTCCAGGTAGCGATCGACCAGGATGCTGGTGCAAACGTTCGGCGCCAGGTCGATGTGCGCGGCCAGGCGCGGGTGCGCCGGGATGTCGCCCGCGAAGTGGTGGTCGAAGTACTGCACGTGAACGCCCGCGTCCAAGAGCGCGACGACCGCGGCGCGGTTGACGTCCAGCGAGACGTCCAGCACGGTACAGGAGTCGCCCGCCGCCGCCGACACGCGCGCCACCAGGGCGATGTCGCGCTTGACGCCCGTGATCAGCGTGCTCGCGGGCCGGTCTGCCAGACGCAACTGTTGCAGCGCGCACAACCCGTCGGCGTCGCCGTTGAACACGTACGTGTGGGGCATCTGTTCCTCCTGCGCGAGCGCGGCCGGGCGCCGCCCCGCAAAAGTGATCACTCCGGGTCCAGCAAGCGGCGCGTGTCCAGGTAGGCAATGATCGTCTCCGCCGCCTGCTCGGGCGGCAGGGCCGTCGTGTCGATCGTGATCTCGGGGTTCTCGGGGCGTTCGTAGGGCGAGTCGATCCCGGTGAAGTTCTTCAGGTCGCCGCGCCGCGCCTTCTTGTAGAGCCCCTTGGGGTCGCGCTCCTCGGCCACGCTCAGCGGCGTGTCGACGAAGATCTCGATGAACTCGCCGGGCCCCAGCAGCGACCGGGCCATGCACCGCTCGGCCCGGAACGGCGAGATGAAGGCGGTGCCCACGATGAGCCCGGCGTCCACCATGAGGCGCGCCACCTCGGCGACGCGGCGGATGTTCTCGACGCGGTCGGCGTCGGTGAATCCCAGATCCTTGTTCAACCCGTGCCGCACGTTGTCCCCATCCAGCAGATAGGTATGGCGGCTCATGCTGTGAAGCTTCTTGTCGACCAGATTGGCGATGGTCGATTTCCCCGCCCCCGACAGCCCCGTGTACCAGAGCAGGCAGGCGCGCTGGCGCTTGAGGGCGGCGCGCGCCGCGCGATTCACGTCCACCGCCTGCCAGTGCACGTTCTGCGACCGCCGCAGCGCGAACCGCAACATTCCCGCGCCGACGGTCTGGCCCGAGCTCCGGTCGACCAGCAAGAAGCTGCCGGTCTGGCGCGCCGCCGCGTACGCGTCGAAGGGGATGGGGCGATCCAGCTGCAGGTTCCCGACGCCGATCTCGCCCCGCTTCAGCGTCGCGGCGGCCGCGTGGTCCAGGGTCTCCGTGTTGAGCTTGTACTTCAAGCGAGAGATCGACGCGCCGACGGCGCGGTTCCCCGCCTGCAGGACGTAGCCGCGGCTGCGCAGCAGCGGCGCCTCGCCCAGCCAGATCAGCGTGGCCTCGAACTGGTCGGCGATCTCCGCCGGCTCGGCGCTGGTGACGATCAGGTCACCGGGCGCGGGCGTGAGGCCACCGTCGACCGACACGGCGACGGCGCAACCGGCAGCGCCCTCCTCGGCCTCGCCGGCGGCGGTCAGGATGCGCGTGAGCTGCCCGGTGCGCCCGGAAGGCTGAAGGCGGATCGCGTCGCCCCGGCGGAGACGCCCGGACAGCACGGTCCCCAGCGCCGCGCCCGCCTCACCGACCCACTGCACGGCCAGGCGCGCGGGACAGGTGTCCGCCCCGGCGACGTCGACCTGTGCGATCGCCTCCAGCAGCGTCGGGCCCCCGTACCACGGCATCGCGGACGAGCGGCTGCCGACGTTGTCGCCCATCACGGCCGAGACGGGAATCGCGACGTCGCCGGCCAGGCCCAGGTCGCGCGCCAGGTTGCGAAAGGCTGATAGAACGCGCGTGAAGGCGGCCGCGTCGTACGAGACCAGATCCATCTCGTTCACCGCCAGCGCCAGCCGCGGCACGCCGAGCAGCGACAGCAGCACGATCTGGCGGCGCGCCTCCGGCGTGAGGCCGCGCCCCGCGGCCGTGACGACGACCGCCAGGTCCGCGGCCCAGGCCCGCGCCAGCAGCTCGCGCGTCCCCGGCTCGCCGGCGGGCGCGTCGGTGACGACGACCTCGCGTCCCGCGGCCTGGAAGCGAACGGGCGTGCCGGTCGCGGCGCCGCCCGCCATCTGACGGGCCAGCGCGCTCTTGCCGTCGCCGGGCCCGCCGCACAGCACCACGCGCACCTCGACACCGGGATCGCCGCGCAGATGGGCGGCGATGTCCGGAGCCGGGTCGCGGGGCGGGGCGAGCCCCTCGCGCGCCAGGTACCGCCACACGTCCAGCTCGGTCCAGCCGGCCAGCGGGCAGACGCGGACGATCTCACCGGCGCGGTGACGCACGTTCAAGAGGAGCCAGGGGTCGGGAGCGCGGTCCACGATGCCGGGACCCGCGGGTCCTCCGGCCAGCGCCGCCGACAGCAACACCGAAGCGGCACCCGCGCCGTCGCCCTCGCGCGCGGCCACCGCGTCGACGACGGTCCACGGGGGGACGGCGGGGTGAAACGCCTTTCGCGCCACATGCGCGAGCGCGAGGTCGGTGACCGCAGCGCCTCGCACCAGCGCTGCGCGCTCGGCGCCGGCGACCGCGTCGCGCACCAGGCGGATGGCCTCGTTCTCCAGACGCTCTAGCCGGGGCAGGTTCATGGCAGGGCCGACGCGATCACGACGCGCGCGCAGCGGCGAGCTCGCGCGCGGCATCGATCGAAACGCTTTGCAGGCTAGCCGGCCGCCCCGACAGAAGCAACGCCCGGCAGCGTCCGAACCCCGCGATTTTGCGGGGGAATTGTGCGTTGCAGGAAAGGCCTATTTCGGCTCACCGATTCGTTCGCTTCTTTGAACCGACCCCGGGGCGGGGGAAGATCTTCCCCTCCTATACTGGGGGCCGTGAATCGCTTCCCGGGCATCGCCCTCTCCGTCGGGACCGCTGCGACCTTCCTGGCAGCGTGCGGCGACAGCCCGGCGGCGCCCCGCCCCTTCACCGACCTCGGGGCGCTGGCCATGCCGGCCGCCGTCACGGCGCGCGACGGCGGCGCGTCGGTCCTGGTCGGCGATCGCGTGCTGTGGATGTTCGGCGATACGCTGATGACCGTCACCGCCGCCGACGGATTCAACTACCGATCGGCCACCGCTGCGTGGGGATCCGTCTCCGCCCCGACGGTGATCGACGAGCCGCTGGAATCCACGGGCGCGCCCAGTCAGCTGTTGCCGTACACCGGCGAGGAAGCGGCTTACAACGCGGCTCACGGGCCGATGGAGCGCTACGCCTTGTGGCCGGGGAGCGCCATCGCCGCGCCGGACGGCAGCGGCGCCTGGCTGTTCTACCAGCGCCTGCTGATTCACCCCGGCGACCTCAACTACCAGGGGCTGGACGTCGGCCTCGCGCGGCTGGCCGCGGGCGCGACGATCGCGGCGCGCGACCCGGCGCCGCTCTTCACGTCGCCGGCGCCCGCGTACGCGCTGGCCGCCGTCGTCGACGGCGGCTTCGTCTACCTGTACGCCGTCGACGCGGTTCCCGGCGCGGTCGACTCCGTGTGCCGCGTGGTACGCGCCCCCGTCGCCGGCGCGGCCGACCCGGCGGCCTGGTCGGCGTGGGACGGCGCCGCCTGGAACGGCGACCTCACCCGCGCCGCGACGGTTTTGCACGGGCCGCCCGGCGACCTGTCGGTGTCGTACAACCCGGCGCGCGGCGCGTTCCTGGCCGTGTACAGCGGGATCTTCTCCGACGAGATCCGTTACCGGACCGCGCCTCGCCCGGAAGGCCCGTGGTCGGGCGAGCAGCCGCTGTTCGACGCGCTGGCGCCGGCGTCGGGCAACGACTACGCCGGCAAGGAGCATCCCGAGCTGGCCGGCGGCGGCGGCGCCCAGGTGGTCGTCAGCTACGCGCGCGGCACCGGCCCGTTCGCGGGCGAGGTGCGCCTGGCGCAGACCACCCTGCCCGCGCCCTGAGCCCGCCGCGGCGCTATCCTCCGCGCATGAGCTCGGGAGCGATCTTCGCGCCGGTGGCGGCGCTGGCGCTGTGGACGTGCTTCGTACTGGCGGTGACCGGCTTTCGGCGCATTCGCGCGGTCCAGGCGCGGAGGTGCAGAAGGGATGCTTTCAGGCTC
This sequence comes from uncultured Myxococcales bacterium, assembly GCA_964589215.1. Lineage (GTDB taxonomy): Bacteria > Myxococcota_A > Polyangia > Fen-1088 > Fen-1088 > JADGRB01. The sequence goes on along the minus strand of CAZPUH010000821.1, from coordinate 4,030 downwards.
GGCGAGTCGCCCGACGTGCCCGACGACGTCTGCGTCGCGAACCGGAACCTGATGAACTTGCTCGAGATGCCCGTGTTGTTCTACGTCGTCGCCATCGCGCTGTACGCGACCCACCACGCCGGCCGCGGGTTCGTCACCCTGGCCTGGATCTACGTCGCCCTCCGCGTCCTCCACTCCGCGGAGCACCTCACCACCAACCACGTCCTCCGCCGCCTCACCCTGTTCGCAGCCAGCAACGTCGTGCTGGCCACGATGTGGATCCGCTTCGTGACGAAGGTGCTCTGAGTCGACGCCCGGCGCGGCGCTACTGGAAACCCAGCCCCACGTAGATGTGCGTGACGGATTCGCCCGCGGTGATCAAACGTTCGGCTTTGCCGTAGAAGATCTGGCCGAAGAGCCAGGTGCGGATGCGGCCCGAGGTGGCGACGGGGAGGATCGCGTAGAGCAGGTCGTCCTGGATGCCGTGCTCGCGCAACGTCAGGCGGTTCGAGAAGCGGCCGAAGGCCAGGTGATGGGGCACGCTCAGGTCGAGATCGAAAAAGATCTGCCCGTGGCCGATGGCGTCGACGACCGGCTGGTCCGACCAGAACGGCTGCCACAGTCGCACGCCCAGCGACGGAAAGAACCACGGGTCGCTGCCCGGGTTGCGCGTGAAGCCCCAGTTGCCCTGCACGAAGCATGAATTCCAGCTGCGCGAGTCGGCCGTCTGGTCGACGTTGCCGACGGCTCCCAATCCGTTGGACTCGTGCTGGCAGCCCAGCTGCACCTCGCGGTACCGGATGCTCCGATGGCGGCGGTAGCTGACGAACAGCTCGGGGTGATAGTCGCTCTCGACGAACGGGGACGAGTGCGCGAAGTCCAGCATGTCCCAGAACGACTTCTGCGTGTAGGCCAGGTTGATCATGATGTTGTTCGTCTCGAACAAGCTCACCATCTCGAACCGGATCGACAGCTGAAACTTGGTTCGTGGCGGCGAGCTGCCGTTGGCCTGCAACGCAAAGTAGTTGTCCTCGTGAAGGAACACGTACTGCGACGCGGGATCGCCCGTGATCGGCTCGGGGATCGCCGTCCGCTTGGGCGCGGCGACGGCCCGGACCATCTGCTGTTGTTGCGGCGCGACGACCGGCTCCGCGATGGGCGACGGAATGATCAGCGGGGTCGGCGCCGCCGCCGCGGGCTCCATGACCGCCGCCGCGGCGTCCGGCGACGTCCCTGCATCCTGCGCGCGCGCGGTCCCCGCGCACACCAGCGCCCCCAGCACAGCCGCCACCGCCGCCGTCGCGCGCGCCCGCAAGCCCGCGCTACCGCTTGTAGATGATGACGTCGTGGTACCGCGCTTCGGCCGTGCCGGGGTTCTCGTAGACGTGCTTGGCGTCCGCGTTGAACACGATCGAATCGCCCGCCGACAGCTCCTCGGTGCGGTCGCCGACGATCATGCGCAGCGCCCCCGACAGCACGACCACCAGCTCACGCGTGCCGGGACCGTGCGGCTCCGACGTGTGGCGCGCCCGCGCCGCCAGGGTCAGCTCGTACATCTCGATCTGCGGGATGCCCGCCGGCGGGACCAGCGGCCGGCTCTCGAACTTGCGGTCCAGCGACCGGAGGACCTGCGTCTCCTCGCGCCGCAGGACCGAGACGGCCAGCTGCGATTCACCGATCAGATCCGCGAAGGGGATCCCCAGCCCGGCGGCGATCTTCCACAGCACGCTGATGGTGGGGTTCGTCTTGCGCGTCTCGATCTGTGACAGCGCCGCGCGGCTGACGCCGGTCATGCGCGCCATCTGATCCAGCGAAAGCTCGCGGCGCTTGCGCTGCTCGCGCAGGTTGTCGGCCACCCGGCGCGCCAGGTCGGCCGCGCCGACCTCGTCTCCGGGGGGCAGAGGGCGTCCGCGAAGCGGGCCGCGACTTTCGGTATCCCGTGCCATGCGCCCGACCGTAACACAGCCGTCGGCGCTCAGCCCGGGGCGCGGTCCCTGGGCCACTGCGCCTCGGAGACGGCGCCCGCCCTCAGGTCCGCCAGCGCGTACCGCGTCCCCCGCCACACGATGCCGCGGCGCCACGTGGCACCGACCGCGCTGGCCAGCGCCACGCCGGCCAGGCAGGGCCCCATGACCGGCAGGAGCAGCCCCTCCGCCCCCCGCCCGAACGCGAACCGGCGCGCCGCGGCCCCCATCAGCGCCGCCGAGATCACCCAGACCAGCGCCGCCACCCCGCCGGCCAGCCCCAGCCGGCCGCCGCCCAGCGCCCAGGCCAGGTACGCCGCCGGAAACGTCGTCGCCAGCGGCATCGCGATCGCGACGCGCGCCGTTTCGGTCCAGCGATACTCGACGCCGGCGAAGAAGTTCTTCAGCAGGCCCCGCAAGGTGGCGACGAACCCGTTCTGCCAGCGGACCCTCACCAGGCCGCCGGAGTCGGCGCACCCCTGGCGCACGCCGCTGCGCCGGAGCACCAGCCCCAGCTTCAGATCGTCGGCGACCTCGAGCCGCAGCCGTGTGTGCCCGCCGATGCTCAGGTAGGCCTCGCGGCGGACCAGGTTGAACGCGCCGATGCCGATGTACGCGCGGCTTCCCGGCCGCCGCAGATCGTCGGCGCGCTGTTCGAGCAGCAGCAGCAAACCGAAGAGCGACACGAAGGCGCGTTCCCACCACCCGGGCGCGATGAAGTGCGGCGTCGCGACGCCGTGGCCGAGGCGCTCGCGTTCGACCCAGGCCACCGACCGCCGGAGCGCCCCCGGCGCGAACAGGACGTCGGCGTCCGTGAACAAGATCCACTCGCCGGTCGCGGCCGCCGCCCCCTGGTGCATGGCGTTCGTCTTCCCGAGCCAGCCGGGGGGCAGCACGTCGACGCGCGCGACCCGCAGCGCCGGATGCGTGGCGGCCAGCTCGCGCAGGATGCTCCCGGTCGCGTCCTCCGAGCGGTCATCGACGGCAACCACCTCGTACGACGGATAATCCTGGGCCAGCAACGACGTGATCGCGCGGCGCACGCCGGCCGCTTCGTTCCGGCAGGCGACGACCACCGACAGCTTGGGCCAGGCGCCGCCCCTCGGCGGGGCGTCGGCCGGCTCGCGGCGGAGATCGGGCAGCATCCCGAGCCGCCGGAACAGCCAGGCGAAACGCAGCCACACACCGAGCAACGCGAGCAGGACGAGGAGCGCGACCGTGTGAGCCACCGGCATGGTCTAGCGCGGTTTTCTCTCACGGCCGAGCTGCGCCTTCAGCTCGACCGGCGCGAGCAGCGCGCGACGCGAGCCCAGCCATGAAGTCGTTGCACGAGCCTCCAAGAACCTACACGTCCAGGCACGGCCGCGGGCCGTAGTTCCCGACATGCATCAGAGCCGTACGTCCCTTGTCGCCGGCTTCGCGCCGCTCTTGTTGTTGATGAGCTGCGGATCGTCGCCTTCGGGCCCGACGCCGCCGTCGAAACCGGCCGTGCTGTCGTCGGCCATCAGCTCGACTTCGGCGAGCAACGACGCCTCGACGGTCACTTACACGGTCAACTACACCGGGAGCCACCAGTTCTTCCGCGTTTACCTCGACACTGACCGCACCGCCGGAACGGGGTTCAGCTACTCGGGCATCGGCGTCGAGTTCCTGATCGAGAACGCGAACATCTACAAGTACACCGGGTCCGGTTCCGACTGGTCGTGGACCTCGGCGGGCGCGGTGACGTTCGACAAGACCTCGACGCAGGCGACCTGGACCGTCGCCCGCAGCGCGCTGGGCGTCACCGATCCGTGCGCAGCGGCCGCGAACGTCGTCTTCGACATCGACGACGGCACGACGCCCGTGATGCACCAGGTGCTGTCGCCCGCGTCGACCTGCTCGGTCAGCACCGCCACGCCCACCGTCTCGAAGCCGGTCGTGCCGACGGTGGCCAACGGGCCCATCAGCGGCGCGCACGCGACCAACGACGCGACCAACGTTCAATACGCGTTCACGTACAGCGGCGCGCCGGCCTACTGGCGGGTCTACGTCGACACCGACGGCGCCGCGGCGACCGGCTTTCCGGCCGGCATGGGCGTCGGCGC
>CAZPUH010000820.1:0-6681 GCA_964589215.1 uncultured Myxococcales bacterium | reverse complement strand
CGGGTCGACCTTCGCGGGAACGCCGACCGGCGCCTGCGCGCAGGAGATCGCCAAGGACGTGAAGTTCCCGGCGTTCAAGCGCCCGCGCCAGCAGTTCAACTATCTGTTCTTCTTGCGGCGCCCCTGAGCCGGGCGCCCGGGGCCAGCAGCAGGAACGCCAGCGCCGCCACGCAGGCCCAGCCGAACAGGTCGCCGACGACGCGGTAGGCGCCGCCGCCCGGCAGCATGGCCAGGTCGACCAGCAACGTCTTGGGCTCGGCCGGGGGCTGCTCGGCGGGGTCGACGGATTCGGTCTCCGCCAGCACGCGGCCGCCGGCGTCGACGTGCGCGCTGACGCCCGTGTTCACGGCGCGCACCATCTCCAGCCGGTGCTCGACGGCGCGGAAGACGGCCAGCGCCAGGTGCTGGTGGGGCTCGGCGGTGCGCCCGAACCAGGCGTCGTTCGTGATGTTGACGAAGGCGTTGGGGTCGAGGCGCGCCACCCGGCGGGCCCAGCCGGGCAGGATGTCCTCGTAGCAGATGAGCGGCCCCAGCTTGTAGGTGCCCGCCGCCGTGCGCAGCGGAAACGAGGCGGGCGCCGAGCCGCGGCTGAAGTTGGACGCCTCCGGGAAGATCTCCGTGAACCAGGGGATGCTGTCGTAAAGCGGGATGTACTCGCCGAACAGCATCAAGAAGACCTTGTCGAACTTCCCCGTGATGTCGCCCGCCGCGACCATCATGAGCGCCGTGTTGTACGGGTACTTGTCCGGGCCGCGGCGGGCGGACCGGTCCGCGACGGTGAGCGCCCCGAACAGCAGCGGCGTGTCGAACCCGCGGCGGATCCGGCGCGGGTCCTCGGGCGGGAAGTCGTGCGCGAAGTCCCGCGGCAGCGCGTAGGGGTACGACGACTCGGGCCACACGATCAGCTGGGCGCCCGCCCGGGTGAGATCGGCGGAGGCCTGCTGGTGGAGGCGCAGCAAGCGCGCGAACTCGGCGGGGTCCCACTTCTCGAGGATGCCGACGTTGGCCTGCACCAGGCCGGTCCGGACCTTGGGCGCGACGGCCCGCCGCGCGTCGACCTGGTGCAGGCGCACGCTGCCGTACCCGACGTCCGCGACCAGCAGCGCGCCGGCCACGGCCAATCCGCGCCAGGCGCGGCGGTCGCGCACGAGGTCCGCCACCGCGCCGTTGAACGCCAGCAGCAGCGCCGTCACCCCCAGGGGCCCCGTCAGGTCGGCCACCTGGATCAGGCGCGGGACGAAGGCGACCGCGAATCCCAGGTAGTAGGGGAACATCTGGGGGACCACCAGCTCGATCGCCACCATCACCAGGGGCGCCAGCAGCGCCAGCGCGCGCCCGGTGCGATCGACGCCCCGCCGCACCAGCCAGGACAGCAGCGCGAAGGCCAGCCCCTGGTAGGAGACCAGCAGCAGCATGATGGGCAGCGCCTCGATGGCCGGCATGTGCCCGAACCGTTCGAGCAGGCCGTCCATCCAATAGAAGCCGCCGGCGTTGGCGACGGTGCCCGTCAGCCACCCGTGAAGAAAAGCGCGACGCGGCGTCGACGCCGCGCGGGCCACCCACAGCTGCGGGACCATCGCCACGAACATCAGCGGCCAAAGCCCGAACCCGGGAACGGCCAGAAACAGCAGGCAGCCCGAGACGATCGACAGCCCGAGGCGCAGCGCACGTGCGGCCCGCGCGGTCATCCGAGGCGCGCGACCTCGGACTCGAAGATGAACGGCGGCCGTTGCACGAAGTCGCTCCAGCGGACCCAGCGCGGGCGGATGCGGACGTGGGTGATGCCTGGCCACGCCAGCCGGTCGCGCCCGTCGGGGTACGCCTGGAAGTAGACCGCGCGGATGCGCTCCAGCTCGTCGCCGGCCGGGAAGTCGGCGACGCCTTCCAGCTGGGCGGTCATCTCACCGTCCCAGCCAATCACGACGGAGATGCGCGGGTCCCGGCGCAGATTGGCGGCCTTGCGGGTGGTGTCGAGCGTGTCGAACACGACCTCCAGCTGGTCGCTGACGGCGCAGCCGACGACGGCCGACTGCGGCGCCCCGTCCGGCCCGACGGTCGACACCACCGCCAGGCGGTATTCACGCAGCAGGCGCACCAGCTGGGCGCGGGTCATGCCGGTCTCTTACCACTACAGATCGTAGCGGAGAAGGCGCGCCTCGAGCGGGCCGTTCCAGAGGCGATGCGACACGGCGGGCTTGCGCCGGAGGGCCTGTTCCAGCGCCGGGTTGCCCGACAGCACGATGGCGCGCCAGCCGGACAGGCGCTGGAAGGCCTGGCCGATGCCGCGGTAGAGCGCGTCCAGCGCGACGGGCTGAAGGCGCTCGCCGTATGGGGGATTGGTGGCCAGCGTGGCGGCGGGCCAGCGGCGCTGAAGCGCCGTCACGTCGGCGCGCTCGAAGACGATGGCGTCGTCCACGCCCGCGGCGGCCGCGTTCTGGCGGGCCGCTGCCAGCGACGCGGGGTCGACGTCGCCGCAGACCACCTCGGGCCACTTCTCTTCCATGGCGTGGGCGGCATGCTCGTCGGCGCGCGCGCGCAGGCGGCCCCAGGCCGCGCGCGCCTCGGCGGACAGCGTGGGCCACCGCTCGAAGCCGAAGCGACGGCGAATGCCGCCGGCGATCCCGCGCGTCGCCAGCGCGTGCTCGATGGCCAGCGTCCCCGAGCCGCACATGGGGTCGATGAAGGGCAGCTCGGGCTGCGCACCGCCCAGCATCAGGACGGCCGCCGCCAGCGTCTCCTTCAGCGGCGCCTCGACCATGGCCACGCGGGTGCCGCGGCGGTGAAGCGCCTCGCCAGCCAGGTCCAGGAAGATCCCGCCCCGCCCGCCCGCCAGGTGCAGCGCGATCGACACCTCGGGCGACTCGGCGTCGACGTCGGGGCGCGCGCCCAGCGCCTCGCGCAGGACGTCCGCGACGGCGTCCTTGACCTTCAGCGCCGCGAAGCCCGAGTGCGTCAGCCCGGGGGTGTCCTTGACGTTCGCGAACACCGCGAACGTGCAGCCCGCCGTCAACCAGTCGCCCCAGGGCACCTGCCGCGCGGCGGCGTAGAGCGTGGCGCCGTCGGAGGCTTCGACCTCGGCCAGGCGCATGAGCACGCGGACCGCCACCCGCGACCGCAGGCAGACCTCCATCCCCATCTCCAGCGGGCCGTCGAACCAGACGCCGCCCCGGTCCCCCTTGGCGCCAGCGATGCGCATGCCGGCCAGCTCACGCCGAAGCGCCCCCTCGGTGCCACGGGCGCAGGTGACGAAGAAGCGGAACATGCCGGGCGAAGACTACTCAATAAAGGCCTCGTCGTCTGGCCCGGCGTCGCTCGTGGCCCCGATCGGGGTAACGTGCGCCCTCTGGTCCCCCTCCGTTTCAGTGATTAGATGAGCCCGAACGCGTATGACCGAATCCGCCGGCGCCGGGCCGTCGCAAGCAGCTGAGCGCCGCGTACCCGACGTGGCGCGCCTTTTCGACGAGGGCGGCCAGGCCGGCGCGCTCATGAGAGGCATCGAGTGGGGTTCGACGAAGCTGGGGCGCGTCGAGACCTGGCCGCAGAGCCTGCGGGCCATGATCCCCGCGATGCTCGCTTCGCGGTTCGCGATGCGCGTCGTGTGGGGGCCCGACCACATCATGCTCTACAACGACGCGTACCTGCCGGTGCTGGGCAAGGACAAGCACCCGCGGGCGATGGGCGCGCCCACGCGGGACAGCTTCCCCGAGCTGTGGCACATCGTCGAGCCGATGTTCCAGCGCGTCTACCGCGGCGAAGCGGTCGCGCTGACCGACTCGCACCTGCCGCTGCACCGCAACGGCTACCTGGAAGAGTGCTACTTCACGCTCTCGTACAGCCCGATGCGCGACGACGCCGGCGCCATCGCCGGGCTGCTGGGCGTGATCAGCGAGACGACCGAGCGCGTGCTGGCCGAGCGCCGCTTGCGCACGCTGCGGGCGCTGGCGGCGTTCGCCGCCTCGGCGACGTCGGGTTCGGTGACCGAGGCAGCCGTCGGGGCAGTCGCCACCCTTGCGGAAGACAAGCTCGACATCCCCTACGCCCTCCTCTACCTGGGCAAGTACGGAGAGTCCACGGCCCGCCTGGCGGCCGTCGCCGGCGTCGAGGCCGGAACGGTGGCGGCCCCCGAATCCGTCCCGCTCGTCAGCGGCGGCGCGCTCTGGCCGCTGGCCGACGCCCGACAGAGCATCCGGCGGGTCAGCACGCCGCCCGAAACCTTCGGCCCGCTGCCCGGCGGGAACTGGCCGGAGCCGAGTCGGCTGGCCATCGTCCTGCCGCTGGGACGGGCGGGGATCCCCGCCTTTCTGGTGGTCGGAACCAGCCCCCGGCGCGCGTTCGATTCCGCGTACGCCGACTTTCTGGACCTGGCGGCCGACCAGATGGGGGCCATCCTGGCGGCGACCCGCGCCTACGCCGAAGAGCGGCGGAGCGCCCGCCGCGCTCGACTGCGGGCCGACGTGGGCACGGCGCTGACCAGCGACGTGGGCCTGGACGCGCAGCTCGCGCGCTGCGCCCAGGCCCTGCGCGCCGAGCTGGACGGCGCGACCGTCGGCATCTGGACCACCGACGCGCCCGGCACACCCGCGCGTCTCGCCGCCTCGGCCGGCGAACCGGGCGCCGCCGAAGCGTCCGAGGTGGCGACGGTGATGGCCTCCGGGCGCGCCGTGTTTCGGGAGATGCCGCCGGCCGCCGGGCAGACCGCGTTCGTGGCGCATCCGCTGATCGCGGGCGGCCGCGTCGTGGGGGCCATCGGTGCGTCGAGCCCGCGCCCCATCGGGCCGGTGGCCGTCGACCTGCTGTCGTCCGTCGCCGAGTCCATGGCCGCCGCCGTCGAGCGACAGCGCAACGAGCAGGAGCGGCTCAACCTGCAGGCGCGCGAGCAGAGCGCGCTCGCCGAGGCCAAGCGCCAGCGCGCGCGGCTGGCGTCGCTGTTCATGCAGGCGCCGGCCGCCATCTGCGTGCTGCGCGGCCGCGACCACGTGTACGAGCTGGCCAACCCGCGGTACCTGTCGCTGATCGGCGGGCGAGACGTGCTGGGGCGGCCGCTGCGTGAGGCGCTGCCCGAGGCCGCGCCCGTCGTGGTGCCGATCCTGGACGGCGTGTTCACGCGCGGCGAACCCTACTTCGGCAACGAGTTCCCGGTCGTTCTCGCGCGCAACGGCCGCCCCGAAGAGTGCTTCTTCAACTTCATCTACCAGCCGATCTTCGACGCGGCGGACGCCGTCGAGGGAATCGCCGTCGTCGCCTTCGAGGTGACCGATCAGGTGCGCGCCCGGCAGCGCAGCGAGGCGCTGGCGGCGGAGCTGGAGTCCACGAACCGCGATCTCGACCAGTTCGCGTACGTCGCCTCGCACGATCTCAAGGCGCCCCTGCGCGGCATCGCCAGCCTGTCGGAGTGGATCGAGGAGGCGCTGGTCGACAAGATGAGCGGCGAGACGCGGCGCCAGATGGATCTGCTGCGCGGGCGCGTCCACCGGCTGGAGGCGCTGATCGACGGCATCCTCAACTACTCGCGCGCCGGACGCGTGCGCGACAAAGTCGAGTCGGTCGACGTGGGCGCGCTGCTGGCCGAGTGTCGAGACCTGCTGGCGCCCGCCGCCCCGGCGCGCGTCGAGATCGCGCCGGACATGCCCGTGGTGATGGCTGAGCGGGTGCCGCTGCAGCAGATCTTCCTCAACTTGATGAGCAACGCCCTCAAGCACGGCGGGCGCCCGGACGTGCAGGTCGCCGTCGGCTGGGCGGACGCAGGGACGGCCTACGACTTCACCGTACGCGACAACGGGGCCGGCATTCCCCCGCAGTTTCACGAGCGCATCTGGGGTATCTTTCAGACGCTGCAGCCCCGCGACCGCGTCGAGGGGACGGGCATCGGGCTGTCCGTCGTCAAGAAGCTGGTCGAGAGCCGCGGCGGGCAGGTCAGTCTGGAATCAGAGGCAGGCGCGGGCGCGACGTTCCACGTCCTGTGGCCGAAGCGCGCGAAGGAGTCTCCGTGAACGACAAGCAGCTGAACATCCTGGTGATCGACGACGACGAGGTCGACGTCATGAACGTGCAGCGCGCGTTCAAGAAGGGGAACATCACGAACCCGGTGTTCGTGGCGGGCGACGGCATTCACGGCCTGGAGACGCTGCGCGACCCCGCCTTCCCGAAGTCGAACCGCCTGGTACTGCTGGACCTGAACATGCCGCGCATGAACGGGATCGAGTTCCTGCGCGAGCTGCGCGCCGACCCGCAGCTGAAGTCGACGACCGTCGTCGTGCTGACCACGTCGAACGACACGCGCGACAAGGTCGAGGCCTACAACCTGAACGTCGCCGGCTACCTGACCAAGCCGGTCACCTTCGCGAACTTCGTCGATCTGATGGCAGCGCTGAACAAGTACTGGATGCTCGTCGAGCTGCCGTGATCGACACGCTGCGCATCCTGCTGATCGACGACGACGAGGTCGACAGGATGAGCGTGCGCAGGCTGCTGGCGGGCGCCGCGCCGCCGCCGTCCATCGTCGAATGCGACAGCGGCGAGGCGGCCCTCGAGCGCGTGGGTGAGGAGACCTACGACTGCGTGCTGCTGGACGTGCGGCTGCCGGGACAGTCCGGGCTGGACGTGCTGCGGGCCATCCGCGCCGCCGACGTGCGGACGCCGATCATCATGCTGACCGGCTTCGGCGACGAGGAGACCGCGGTC
>CAZPUH010000819.1:0-3575 GCA_964589215.1 uncultured Myxococcales bacterium | reverse complement strand
TCGTATCCGTTTCGGTGGCGGTCGTTTCGACCGTCGTCGGGGCCGTCATCGGAGCGGCGCTCGGACGAGAAACCGGGCCGCCAATCGTCCTGGTGGCCGCCGCCCTCTTCCTGGTCGCGCTGCTGGGAAAGGCCAAACGCTGAGTGTGGGGCCTGCCGCGAGGCGATCTCCTAGCCTCCCGCCGGGCGAAACAGCCTCTCGCGGTAGTACCGCAGCTCGGCGATGGAGAGCTTGACGTCGACGGTCGCGTCGTGCGCGCCGGCGCTCGGCTTCGGAAAGATCGCTGCCTCGCCGTACCAGCGGCCGGCGAGCACCTTCAGGCTGGAGACGTCCACGACCCTGTAGTGCAGGTACCGATCCAGCGCGCGCATGTGAAGCGCGATGAAGCGGCGATCGTTCCAGATCGAGTTTCCGCACAGCGTCGCCGGCGCGGGACACCACGCCGCGATCCGTTCGAGCAAGCGCCGCTCGGCCTCCGCCACATCGACGGTGGACCGTCGCACCCGGTCGACCAATCCGGTACGCGAGTGCATCTCGCGCACCTCAGGCGACATGCGTCCGAGGGTCTCCTCGGTCTGGCTGACGTCGACGGCGAGCTCGTCGAGCGGCTCGAGGTCGGCGGTGGTGATGACCAGCGCCGCCTGCAGGATGGCGTCGGAGGAAGGATCGAGCCCCGTCATCTCGAGATCGATCCACACCAGGTTTTCCGCCCGCGGGTTGGGAAGCATCGCCGCATCCTACGCCGAGCATGGCCCAGCTCCGTCAGCGCGATAGGGCGCTCACCATACGCGTGGTGTCGCGCCCGCAGGTCCGCGGACCAGGCACGAGTGAAATTCCGCGGTGAGACCTTCGCGGTCCAGGTTTCGCCCGATGATCGTCAGCTGGTTGATACGCCGATCGTCACCCCAGGGTCGACCGGGGTCCGCGTCGACGCGCTGCCCGACCCCTTGAACGACGAAGCGCCGCTCCTCTCCAAAGACGTTCAGGATCCCCTTCGACCGCAGGATCGGGCTGCCCGTGGCACACAGGCGATGTTCGAGCCATCGGCCCACCTTCTCCCTGTCCGCGAAGCCCTCGGCGGAGATCCCCGTGGCCACGACGTCGCCGTCGTGGGTGTGCGGTTCCACGAGCCGCCGTTCCCAGGATGGAATGACGACCGCTCCCGACTCGTCGACGAGCCGGAGGCCGGTCTCCTCGGGAAGTCGCTCGGCGTAAAGCGCGAAGCTCCCGGGCTGGTCGACGTCGAACGGAAACCGCTTCTCGCCCGAATCCTTCAGATCGAGAGCGAGATGGCAGCCCACCTCGACGAGGCGGCCCGGGACTGCCTCCCTGCGGCGGCTCGAGAAGAGGCGCGCGGCCGAATCCGCCGAGTCTTCCGCCGCCGCTTCCGGGGAGGCCACGGGGAGAAGCACGATGGACAAGGAAGGAGTCGGGCCGTCATGCGAAAGCAGGGAGTGACGGCCGGGCGCCAGCTCGTGGACGCCGAGGTATTCGAACGGGTAGACCGGCGCGAGAAGTGCCGGGTCTCGCCGCAGATGGCGTTCGAGATCGATTCCGCCCAGCTCGTACAGTGAGCGAGCGGGGACGTTCGCCCGCACCGATCGGAGGATCCGCGCGCTACCGTTCATCGCCCGGACGCGTTGAGCGAGCCGCTCGATGTCCAGCTCCGAGACGAGATCGGTCTTGTTCAGGACGACGACGTTGGCGAACGTGATCTGTTCCCTGGCCTGGCGATTGTCGACGAGACCGCCGGCGGCGTGCAGGCAGTCGACCACGGTCACGATCCCATCCAAACGGTAGCGCCGGCCGATGTCCCCGTCGGTGAAGAAGGGCTGTACGACCGGCCCGGGCTCGACGAGGCCAGTCGTCTCGACCACCACGCGGTCGAGCCTGGCGCGCTTCTCGTGAAGGTCGACGAGCGACCGAACGAGGTCGCCCCGGGCGCTGCAGCAGATGCGGCCCGTGTTGACCTCGACGATCTCGTCCTGGGCATTGACCAGCAGCGACCGGTCGATGGCGAGATCTCCGAACTCGTTCTCGATGATCCCGATGCGCCCCCTGGGACCATCGGCCAAGAGGCGATTGAGCAGGGTGGTCTTTCCCGCCCCCAGGCAGCCGGTGACGATCGTGACCGGAATTCTGTCGTTGGTGTTCATGGGTCCTCGGCACACGGTCGCCGTGCACGATAGCAAGGGCGCCCGCATAAGATGCAATTTACTTGCATCTACTCTGGCTCCCAACGTTTGTAGGTGCAAGGCCGGTGCGGTGGTGCAGCGGGTCCCCGGCGGCTCTCTTCTGTATTGCAGTCGATCTGCTGTTGCCATAGGCTCGGGGACGTGACGAAGAGCCCTCAGATTGCGGTCGACGTGGGGGCTCTGAAGAAGCGCATCCAGGACGCCGGATTGCGTGGCACCGGGTCGCGCATCACGGTGCTCCGGCTGCTTCAGGACGCCCGGGCTCCGATGACTCACGGTGAGGTCTCGGAGCGGCTCAACTCCGCCGGGTACGATCACGCGACGATCTACCGGAATCTCATGGACCTCAGCCGCGTCGGCCTCCTGGCGCGCTCGGATCTCGGCGACCACGTGTGGCGGTTCGAGATGCGACGGGGAAGCGCCGACCACAAGGCGCAGCATCCTCACTTCGTCTGCATCGACTGCGGAGACGTCAACTGCCTGCCCGAGAAGGCGGTCAGCGTGCGAGGCACGCCGGGAATGCCGCGGGCCCTGCGACGGCGGCGTGTGATGATCCAGCTGCAAGGGCGCTGCGACCGCTGCGAGCGACTCTCTGCCGCCGGGTGATCGAGCCTCGCACGGCCGAGTACGGCAGCCGCCTCCCTACGTAGGACTACCGATTCGATTGGTGCGGGCCTCGCCCGGTCGCGAGTGCTAGCGTCCTCGGAGGAGGGAAACCCCATGAACTGTTCAGAGCATCGCGACCACGGTGGGCACGTTCACGGCACGGGCTGCGGTCACACGGCGATCGGCCACGAGGGCCACACTGACTATCTCCACGACGGGCACCTGCACCACCTGCACGACGGGCATGTCGACGACCATCGCCTGGCGGTCGGCGGGTCCAATCCCGATCGGTGCGTGCCGGACCACGCCTGCAGTGGGCACGCCACCGGACACCAACACGGCCAGGGCTGCGGACACGAGGCGCTGCCGCACGGGGATCACGTCGACTATCTCGTCGCGGGGCACCTTCATCACGCCCACGGCGGCCACTGCGACGACCACGGCCGCGTCTGACATCGAGCCCGACCGGCGCGCTATTTCTTCGGCTTCGCCGCGGACGTCGGGGCCTGCTTCCCACGGCGGTCCAAGGTCCGGTTCAAGATCCGCTCCATCTCGTCCATCGTGCCGTTCATCTCGGCGATCGCGGCGTCGAACGGCGCCGAGGTGGTCATGTCCACGCCCGCGTCCTTGAGCAGGTCGATGGCGTATTTCGAGCTGCCCGACGAGAGCATCTTCAGGTAGGCGTCTCGCCGCGGCGTCTTGGCGGGCGCGCTGGACGGCCCCGCCGACGCGGCCTCCTCACGCACCGCCCGCGCCAGCGAGGTCGAGGCGACC
>CAZPUH010000818.1:0-2448 GCA_964589215.1 uncultured Myxococcales bacterium | reverse complement strand
ACGCGATGGGCGAGCGGGACAACACGCTGGTCATCTACATCTGGGGCGACAACGGCGCCAGCATGGAGGGGACGATCACCGGCTCCTTCAACGAGCTGACCATGCAGAACGGGCTGCCGCTGACCGCGGAGCAGCAGATCGACCTCATCAACCGCTACGGGGGCGAGGACGTGTGGGGGACCGCCGAGGTGGCGCCCCACTACGCGGCCGCCTGGGCCTGGGCGGGCAACTGCCCGTTCCAGTGGGGCAAGCAGGTGGCGTCGCATCTGGGCGGGACGCGCGACGGCATGGTCGTCTCGTGGCCCGGCCGCATCAAGGACGCAGGCGGCCTGCGCGCCCAGTTCACCCACTGCATCGACATCGGTCCGACGATCCTCGAGCTCGCCGGTCTTCCGCAGCCGAGCAGCGTCAACGGCGTCGCGCAGGAGCCGATGCACGGCACCAGCTTCGCGTATACGTTCGACGACGCGAAGGCGGCCGAGCGCCACACGCAGCAGTACTTCGAGATCTACGGCAACCGCGCCATGTACAAGGACGGCTGGTGGGCCGCCTGCAAACTGGCCCGGATCCCCTGGGTCCTGTCCCCCGACGCGATCGGCAAGTTCGAGCCGGGCGTCTACGATCCCGACGACGACGTCTGGGAGCTGTACCGCCTGCCCGACGACTTCTCGCAGGCCGAGAACGTCGCCGCGCAAAACCCGAAGAAGCTCAAGGAGCTGGTCGACCTCTTCTGGAAGGAGGCGGACAAGTACAACGTGACGCCGCTGCTGGCGGGATTCGCGTTCTACTTCGGCATGCGGCCGCCGCTGGGCAAGCAGACGAAGTTCACGTACCACGGCAAAGTCCAGAACGTCGGGCCGGGCATGATCCCCAGCATCTACAACCGGTCGTACGTGATCGCGGCCGACCTGGAGGTGCCTCACGACGGCGTCGAGGGCGTCATCGTCGCCGAGGCCGACCACCTGGGCGGCTTCTCCCTGTTCGTCGACGGCGGGCGGCTGAAGCACACCTACAGCATGATGGGCGTGCAGGTCTACAAGCAGGAGGCGAGCGAGCCGCTGCCGAGCGGGCGCGTCGCCGTCCGGCTGGAGTTCGCGGCGGACGGCCCGAAGATGGGGACGGGCGGCGACGTCTCGCTGTACGTCAACGACCGCAAGGTGGGCGGCGGACGGATCGACCACACCGTTCCGTTCCGGTTCTCGGGCTACTCGGGCATGGACATCGGCAGCGACAACGGCCTGCCCGTCGACAAGAGCTACGCCGACCGGTCACCGTTCCGGTTCACGGGGCTCATTCATCGGGTCACGTTCGATCTTCAGCCGCACCTGCGCGCCGAGGACGAGGAGTCGGTGAACGGCGCGCGGCACCACGGGCTGGTCGCCCACGGCCTGGGCGCGTAGCAGCCGGCGCGCGCTACTTGCCGTACCCGGCGGCGACGATGTTCGCCTGGATGGCGTCGTCGACTGACTTGTCGTCGGGGCACCCGATGGTGATCGCGCCCTCGAAGAACACTCCGGTGCCCAGGAAGCTGCCGTCGCCGCCGGTCCCCAGCACGATGGCCCCCTCTTTCTTCATGGGGCTGTAGCCGCTGGGGCGCTTGCCGTCCCAGGTGGTCATCAGCGCGCCGGACTGGGCGTTGCCCGCCTTCAGCGCGAAGCGGTCGCCCGAATACCCCTTCAGCATGAGGGTCGCGAAGTTGGCGTAGCTCAGCGACGGGATGTTCGGATCGTTCTTGTTGCTCGACGGGTACGTGCCCGCCTCGAGGTCCGACATCAGCCAGGGGCCGCTGCCCGCGCCGTGGCCGAAGAGGGTCGCGTTGCCGTAGTAGATCGTCTCCATCGTGCCGGCGCCGTCCGGATTGCCGGTCGTCGACGCGTTGCCGAAGTCGTAGCAGCACAGGGAGCTGTAGACCTTGGAGTCCACGACCTCGTACATGGCCTCCGCCTGGTCGCCGACGGCGGTCCCCTTGGCGTTGACGCGGTAGCTGTTCCCGGCGCCCGCGACCGACTTGAGGCCGTAGACCGGGTGGCCGCCGATCGTGATCTTCTCGGCCGTCGCGTTCGATTCGGTCGCGACCGCGTGCGAAGCGGGCGCCGGCGGATTCGCCACCAGCCAGTAGGTGGGATAGGTCAGGGGGAGATCGTTCTTCTTCGGCGATTGGTCGTAAAGCTTCGCGATCGTGCAACCGCCGCTGCAGAAGTCGTCCTGCACCTTCGAATCGGCGTAGCCGCCCGGCGCCAGCAGCGGGACGTCCTTGACCGTCTTGTCGCTGTTCTTCCGCACCTGGTAGAGGGGGCCGCTGTACGCGCTGTAAAGCGCGCGCACCATGCTGTAGGCGCCCACGCACGGCGTGTTCGCGGCGGCGTAGATGTCGCACGGCGCGCTTCCGCCGGGCGAGACGGCGCCGCCCGCGCCGCCGGCTGCACCGCCTGCGCCCCCCGCGGCCCC
>CAZPUH010000817.1:0-1983 GCA_964589215.1 uncultured Myxococcales bacterium | reverse complement strand
CAGCTCGGGCGGGGCCGCCGGCCGGAACAGCGCAGGCGGACAAGGCGCTGCAGGCGCGGGCGGGCAAGCGGGTGGCGCGGCCGGCTCGGGCGCTGCGGGTTCGGGCAGCGGCGGGAGCGCGGGCGGCGGCGGCAAGACGCTGCAGCAGCTTCAAAGCGACTACGTCGACATGCGGTTCGGGATGTTCATGCACTTCGGCATCCTGACCTTCTGCGGGTCGCAACCCGGCGATCCCTGCGCGGGAAGCTGGGCCCAGGGGAATCTCCCCATCCAGAACTTCGCGCCGTCGAGCAAGTACGACCCCACGCAGTGGGCGGACGCCGCCGTCGCCGCGCACATGAAGTTCGGCGTGCTGACGACGCGCCACCACGACGGGTTCGCGCTGTGGCCCAGCGCGGCCAGCACGTTCAACGTTGGCCACATCCCCTGGAAGAACGGGCAGGGCGACGTGGTGAAGGACTACGTCACGGCGTTCCGGGCCCGCGGCCTGGCGCCGGGCCTCTACTACTCGATCTGGGACGCGACCGAAGGGATCGGCAACGACGCGACCATCACCGACGCGCAGATGAGCTACGTCACCAAGCAGATCACCGAGCTGCTGACCAACTACGGCCCGATCCCCATCCTGGTGCTCGACGGCTGGTCGTGGAAGACGGGCCACAACCGCGTCGCGTATCAGACGATTCGCGAGCTGGTGAAGTCGCTGCAGCCCAACTGCCTGCTCACCGATCACACCCACCTGGTCGACCCGTGGGAGGTCGACATCGTGAACTTCGAGGAGCCGGCCGGGGCCTTTGCGCCCGCCACGAACACCTACGCGGCGGAGCAAGAGACCAAGATCAACAACAGCGGGGGCAACGACTGGTTCTGGGCGCCCAACGTCGGCGACCTGATGAGCGTCTCGACCATCGTCGGCGGCCACCTCGAGAAGCTGGAGCCGGCCTACACCAGCTTTCTGCTCAACTGCCCGCCCAACCGCGACGGGTTGATCGATGCGTCGATGGTCTCCGTGCTGACCCAGGTGGGCGCCGCCTGGAGCCCGAACACGAGCCGCGCGCCGCTGCCCGCGCAGGCGCGGATCATCGAGCACCCGTACACGTCCGTTGCCGCCACGGCGACCAGCGGCGTCGCCGCCAACGCGATCGACGGGATCAACGACACGAACACGCACACGCTGTGGCAAACGGTGGGCGCGTTCCCGCAGTCGGTGACGCTGGATCTGGGCCAGATCCGTCCGGACGTCGGCATGCTGAGCGTCGTCCCCCAGTACACGAACGGCCTCGGCGTCACCGGCGGCAACGTCACCAGCTACGGCATTCTGGTCAGCAGCGACCAAACCACCTTCACGCAGGCGGGCGCCGGCACCTGGCCGGCCGACGGCAAGCTGCACACGGCGATCTTCGGACCCGTCGCTGCCCGCTACGTGCGCTTCGAAGTGCGGGGCGCGAACGGCACGTCGGCGGTCGTCACCGACATCACCGTCGGCGCGAACCGGTAGCGGCGCGCTGAGCTCTGCTCTCGGACGCACGCACCACTTCTCGGAAGCCGGGCCGACGACAATCGCGTGAGTTGACGATAAGCCGTTGGCTGACGCTCTAAGCGTCCGTGCGATCGACGATTCGATCGACGACCACTGGCCTCGGAGGTGATCCGGATGCGCGACCTCGACGTCTCGGCGGTAGGCGGTTCCCCGACATGCGTCCGGCGGCGCGGTCGCTCCGTGGACCGACGAGCGCTGGCAGTGCTGGCGACCGTTCTTCTCGCCGCTTGTCAGGGCCCGGGTGAAGAGCCGGCTCCCGGCAGCGACGGAAGCGAAGGCCCCGCTCTTCCGGGCGCGCTGGTCGGCAGGCGGCACACCGGCGGCAGCTCAGGCAGTCGCGGCGGGACAGCGGGGGGCGGTCGGGCCGGGGCGGGTGGCGCGGCGGGCACCGCCGGCGCAGCGGCGGGGGCGAGCGGCCACGCGGGTGCCGGCGCGCCCGGCGG
>CAZPUH010000816.1:0-3072 GCA_964589215.1 uncultured Myxococcales bacterium | reverse complement strand
GTCGGCGTGCTCGATGCCGACGGACAGGCGCACGAGGCCGTCGCTGATCCCGAGGGCCCGGCGGCGGTCGGGGGGGATCGAGGCGTGGGTCATGATGGCGGGGTGCTCGGCCAGCGACTCGACGCCGCCCAGCGACTCGGCGCAGGTGAAGACCCGCAGCCGTTCCAGGAAGCGGCGGGCCTTGCCCAGGGCGCCGCGGCCGTTGCCGAAGGTGAAGCCGACCATGCCGCCGAAGCCGCTCATCTGGCGGCGCGCGAGGGCGTGCTGGGGGTGGGATTTCAGGCCCGGGTAGATGACGGCGTCGACGTCGCGGCGCGCTTCGAGCCAGCGGGCGACGGCCAGCGCGTTCTGCTGGTGGCGCTCCATGCGGACGGCCAGGGTCTTCGTGCCCCGCAGGACCAGGAAGCTGTCGAACGCCGGCTGGCTGCCGCCCATCGAGTTCTGCACGAACGCGACGCGGGCGCGCAACTCCGGGTCGCGGCCGATGACCGCGCCGCCCACCACGTCCGAGTGGCCGTTCAGATACTTGGTCGTCGAGTGGACGACCAGGTCGGCGCCCAGGTCCAGCGGGCGCTGGAAGTACGGGGTCATGAAGGTGTTGTCGACGCAGAGGCGCACGCCCCGCGCGCGGCAGACCTTGGCGATGCCGCGGATGTCGGCCAGGCGCAGCAGCGGGTTGGTGGGCGTCTCGATCCAGCAGAGCTTGGTCCTGGGCTCGATGGCCGCCGCGACCGCCGCCGGGTCGCGCGCGTCGACGTAGGTGAACGTCAGCCCGAACCGGCGGAACACCTTGTCGAAGAGGCGATAGGTGCCGCCATAGACGTCGTCGCCGGCCACGACGTGGTCGCCCGCGTCCAGCGTCGACAGCACGGCCGTCGAGGCCGCTACGCCCGCGTTGAAGGCCAGGCCCCAGGCGCCGCCCTCCAGCGCCGCCAGGTTCGCCTCCAGCGCGAAGCGGGTCGGGTTCTGGGTGCGCGAGTACTCGAACCCCTTGTGGCGGCCGGGGCCGCTCTGCGCGTAGGTCGACGTCAGGAACACCGGGGTCATGACGGCGCCCGTGACGGGCTCCGGGGCCTGCCCGGCGTGAATCGCCAGCGTCTCGAACCTGGGCGCGGGCGCCGCGCGCGGCTTCTTCATGCCCGCCGCTCGGCCAGGAACTCGATGAGATCGATCTTGGTGATGACGCCGATGATGCTGTCGCCGCTCTCGACGACCACCATCTTGGCGTCGTTGAAGATGTTGCGCAGCAGGTGAACGCGCGTGGCCGGCGAGACGGTCGCGTAGTCCGATTCGACCAGCGTGTCGATGGGCGCGTCCAGGCCCCCCTCGCCCTTCACCAGGAAGTCGAGCAGATCGGACTCCGCGACGATGCCCACCAGGCGGCCGCCCTCGCCCTCCAGCACCGGCAGCTGCGAGAAGCCGGTGTCGCGCATGCTGGCGATGACCTCGCGCACGGACTCGCCCTTCCTGGCGGTGATCAGCGCGCGCTGCTTCTTGCGGCGCAGGAGCTCACCGACGGTCCCCAGCGGATCGGGCTCGTCGAGGAAGCCGTTCTCGCGCATCCACTTGTCGTCGAAGATCTTCGACAGGTACTTCTGCGCGCCGTCGGGCAGCAGCACCAGGATGTTCTCCTTGCGCTTGGTGGCCTCCGCGTACTTGATGGCGCCGGCCACCGCCGCGCCCGAGCTGCCGCCCACGAACAGCCCCTCCTGGCGGACCAGCTCGCGCGTCATCAGGAAGCATTCCTTGTCGTCGACGCGCACGATCTCGTCGACCAGCTTCAAATTCATCGTCGTCGGCAGGAAGTCCTCGCCGATACCCTCGACGTAATAAGCGAAGGGGCGCGTCATGCGACCCGTCTTGACGTACTCGTAGTAGAGCGACCCGATCGGATCGACGCCCACCAGGCGGAAGCCGGGCTTCTTCTCCTTGAAGAAGCGGCCGCAGCCCGAGATCGTCCCGCCGGTCCCCATGCCCGCCACGAAGACGTCCACCTCGCCGTTGGTCTGCTCCCAGATCTCCGGCGCCGTCGACGTGTAGTGCGCGTCGGGGTTGGCGGGGTTGTGGTACTGGTTCGCGTAGAAGGCGCCCGGGGTCTCGGCGACGATCCGCTTGGCGGTCTGGTAGTAGCTGCGCGGGTCCTCGGGCTCGACGGCCGTCGGGCAGATGACGACGCGGGCGCCGAACGCGCGCAGCCCGGCCACCTTCTCGGGCGACATCTTGTCCGGCATCACGAAGACGCAGCTGTAGCCCCGCAGCGCCGCGACCAGCGCCAGGCCCATGCCGGTGTTGCCGCTGGTCGCCTCGACGATCGTGCCGCCCGGACCGAGGAGGCCCCGGCGCTCGGCGTCAGTGACGATGTTGCGCGCCACCCGGTCCTTCATCGAGCCGCCCGGGTTCAGGTACTCGCACTTGACGTAGATGTCGGCGGCGACGTGGCGCGCCAGCTTCTGCAGCTTGACGATCGGCGTGCCGCCGACCGCCTCCAGAATGTTGTTCTTCGCGCCCGTCACGCGGCGGCCTGTTCGTTAATCGGCCCTCGGCGCCTAGGCCTTGAAGTGGTCGCGGCCGTGCGCCGAACGGAAGTGCTCGACGACGCTCTCTTCCAGCAATTCTTGCATGGTCTGGCCGCCGTAACGCGCGGCGATCCGGTCGTCGTACTCGTCGGCGATGATCGCGACGTCGCGGATGGTGGTGGTCAGCTCTTCTTGGTCCAGCGTGTCGCCGCCCAGCAACGTATGCGAAAAGATGATGACGTCGCCGGCCGGCACGTACGCGAACGCCCCGAACCGCAGCAGCGCGTTCATTTCCAGCAGCTGCAAAGCCAGGGGGACCTCCATCGTCACACCCTTGACCAGCTGGGCGACGCAACGAACCACCGCCCGATCGGGGTTCCAGGCGATGACGTTGATCATCACGATCGACGACCCCTGCTTCACGACGTAAAGCCCCTCGTCGACCTTCTTGAACGCAGGGCTCTTGCGCAACGTCTTCTCGATGAGCTGACAGCTCGTCTTGGCGGCGGCGTTCATGTCAAATCGGTACCACGGATAAAGTAAACTCACCACCGCC
>CAZPUH010000815.1:0-2108 GCA_964589215.1 uncultured Myxococcales bacterium | reverse complement strand
GCCGTTCTTCGTGGCCGAGACGTTCACCGGCACGCCCGGCAAGTACGTCGAGGTCAAGGACACGGTGCGCAGCTTCAAGGACATCGTCGACGGCAAGTGCGACGACCTGCCCGAGCAGGCCTTCTACATGCAGGGCAGCCTGGACGACGTGCGCGCCCGGGCCGAGCAGATGAAGAAAGACGCGGCGTAGGGCAGGGTAGGGGAGCATGAAACTATCGCTCACCACCCCGCGGGGCGCCCTCGTCGACGCCGACGTCGACGAGGTCACCGCGCCCGGCGAGATCGGCGAGCTGGGCGTGCTGCCCGGCCACGTCCCGCTGATGACCACGCTGCGGCCCGGCGTGCTGTCGTACAAGAAGGGCGACCAGGAGGCCGTGGTCGCCGTCGGTGAGGGCTTCCTGCAGGTGGCGCCCGATCCGACCGCCGCGGGGGCCAACCCGCCGCGCGACCGGGTGCTGGTGCTGGTCGACGAGGCCCTGAACGCGGGCGACGTCGATCGCGAGGCCGCCGCCCGCGAGCTGGCCGAGGCGGACCGCGAGCTGGCGGCCTGGAAGGGCGAGCTGGACGGCGCCCACCAGGCCCTGGTTCTGCGTCGCGGCTGGGCGCAGGCCCGCCTCGACGCCGCCAACCGCGCCGCCCCCGCCCACTAGCCGCGCCGCTAACCGGCCGCGTCTTCGGTCGGGATGCGGAAGTGGAAGGTGGCGCCGGCGCCCGGCTCGCTCTCGAGGCTGATCGCGCCGCGGTGGGCGTCGACGATGCCCTTGGCGATGAAGAGCCCCAGGCCGGCCCCCTGCCGTGCCGTCTCGGGCGCCTGCCAGTAGCGGTCGAAGATGTGCGCCTGGTGCTCGCGCGGGACGCCGGGCCCCGTGTCGCTGACGGAGAAGCAGACGCAGCTCTGCTCCTCGCGGGCCTCGACGCGGATGCGGCCGCCCGCGGGCGTGAACTTCAGCGCGTTGCCGAGCAGGTTCGAGAACACCTGCCGCAGGCGCCGCGGATCGCACCGCACGCGACGGCCAGAGCAGCTCACGTCGGCGCGCAGGTCGATCTTCTTCTCCTGCGCCAGCGGCCGCACCGCCTCCAGCGAGTCGTCGACGATGGCGCCCGTCGGAAACGGCTGCAGGTCCAGCTCGAGCTGCCCCGACTTGATGCGCGACAGGTCCAGCAGATCCTCGATCAGCGCGCGCATGTGTTCGGCCGCGCGGTCGATCCGCTCGACCTTCTGGCGCAGCGCCCCTTCCGCGGGCTGCGGGCCGCCCAGCATGGCCTTGGCAGCCAGGGCCATCACGTTCAGCGGGTTCCGCAGGTCGTGCGAGACGACGGCGATCATGTCCTCGCGCAGCCGCGTCTCTGCCTGCGCCTGGCGCAGCAGGCGCCCGTTGTTCAGGGCGGTCCCGGCCAGCTGGGCCAGCTGCGCCAGCAAGGATTCGTCGCGGCCGTCGAAGTCGCCCTCGCGCTTGGCGGTCAGGTGCACGAACCCGACCACCTGCCGCGCGGGGTCCCAGAGCGGCGCCATCAGCCAGCCGCGGGCGGGCATGGGGAGCCCGAGCCGCGCCGCCCGCTGCTGCGCCTCCGGGTCGCCGCCCAGCGCCGCGGCGCCGAGGCGGGTGGGGCCGAGGCCCGGCGGCGGTTGATGCAGCCGCGCGCTGCGCGAGCCGCCGGCGTCGACCACGGAGATGTCGCAGCCGGGACGCCCACGGTCCTCGAACGTTCCGGCCACCGCGACCTCGGCCCCGATGATGTCGCGGGCGGCGGTCGCCAGCCGGACGCGCAGGTCCTCGGGGGCGGTGGCGACGCTCAGGTCCGCCGCCGCGCGCGCCAGCGCGTGGAGCTGGTCGGCATGGCGCCGCAGCTCGACGCTGGCCGCCTGGGCCCGCCCCTCGGCGTCGTGCACCCGGACCGACTGGCGCACGCTGTTCAGCAGGCGCTGCGCGTTCAGGTTCGCCTTGCCGATGTAGTCGGAGGCGCCCGCCTTCATGCACTCGACCGCGGTCTCCTCGTCGCCGAAGCCGGTCAGCATGATGATCGGCGTCCGCACGTCGGCGGCGCGGATGGCCCGCAGCACGTCCAGCCCGGACTGTCCCGGCAGCCGCACGTCCAGCAGCACGCAG
>CAZPUH010000814.1:0-1098 GCA_964589215.1 uncultured Myxococcales bacterium | reverse complement strand
TTACGAGCAGCCGCTGGTCGTGCCGCAGTTCACGCACTTGTGGCAGCTGCCGTTGGGGATCATGATCGATCCGCACTCGGGGCAGGTCGGCGCGTCGGTCCGGGCGATGAAGCTGTAGTTGCCGTTGACCGAAGCCGTGTGGCCGTTGCCGTTGTGGCCGTTGCTGCTGCCGTTGGTCACCTTCGCGCTGACGTCGATGACCTCGACCTTCTGGGCGGCGGCGACGACCTCCCCGACGCGCTCGAGCTGCGCCTCGGTCGAGGCCGGCGGCGCCTCGGCGACGGGGGTCTCGTGGATGAACTTCGAACCCAGCCAGCGGAACAGGTAGTCCATGATCGAGCTGGCGCGCGGAATCTCCGGGTTCTCGGTGAAGCCGTAAGGCTCGAAGCGCGTGCGCGCGAACTTGTCGCAGAGCAGGCGCAGCGGCACGCCGTGCTGCAGCGCCAGCGAGATCGCCGTCGCGAAGCTGTCCATGAGGCCCGAGATGGTCGAGCCCTCCTTGGCCATCTTCACGAAGATCTCGCCCGGCTGCCCCGTCTGGTAGAGGCCCACGTGGATGTACCCCTCGTGGCCCGCGACCGAGAACTTGTGCGTGATCGACTGCCGCTCGTCAGGCAGCTTGCGCCGCACCGCCGCGGGCGGGCCGTTCTTGACCGGCTCCGCCGCCACCGCGCCCTTGGCCAGGCCCGGGTCCGTCTTGCTGGTCGAAAGCGGCTGGGTCCGCTTGCAGCCGTCGCGGTAGATCGCGACCGCTTTCAGCCCCTGCTTCCACGACTCGAGGTAGGCCTCCTGCACGTCCTCGACGGTGGCGTCGGGCGGCAGGTTCACCGTCTTCGAGATGGCGCCCGAGATGAACGGCTGGGCCGCCGCCATCATGCGGATGTGCCCCAGGTAGTGGATGGAACGCGTGCCGTTCGCCGCGCGGAAGGCGCAGTCGAAGACCGGCAGGTGCTCCGGCTTCAGGCCGGGCGCGCCCTCGATCGTCTCCTCGGTGTCGATGTAGTCGACGATGGCCTTGGTCTGCGCCTCGTCGTAGCCCAGCTTGCCCAGCGCCTCGGTGATCGTGTTGTTCACGATCTTGATCATCCCGCCGCCGAC
>CAZPUH010000813.1:0-1413 GCA_964589215.1 uncultured Myxococcales bacterium | reverse complement strand
GGTTCCAGACGGCCACCTCCCCGAGAAGCGACACCCGAACGCCGGTGCTGGTCCGGGGGAGCGCCGCATTGTCACAGCAGATCGCGGCGGACGAACGAAACACCTCCTCGACGCCTGCCTGCGCCTCGACGGCGCTGCCGCCCGCGGACTCGATGCGCGCGACCAGGCCGGCGTCGAAGGCATGGGCGGTGCGGCTCCCCATCCAGGTGGAGTCGACCTGTCCGTCGTACTCGACCTGATAGCCGCCGCGCAGGGCCACGAACTGCCGCGGCGTCCCCGCCAGGCGGACCATCAACGCCCAGGACGCCCAGTCGAAGGGGCCGACCAGGGCTGCGCCAGCCGACAGGTCGGCGCGCAGCAATTGCGCGAACCAGAGCTGGGCGCCCACACCGGCCGCCGGGCCCCCGAACGCCTGGACGGTGACCCCGGGGACCGGCACGTCGTCGGCGGCGCGGGCGGCCGTCCCGGACACCCCCAACGTGGCGAGGAGCGCCGCCACGGTCAAGGTTGGGATTCGAATGCACCGCTCGATTCGCATGCTTCGCTCTTGTGCAGGGCGGGTGCCAGGGGAGAAGGCCCGCCCGGACCACACCCCGCCCCTACGCCAGTGTTGGACCTTGCTCACCAGCGTCGGAGGTTCCACGGCGCCACGGACCGGACGGATCTACAATAGGGCGGACATGGAACAGACCGGGTTCGATCCCAAGCGGCGCCTGTGTGCCGACGGCAGTTGTGTCGGCGTCATCAGCGCGGACGGGCGCTGCACCGTCTGCGGCATGGCGGCGGGTGCGCCCCGGCCCGGTCAGCCCGAAGGCGCGGCACCCGGGGAAGACGCGTGGGCCGATGACGCCTCCGCGCCCGACGCCGCGGGCGCCGGCCTGGGCGGGCTCGAGCTGTCCGCGGACTTCGACCCCAAGCGTCGGCTGTGCGACGACGGGAGCTGCGTGGGCGTGATCGGCGCCGACGGCACCTGCACGGTCTGCGGCATGAAGGCGGCGGGCTGACGCGATGCCCAGCGTGGCGGTCATCGGCGCCAGCAGCACGCCGCAGAAGTACGGCAACCGGGCCGTCCGGGCCTACCTGCGCCGCGGCTGGACGGTCTACCCGGTCAACCCGAACGAAGAGACCATCGAGGGGCTGCGCGTCTACCACACGATCGACGCGCTGCCCGACGGCGTCGAGCGGTTTACGGTGTACGTGCCACCGGCCGTGGGGCTGACGCTGCTGGAGGCCATCAAGGCCAAGCACCCCAAGGAGCTGTTCATCAACCCGGGCGCCGAGAGCGACGAGCTCATCGCGCGCGCCGAGGCGCTGGGCCTGGATCCGATCCAGGCCTGCTCGATCGTCGAGATCGGCGAGCGTCCTTAGGCTAAGCTGCCGCGCCTTCATGCCGGCATACGCGGTCAACACCAT
>CAZPUH010000812.1:0-11491 GCA_964589215.1 uncultured Myxococcales bacterium | reverse complement strand
GGCCACCGGCGGCAGTGGCGGCGGTGCTGCCGGCCAGCGTGGCGGCGCCGCAGGGAGTGGAGGTGCCGCGGGTCGCGCCGGTGCCGGGGGTGGGACGGGCGGCAGCGGCGGCGCGACCGTGCCCGACGCCGTGAGGCAAGCGGCCAAGCTCATGTCGCCGGGGTGGAACCTGGGCAATTCGTTCGATGCCACCCCGAACGAGACCAGCTTCGGCAACCCGACGCCCACCCAGGCTCTGATCAAGAGCGTGCACGACGCGGGCTTCAAAACCCTGCGGCTGCCGGTGACCTGGACGGGCCACATCGGCGGCGCCCCCTCGTACACGATCGATTCGTCCTGGATGGCGAAGGTGAAACAGACCGCGCAGTGGGCCGTCGACGCGGGGATGTACGTCTTCGTCAACACGCACCACGAGGCCGACGGGAACGGCGGCTGGATCAGCTTCCCGTCGTCGACGTCGGACGCCCAGGCCGTAGCCACGGAGGTCGCCGCCGTCTGGACGCAGATTGCGAAGGCCTTCCAGTCGTTCGACCCACACCTGATGTTCGAGTGCTTCAACGAGCCGAACGAGGCCGGTGGCGGCTACAGCGCCTCGGTCGCGACGGACCTGAACATGTATCTGGAGGCCTGCTTCAAGGCCATCCGGGACACGGGCGGCGCCAACGCGACCCGCATCGTCATGATCCAGCCGGTCGGCGCCAGCCCGATCCAGATGGGGATCCAGTCGATGCAGAAGGTCAGCTTCATCGACGATCCCAACCTCATCATCTCGCTGCACACCTACTACCCGACGAACTTCGGCTTGAGCACCACGCCGTACGCCTGGGGCAGCGCCTCCGATTACAGCGACATGCAAAAGTCCATTTCCCAGCAGATCCGCGTGTGGCTGCCGACGCAGCCGATCGTGATCGGGGAGTGGGGCTCGATGGGCGCGCAACCGGCGGCAAACCGGGTGGCGCACGCGCAGGCCTACGCCCAGGACACCACGACGGCGGCGCTGATTCCCATCTGGTGGGACAACGGCGGGTCGGGCAGCGGCTCGTTCGCGCTGTTCGACCGGAACAGCGGGGCTCAGAGCCAGTCGGCGATCGTCAGCGCCATCATGACCGGTGTGAAGAACGGGCTGGCCGCCCCCAACACCTGGGCCACCCATCCCTGACCGGGCCGTCAACCGTCCGGCGTGAGCGGGGTGCCGGCTTCGATGAGCAGCGGGCCGCGCCCGCGGCGGCGCGGCTTCGTGGCGTCGGCGCAGGCGCGCGACATCGCGGGGCCGAGCCTGGCCCAGAGCTTGTCCTCGATCTCGGCGCGCAGGTGGGGCGGCGTCTCCTTGAAGATGATCGAAACGATCTTCCGGCCGGAGTAGCCGCTGCGCACGGTGACCGTCACGCGCGCGCTGTTGGGCGTCTCGCGCAGGGCACCGTCCACGTACGCCGCCAGGCCCAGCGTGGTGGCCATGTCGCGGTACTGCTCGGCGGTGTCGACCCGGCGGACGCCGGTCATCACCTGGAGGCCGCGGGCGCGGAGGAGGCGCTCGATCTGAGCGCCGATCGAATGGTCGTCGTCGTCCTTGAACGGGAAAACGACGATCTTCCCTTCCTGGTTGGGAACCACCTTGGGCGGCCGCGGCGCTTTCTTGCTGGCCCGGACGTGATGCGCGGCCGAACGGTGCGTCGCCGCGCGCGCCTGGCCGGCCGCTGGAACGGCCCCGGACAGCAGGGCCAGCAAAGCGATCAGCGCGCGGGGCGGACGCGAACGCCGTGGTTCCGCCATCAGGGCGACAGAATACTACACGCCGCCGGAGCCTGACGCCGGCGGCGCTGCGCGGGTACCCCATGACCAGCTCGCCGAGACAGCGACCCGAATGGCAGGCCGCCATCAGGATTCTGAGAGTTCGGGCTCCGGAGCGCCGCAGGACGCGAGGCTTCGCTGGTGCGCCTCTTGCTGCGTTGGCGGCCATGCGCACGCCGTCACTCGCTGTCATGGGGGTTTTCCTTGGCCTGGTTGCCGGGTGCGGGTCCGCATCGAACCTCGGCGGAACCGGCGGCCACGGCACCGGGGGCGCAGCGATTGGCGGCGCGGGCGGCGCGGCGTCTGGCGGGGCGGGCGGCACCGCCGGTGGCGGTACGGCCGGTACCGCCGGGCAGAACGGCCGCGGCGGTGCCGGTGGCGCGAACGGCGGCCCCTGCTGGAGCGCGAATGATTGCGGACAGTCGGCGACCTGCTCGCCGCCGGGCGCATCGGTGTGCGGCGGCGCCTGCATCCCGGTCCAGCACCCCTGCCATGCCGACACGGATTGCGCGGGCGACGCCGCCACTCCAGCCGTTTGCGAGGACGTTCCCTGTGCTTGCCCGTCGGCGACGGGCTGCGTTCCCGGCTGCTCGACCGACGCCGACTGCGCCGAAGGCGAGAGCTGCAAGAGCACCCATCACTGCGGGCCCATGGCCTGCGGGCCCGGCACGGCGGCGACCTGCCCGACCGATTTCGTCTGCGCGATCATCGAGGCCACGGCCGGCATGTGCGTGCGAAAGAGCTGCTCCAGCGACGCGGAGTGCTCGGGCGCCTGCGTCTCTGGACAGTGCTACCACGCAGCCGGGAACTGCCGGCTGCCGGTCCCCTGATCGCCGCGGCCCGTGTCCGAAAGGTTCGGGACGCAGCCCCGCGCCGGTGTTAGGCAAAGGGCATGAAGATCGAATTCATCGCCAGCGTCTCCCTGATCAGCGCGGACTCCGGTACGACGCGAGGGCTGCTCACGCGCGCGTTCGGGCTGCCGCTCGCGGCGGGCAGCGCCGACCCGGACTACGTGTTCAGCGAACGAATCGGAGGGAGCAAGCACTTCGGCGTCTGGCCGCTCGCGCAGGCGGCCGAGGCCTGCTTTGGCTCCGCCACCTGGCCCCGAGACCTGCCCGTTCCGCAGGTGAGCATCGAGTTCGAGGTGGCCAGCGACCGGGCCGTCGCCGAGGCCGAGGCGGAGCTCCGCGCGCAGGGAGTCCGCCTGCTGCACGCGACGCGCAAGGAGCCCTGGGGCCAGACGGTCTGCCGGCTCCTGAGCGGGGAAGGGGCGATCCTGGGCGTCTCGTTCGCGCCCTGGCTGCACGACAAGACCGCCGAGAACGGTTGACGAGGCACTGCCGGGACCGGTCACGTACCAAAGACACGGCGCCGATAAGCCCGCGGCGCCTCTCCGGTCCAGCGCCTGAACGCGCGATGAAACGCCGTCGGGTCGCTGAAGTGAAGCAGGTACCCGACGTCGCTCACGCTGAGGCTGGCGTTGCCCAGGTACTTCAACGCCAGCGCGCGTCGGGTCTCGTCGACGAGGTCGCTGAACCTGACCCCCTCTGCCGCCAGCCGGCGCTGCAGGGTCCGCTCGGGGACGCGCAGCGCTTCGGCGGTCGCCGGCAACGTGGGCAACGCGCGCGCGGCCTGTCGCGTGACGGAGGCGCGAACCCGCCCGACCACGGAGTCGGGCACGGGGATCGACGCCATCAGCGTGTCGGCGTATCGAACCAGCACGGCCATCAACTTCGAATCGGCGCTCCGCAGCGGCCGGTCCAGCACCGCCGGGTCGAAGTGCATCTCGTCCTGCGGCGCGCCGAAACGGACGGGGCAGCCGAACACCCGCGCCGGATCGCCGTCGTCGTCGGCGCGCCGGTGCTGAAACGCCACCCGCCGCGGCGAGCAATCACCGCCGCTGTTCTGGCGGCTGCGGGTCAGCAACAACGCGAACACGAACTCGTCGTATTGCGGCGCCGTGATGCGCGCGCGCCGCACGATGCGCGCGTCCCTGGGCTCCACGACCAGCCGAAAGTTCACGCGGTCGTAATTCAGGCGCGAGTAGACGACGATCCGCTGCAGAGCGCTCCCCACCGTCTCCGACGCGGACAGGATGTAGTCCAAGAGATCGTAGTCGCCACGCGGAAGGTCGCGCCCCGCGTGCAAGCCGAACCAGCGGTCGCCCGTCATCTCGGCGGCCGTCTCCCAGAGCGCGCGCACGGCGTTGAACGGCAGCCGGTTGTCGAACGACGACACCGCCGCAGGCGTCAGGCCGGCCGCCCGCAGCGCCCCGTCGACGTCCAGACCGCGCGACGCCAGGGCCGCCAGCGCCGGTTTCGCGGCGATGACGGCGACGGAGCCGCCGCTGTCCGCCGCGTCAGGCCCGGCCCCCCGCGTCGCCATGCTTCTTCACCCGCGCCCTCGTGAACGACATCCGAAGCTCAACCTTAGCCCAGTTCGGCCGCGGGTGGCGCGATCGGCCATTCTTTCTGTCGGCCGGGGCGATTCCGTCATTGCCGTCGCAAACGTAGGGTCACAAGGCGCAACTCGCCGCTGGCACCAATAACTCCCCCCCCGTTGGCAACGGCGAGTTGCGCGATTTGCCCAGGGCGCGATTTGCCCAGGGAAAGAATGCCGGCCTTGCGGGCGCCCCACGCAGTCGCCCATAATCGCCGAGATGCGGGCGCGTGGCGTGGCGATGTGCGGAGCGCTGGGGCTGTTGGTTGCGCTGGCGGCTTGCGACCGCCTTGGCAGCGACGAGCTGTCGAACGCGGCTCCGCCAGCGAGCCATGTGACGGCGTGGCGCCCGACGGGCGGCGGCGACGCGTCCACGACCGATGCGCTCGCCGCGTACGCCGTCATGTGCCGGCACTACTGCGACGCGCTCTCGGAGACGAACCTTTACGATTGCCTCTCCGGCACCCGGACGGCGGGCAGCTGTTCGCCGCCGCCCGTCGACCTCTGCGTCGAGGACCGCTGCGTTCCACGGTTGGTCCCACCGGCGCTCTGCTTCACGCAATGCGATGCCCTCGACCGCGTGTATCGCGCATATCGCGCCACCTGCGCTGACGGCGGCGCGGACGGCGGCGCGGACGGCGGCGCGGACGCGGGCGCCGACGGCTCCGCGCCTGACCCGGCCGCCGGCGATTGCGCGCTCTCGCCCGACGCGCACGACGCCCTCTGCCGCGGCGGCTGTCAGCTTCCGACCGAGGGCTGAGCGCGCCGGCGACTGATTCTCCGGCGCGGTCTTGCCCGGTCGATCGCAGGCCTCATCGTGTGGCGCGGGAGGTCCGCATGAGCGTCACGCCGATTGGGACGCAACCCGAAGCTCGGGCTGCGACGGGAGAGACGGTCGACACGAACCTGGAAGTGGTCGTCATTCCGGTGGCGGACGTCGACCGCTCGAAGCGCTTTTACCAGAGCCTCGGCTGGCGTCTGGACGCCGACTTCTCGAGGGGCGACAGCTGGCGCGTCGTGCAGCTCACGCCCCCCGGGTCGCAGTGCTCGATCCAGTTCGGCAAAGGACTGACGGCGGCGTCGCCGGGCTCGGTCAAGGGGCTGTACCTGGTGGTCACCGACATCAGGGCGGCGCGCGCCGAGCTGACGGGGCGCGGCGCGGACGTCAGCGAGGTCTTTCATCTCGACGGTGGGCTCGACGTCTCGGGGACGAAGGGGCGCGCGCCCGGCCCCGATCCGCAGGGTCGCTCTTACAGCTCGTACGCCGCCTTCAGCGATCCCGACGGCAACGGCTGGCTGTTGCAGGAGATCAAGACGCGCCTGCCCGGACGCGGCTTCGGCGTCGACGTCTCGACGCTGACGGAGCTGCTGCGCGAGGCGGAGCAACACCACGGCCCCTACGAGGCCCGCGCCCCCAAGCACCACTGGTCCGGCTTCTACGCCGCGTACATCGTCGGCCGGGAGCGCGGCCAGACGCCCGATGAGGCGAACAGAGAGGCAGCGCGCTACATGGACGCGCTTCTGCAAACGAAGCCCGCGTGATCGACTGGCCGGCTACGCCGGCTTCAGCTCGCCCAGCACCGTCGGGATCAGCTCGGAGACCGTCGGATGGATGGGCACCGCGCGCATGTAGGCGTCGACGGTGGCGCCCACGCTCATCATGTCGACGACCCCGTGGATGGCCTCGTCACCCCCAACGCCCAGGATGGCAGCGCCCAGGATCCGGCGCGTCTGCGCGTCGGCGACGATCTTCATCAGCCCCTGCGTTTCGCCCTTCTCGACGGCGCGGGAGACGCGGGTCATCGGGCGGCTTCCCACCAGCGGCGGCCGGCCGCTGCTGCGCGCTTCCGCCTCCGTCAGGCCGGCGCGCCCCAGCGGTGGATCGATGTAGAGCGCCCAGGCCGGGACGCGATCGCTCACGCGCCGATTCGCGCCGTCCAGCAAATTGGCGGCCACGATCTCGTAGTCGTTGTAGGCCGTGTGCGTGAAGGCGCCCCGGCCGTTGCAGTCGCCCAGGGCCCAGATCCCCGGCACGTTGGTGGCCAGCGTGTCGTCGACGGTGATGAACCCGCGCGCGTCCGTCGCGACGCCCGCGCGCGCCAGGCCCAGGTCGTCGGTGTTCGGGCGGCGGCCGACCGCCAGCAGCACGTGCGAGCCCACCACGGTCGGCAGGCCTTCAGTGCATTCGAGGTGGACAGCCACCCCGTCCTGGTGAGGCGAGAGGCTGATGCACTTGGCGCTCGTGCGCAGCGCGATCCCCTCCCCTTCCAAGATCGCGGCGATCGCCGCCGAGATGTCGGCGTCCTCGCGGCCGATCACCCGTTCGTGCATCTCGACGACGGTGACCGCCGCGCCGAAGCGGCGGTGCATCTGCGCGAACTCGAGCCCCACGTAGGAGCCGCCCACCACGATCAGGTGCTCCGGCACCCGATCGAGCGCCAGGATCGAGCTGTTGTCGAGGTGCCGGACTTGGTCCAGGCCCGCAATCGCCGGCGCCGAGGCCCGCCCGCCGACGTTGATGAAGACGCTGGGCGCCGAGAGGATCTCGCTGCCCACCCGGACCTCGGTCGGCGACTCGAACGTGGCGTGCCCCTGCAGCACCGTGCAGCCGTTCATGGCGCGCAGCCACCCCTCGACGCCCTCGCGCGACGCCGCCACCACGGCGTCGGCGCGCGCCTTGGCGGCGGCCAGGTCCACGCGGATGGGGCCGTCGATGACGACGCCGTAGTCGCGCGCCCGCCGCGCCAGGTGCGCGGCCTGCGCGCTGGCGATCAACGTCTTCGTCGGCGTGCACCCCGTGTTGACGCAGGTGCCACCGAACCGCGCGCGCTCGATCAGCGCCACCTTCATGCCCGCGCTGGTGAGTCGCCCCGCCAGCGACGGCCCCGCCTGGCCGGCGCCGATGATGATCGCGTCGAAGGGTGTCACGGCGCGATGACCTCCTCAGTGTGGGACCGCGTGGCCAGAACGTAGGCCGGTCATCGCGACATGTCCAGCACGGCCCGGAACCGCGCGCCCTTCAACATCCGCTGGTACGCCTGGGGAGCCTGCTTGAAGGGGAACACCTCGTTCATCGGCCGCACGTTGGCGAGCAGCGAGAACGCCAGGGTGTCCGCCGCGTCGACGGCCGTGCCGGTGTTGACGCCCTCGATCGCGCGCCGCCCGCTGAAGAGGATGAACGGGGACACCTCGAGGTTCTCGGCCGGAACACCCATGACCAGCAGCTTCCCGTTGACGCCCAATCCAGGCAGCGCGGCGGCCATGGCCTTGGCGCTGGTGGCCGTGGCGGCGACGATCCGGGCGCCGCCCAGCGATCGCAGCGCGGCGGCCACGTCCTCCTCGTCGTTGTCGATGTAGTGGTGCGCGCCCAGCTGCCTGGCCAGGGTCTCCTTGTCCCTTCCGCGCGCGATGGCGACGGTCCGGAATCCCATCTTGGCCGCGTACTGGACGGCCAGGTGGCCGAGGCCGCCCAGGCCGACGACGGCGACGAGGTCTCCCGGGCGCGCGCCGCTGCGGCGCAGGCCGTTGTAGGTCGTCAACCCGGCGCACATGAGCGGCGCCGCCTCGACGGCCGTCAGCTCGGCAGGGATACGGGCCAGCGCGGAGACGCGGGCGATCATATACTGGGCGTACCCGCCGTCGCTGGATGCCCCGGTGACCAGTCCGGCCGCACAGGCAAAGAAGTCACCGCGCTGGCAGGCCTCGCACACACCGTCGTAGCCGCCGTTGTACCCGACGCCCACGCGCTCGCCGACGCTCCAGGCCGTGACGCCGGGGCCGCACGCGTCGATGATCCCGACGACCTCGTGGCCCGGGACGCGCGGAAAAGGCTGGCCCGGAATGGCCCCGCTGATGATCGCCACGTCGCTGTGGCAGACGCCGCACGCCTCGACCTTCAGCCGAACCGTGCCCGCGTCCGGCTCAGGGACCAGGCGCTGGACGGGCTCGAGCGCAGCGCCCGCCCGCGGCACTTGAAACGCGAGCATCGTGGTCATCGCCCGCGAAGCTGAGTCCGAAAGGACGGGCGGCTCGACGGGCATCGCAGAATCAGCCAACGACCTTCCTGGAGCCGTACGGGCGATGCCTAGGTTCGTCGTGGGAGGAGGACCCGATGTCTACAATTCATCTCCACGAGAGAACGACGGTGACGCCCGAGCAGTTCATCGCGGCGCTCACCGACTTTGGACCCGGTCGCTCCAAGCTGTTCGGCAACAGCGCCGACGAGTGCCTCAAGGTCTACGAGCGCGGCGCCACCGAGGCCGACGTGATCGAAGGGTCGGGCGGCGTCTGGGAGCGGCTGCACTATGACTGGTCGGACCCGAATCACGTCGTCATGAAGACCATGGACTCGAACACCTGGGGCGGTGACTCCGGCCATGTCTACAACTTCACCCGCAACCCGGACGGGACGACGGACCTGGACGCGGTCGTCGTGCGCGACGGCAAGAACCTGAAGGGGCGCGTGCTGGGCGTGGTCCTCGGCACCGTCGGCAAGAGTCACCTATCGAAAGCGCTGGCCAACACCGTGAAGGCCGTCGAGGCGCGCGCCGCGCAGGCGAGCGGGGCGTAAGCTCGCCCGCGATGACCACTCTCGACGTCCGTCAGGAAGGGGCCGTGCTCTTCGCGGAGATCGCGGCCCCACCCATGAATCTTCTGGGGCCGGAGCTGGTCCGCGATCTGGTCTCGCTGATTCAGCGCGCCGAGGCCGACCCGGCGGTCAAGGTGCTGGTCTTCAGCAGCGCCGACCCCGATTACTTCATCTCGCACGTCGACGTCACGCGCATCAAGGAATATCGCGCCGAGGCGGCCAAGCTGGCCGGCGAGGCGTCGATCGCGCTGCTCTTCCGGCACCTCAGCGCGAGCCGCCTGGTGACCATCGCCCAGATCGCGGGGCGGGTCCGCGGCGCGGGGAGCGAGCTCGCGCTGGCGTGCGACCTGCGGTTCGCCGCGCGCGAATCGGCGATCTTCGGCCAGCTGGAGGCGGCGTTCGGCGCCGTCCCCGGCGGCGGGGCGGTCCAGCACCTCGTGCGCCTCATGGGGCGCGGCCGCGCGCTGGAAGTGCTGCTCAGCGCCGAGGACTTCGACGCGGAGGTGGCGGAGCGATACGGCTGGATCAACCGCGCGTTGCCGGCCGCGGCGCTGGGCGCCTTCGTCGGCGCGCTGGCCAGGCGGATCGCGAGCTTCCCGGCGAGCGGCCTGGCCACGGTCAAGGAGCGCGTCAACGCCATCGCCCTGGCGCCTGTCGACGACTTTCGCCGGGACTCCGATCTGTTCGCCGAGGGGGCGCGCAGCCCCGAGTACCAGCGGCGGTCAGAGGCGGCGCTGAAGCGCGGGTTTCAGACCCGCGCCTCCGAGCTGGACCTCGCGCGATGGCTGCCCGAGCTCGAGTGAGACGCGCCGTCAGTGCACGCTGCGCGCCGCCTCCTCGATGAGGTGGGCGACGACCTCGGGGTGAGAGATGAAGGGCACGTGGCTGGAGTCGATCTCCAGCGTGTGGGCGCCGATGGCCCTGGCCATGGCCCGCTCGACGACCGGCGGAATGGCCTCGTCCTGCCTGCCGACCAGGTACCAGGACGGGATGGTCTTCCAGGCGGCGACGTTGAGCGTCGCGCCGAAGGCGCTGCCGGCGATCGGTTTCTGCGAGGCCGCCGCCACGTTCGCCTCGTCGACGGGGACGTCCGCGAAGAAAGCGCCCCGGAACAGGGTCGTGTCGACGAAGAGGAATCCGGCGGAGTCGGGCGGCAACAGCGCGGTCGAGAGCTTGACGGCAGGGCCGCTGGCCAGCAGGGCGCCTGCGGACTGACCGATCTGGGGGGCGAACGCGTTGATGTAGACCAGCGCCTTGACCTGCGGCGTGTCGGCGGCCGCCCCGGTGATCACCATGCCGCCGTAGGAGTGCCCGACGACGACCAGGGGTCCCTTGGTGGCCAGCGCGGCGATGGCGCGCTTGGTGGTCGCCACGTCGGTGTCGAGCGAGGTGAGCGGGTTCTCGACGGCCACGACGGTGTAGCCACGCTGCTGCAGCAGCGTGGTCACCTTCTGCCAGGCGAGCGCGCCGGCAAACGCGCCGTGCACGAGGAGGATGCTGGGTTTGGCATGCCTTCCGGCGGTGAGAGCGCCGGGGCTCTCCTCCGGCGCGGCGGTGGCCGGCTGCGCGCCGCACGACAGGGCGATGCCCAGCGCGACGATGGCGAGAGCTCGGCGGACGAGTGAACGAGAAACGACGGTCTTCATGAGACGGCTCCTTTTGGTCGTGTCTTGTAGGAGCCGCCCCTCCGTCTCGGCAATGAGGCAACCACGCATTCGTGCGCGCGCGCACAAACGCGATCAGCCGGTCAGAACTGCGTGAAGAACTTCCAGACCTCTCCCTTGGTCCAGGTCTTGTCGCCGCCGCCGGAGCCGTTGCTGTCGCCGTCGACGGGCGCGGGGGTGTGGCCGCCGCCGTTGAAGGCGCACCACTCTACGGGGTAGCCGGCTTTGCAGCCCTGGAACTTCGTGCAGATGTGGGTGAGGCTGTTCTGGGCGGGCTGGGGCGGCGTCTGCGCCGTGCACCCGTCGTTCATGGCGAACCGGTTCAGGATCGTGATGCCCGACGAGTACGGATTCGTCCCGTCGGTGATGCTGTGCGACCCGAAGAACGCGATCGGCGACGTGGTGGTGTTGTCGCACCCGCCGCTGAGGAAATCTGCGCCCGAGTAGACGGCGATCGCCCGGAACACGTTGGGGCGCTGGCAGCCGAGCGCCTTGGTCATGCCGCCGCCGTAGCTGAATCCGGTCGAGAAGACGTGCTTGGTGTCGACGCAGAGGTCGCCTTCGACCTTCTTGATCATGTCGTCGGTGAACACCACGTCTTGATTGTTGGTGTTCCCCCAGCCGTTGCTGATTCCCTGGGGCGCCACGAAGATCGCCTGGTACTGCGTGCTGTTGTCGGCCTGCTCGCGAAGGCCGTAATACGACCAGGTGTAGCCGCTGGTCCCGCCCGAATCGACGTCGTTGGCGGTGCCGCCCACCCAGTGGAACCCGAAGATCAGCCAGTAGGGGTGGTTGTTGTCGTAGTTCTTGGGGATGCGGATCATGTAGCTGCGGTTCTGGCCGCTGCTCTGGATGGTCTGCGTGCCGTCCTTCAACGTCGGCGTCTTGCCGCACCCGCTGCTCGCCATCGAGCCCGAGCTGGCGCCCCCCTGTCCGCCCGTTCCCGTTGCGTTTCCGCCGGCCGCGCCGCCCGTCGAGCCGCCGGTCGCCGCGCCGCCCGCGCTGCCGCCCG
>CAZPUH010000811.1:0-4357 GCA_964589215.1 uncultured Myxococcales bacterium | reverse complement strand
CTGGGGCCGCACCGGTACCGCTACGGCCGTCACGACGGCCAGGACGAGATCGGCCTCGTGATGGGGCTGGCGGTCACGATGCACGGCGGTGACCTGCTGGCGACCGAGGTCTCGATCGTCTCGGGCAAGGGCAAGCTGGTGCTGACCGGCAAGCTGGGCGACGTCATGCAGGAGTCCGCGCAGGCGGCGATCAGCTACGTGCGGGCGCGGGCGCCGTCCCTGGGCCTGGACCGCGACTTCTACAGCCGCGCAGACATCCACGTGCACCTGCCGGAAGGCGCCATCCCCAAGGACGGCCCGTCGGCCGGCATCACGATGTGCACGGGGCTGGTCTCGGCGCTGCTGCGGGTTCCCGTTCGCCGTAGCCTGGCGATGACGGGTGAGATCACGCTGCGCGGGCGCGTGCTGGCGATCGGCGGCCTGAAAGAGAAGATCCTGGCCGCCCACCGCTCGGGGATCACGACGGTGATCATGCCCAAGGAGAACGCCAAGGACCTGCGCGACATTCCCAAGCGGGTCCTGAAGACGCTGAAGGTCGTCCCCGTCGAGCACATGGACGAGGTGCTGCGCCACGCGCTGGTGCTGCCGAACCCGGAGACGTTCCTGACGTCGCCGTCGGTGCCCGTCGACTGGCGCCAGCCGCAAGAGCGGCGCGACGATCGTCGCGAGCGCGAGCGCCGGGAGGAGCCCGGCCGCATGCCGGTCGCCAGCGCCGTCCCGCCGCCCTCGGCGGTGGAAGACGGTCCCGAGCCGCCGTCGCCGCCCGGCGACGGGCATTCGCCTCCAGGCGAATCACCCGGCTCGATTCCGGACACGACCGCGCGCCCGTACGCCGTCCCGGGCCTCCAAGAGCACGAGTAGCGAGTCGGGGCCGGAGGCGCCCCGCTGATCGGCGCGTCAGCTCACTGGCCGCAGCTCACCTGGCCGCGCCGTAGTCGACCAGGTCCACCTCGTAGCCGGCATAGGTGGTCGTGGTGGTGGAGGTCGCCAGCGAATACCCCACCGCGACCATGTTGCAGGCGGTGTCTGGCCGCACGGCGAGGAAGCTCGCCGACGCCATCTGGTGCTTGCGTTGCGCGACCACCGTTCGGGTGGCGACGTCGATCAGCTGGACGTTGCACCCGCCGGGACAGAGCGGGCCGTACCCGTAGTTCGTCGAACCGTCGTTCGTCACCGCGAACAGGCGTCCGGCGCCGTCGTTTGCGAGGGCCAGGTAGGGTTGGCCCGGCGCCAGCAGCCCGAGAGCGCCGTCCTTGACGAAGCAGCCGCTGGTGAACGAGTCGTGCTGGGCGTCGCAGCCGTCGCCGAAGATGCGCAGCAGCAGGCCGCTCACCTGAATCAGCTCCGTCGCGGGCGTTCCGTCGAACCCGATGGTCGTCGTCGCGGCGAAGTCCCCGTGATACGGCGACTCGTTGACGAACAGGACGTCCGAGCCGTCCGGCAGCACCTTGTAGAGGTAGAAGTCCGACGGCGAGAGGTCCGTGGTCACCGTGATGAAATAGCCGGTGCCCGGCACGCGGCGCATCGGGCGCCCGTGGTAGGTGAACTTCTGCGACGAGCTGGCGATGGCCCGGAGCGCCTTGACGTCGTACGTGTAGAAGATCCGGTCCCAGTCTTCGTTGGGCCCGCAGACGAAGATGCCCCCGTCCATCAGCACCGACGAATAGCAGCCCTCGGTCAGCAGCACCGTGCCGTGACTCTCGAGGGCCGTCGAGTAGACGGTGATCATCGCGGCGTCGGCGACGACCAGCCAGGTGCCGTCGAACGCCGCCGAGAGGATCGGGCGGGGCGCCGAGACCGTCTTCTGGGTCGCGCCGTCGCGCCCTTGCAGCAGGACGGCGTCCGCGCGGACGATCAGGATGCCCGTGTCGGTCGGGAACACGTCGATGAGCGTCTCGGTCCCGCGGATCAGCATGCGGCTGGGGACGCACCCCGTGGGGGGCGGATCTCCGGTCGTCCCGGCGGAGCCGCCACCGCCGGTCGCGGCTGTCCCCCCGTTGCCGGCGGCGCCACCCCCGGGGCCACCGCCGATCGCGGCTGCCCCGCCGCTGCCGGCCGCCCCCGCCGCGCCGCCGGGCGCCTGACGTCCGGCGCCTCCGGCGGCGCCGGCGTCTTCGCACGCGCACGCCCCGTAGCTGCCCTGGCTGGAACAGGTTCTCAGCGAAGGGACGCCGGACGGACAGACGCACGCGGCCGTCCGCCCGGGCGCGCAGCTCGCTTGCGGCGTGCTCGATCCGCACGAGGCGGCACCCAGAACCAGCGCCAGCAGCGCCGCCCGACAGACTGACCTCACGCCGCCGCTCAGAAGTTGCTGGTGGTGGTGCGGAACGGGCACGACGCGCTGGTCGTCCCGGTCGCGGGGTAGGTGGCCGTCTGCGACAGCAGAGTCCCGACGCTGGCCTTGCGGACGGGGTCGCCGACCGGCTGAACGAACACGTTCGACAGGCTGTACACGACCGCCGTCAGCGAGGTGGGAATCGCGCAGGTCGTCCCGTAGGGAGTGATCGTCGCCAGGCCGACCGCCGGATTGAAGGACAGCGTCAGCACCTTGCCGCTGATGGTCGCCTTCGTGCCGCGCTCTTGCTTCGTCGGATCGACCGACGTGTTGAGCGGGCAGGTGGACGTCGACGTCGAGGTCGGCACGGTGATCGACACGCCGTTGTCGACGTCCTCGGCGAAAGTCGGGCCGCCCGGCTCGATCGGCTCGCTGAACGTGATGTCGATGGTGGCGCCGTAAGCGTTGGTGGTCGGCATCGGCGGGGTGCACTTGTCCGCGTCGGTGCCCAGGATGCGCAGCGGCGCTTTCAGATCGGGTTGCAACGTGAGGGACAGGCTGGTCACCGCGCCCGCCGTGAGCACGCTGCTCGTCGTCGTGCTGCCGCCCGGGAACGGCTGGTAGCCGTCGACGCCGAAGATCGAGATCTGGTAGCTGACGCCGTAGATGAGCGCGCCGTCCGGGATGGTCGCCGAGCCGTCGGTGAACGCCTGGGTCACCGTCTGCGTGAGCAGGTCCTGGTCGTTGGTCCACTCGCGGTCCGTCGTGAGGGGGCCCTGCTGGACGGCCGGCGAAGACACCGGCGTCAGCCGCAGCGTGCCGGCCGCGCGCGCCGGCGGCGGGTTGCTGATCAGGGCGTCCGCCTTTTCAATCGTCACCGTGACCTTCGACGCCTGCAAGGCGGATGGAAACAGGCGCAGCGCGTACTCGAACGTCTGCACGGTCCCCTTGGATGACGCGCCCTCCGTCATCTGCAGCGCCTTGGGGATGTCGAACCCCGGGTTGTTGGACACGAAGGGGCGATACCCGGTCGCCGCGACGTAAACGGAGTAGTCCTGCCAGACGGGCAGCGGGTCCGTGGTGACGAACCGGCCGTCGTCCTCGATCTTCACGTGCACCACCTGATCGCGGTACTGGATGCTCATCGCGCTGATGGCAGCGGAGGGCAACTGCTGCCCGGTGGCCCCGTCGTAGACGTACCCGACCAGGTAGACCTGATGCTTGGCGACCGCGTCGCCACCGCTGTTGCTCCCGCTGCTTCCGCAGGAGGTGGTGACCAGCGCCGCCACGGCCAGCGCCCACATGCTCCAACCAGCAACCGAACCCGTCGACTGAACCTTGATCATGGCCGCACATTGTAAACGGCAACACGCAAAACTGAGAAGTCTTCGCGCGACCGATCAACGTCGGAGTACCGGCGCGAGCCGTCTTGAGTACAATCCCCGTCCCATCGGAGGAGTGGCCGAGTGGTCGAAGGCGACGGTCTTGAAAACCGTAGCGCGAAAGCGCCGGGGGTTCGAATCCCTCCTCCTCCTCTTCAGAACGTCAGGCGAGTCGGGTACCCGCGGATCGCGGGTTTTCTGGCATTCGTGTTATGCTCGCTGCCTCTGTTGGTCTAACTTTTCAGCCGCACGGGCGGTGATGATGAAGCGCGTCGTTTTGTTCGGGTCCTTCGCAGCCTTGCTCGCCCTCTGGGGTGGGGGGTGCCAGGGGCCCGACGAATACTTCCGGGCGAGCGGCCAGGAAACCGGCATGGGTGGCACCCCGGCCGGCAGCGGCGGAGCGACGGCCACCGGCGGTGTGGTCTCCGGCACTGGCGGGCGCGACACGGGCTCGGGCGGTGTGATCGGCACCGGCGGGCGCGGGCAGCCTGGCGCGGGCGGGACGGTCAGCTCAGGGGGCTCGACGGGGACGGGCGCCCGGGGCACGGGCGGGCTCCCCGGCACCGGCGGCGTGGTCGTCGCCACAGGCGGGACGACCGGGACGACGGGGGCGGCGGGCGCGACCGCGACGGGCGCCGCCGGACGGTTCGGAACGGGCGCGGGTGGCGCCGCCGCGGGCGGCACCTCCGGCGGCGTCGGC
>CAZPUH010000810.1:0-1555 GCA_964589215.1 uncultured Myxococcales bacterium | reverse complement strand
CGCCGCGGGAGCCGCCGCTTGCGTCTCCGCCGGTGGCTTCGCCGCCCAGGCCACCGCAGCGCCCGGCCGTGTCGCCGGCGCCCCCGGTCGCGGCGACGCCGCCGGCTCCGCGCCCGCCGGCCACTCCTCCGCCTGACCCGCCGCAGCCGAGCAGGGCCACGCCTGCGGCGACGAACAGCAGACGGCGAACGGAGCGATTTGCGGGCCTCGACTTCAGCATTGCAGCCCTCCGGTGACGCGGCGGTTCAGGTCGCCGCTCAGCGCGTGGGCTCACAGTATCACGTCGCCTGAACTGGACGGCCACCGCGGCCGCTACAGACCGGTGGTCGCGATCCCCGAGACGGTGGCGTCGTAGATCGTGACCGGCGGACCCGACTTCGGCGTGATCGTCGAGCCGTTCGTGAACGCGATCCCCGTCGCGTGGAAGATCTTCATGCCGGTGCTCGCGGAGATCCTGACGTTGTCCAGCGTGACGTTGGCGATCCGCGCCTCGGGCAGGCCCCACAGCTGCCCCGCGGCGGTCGCGCCCGTGGCCGTGAGGTTCTTGATCGTGATGTTCTGCCAGAACGGCGTCGTCGACGTCACGGCCACCGCATCGTCGGCCTTCGGGTCCGCCGGCAGGGATGGATAGTACGAGGTGATCGAGATCGGCGTCGGGACGTTGGTCATCGTGACGTTCGAGTAAACGAGGTCGGTGACCAGGCCGCCCCGATCGCGCGCCGACTTCATGCGGATCCCCGAGGTCGTGCCGTTCATCGTCAGGTGATCGACGGTGACGTGCGAGACGCCGGACTTCGTGATGCTGCCGATCGAGCAGCCGTGCCCCACGCCGAAACTCGAATAACCGATGTAGAGGTTGCTGCCGCTCATCGCGATGTTGTCGTCGCCGGCGGCGATGTCGTTGTGGCAGAAGAACATGCCGTTCGCGGTGACGTCGACCCCGTCGGTGTTCTTGGGCGGCGACTTCCCGGCCACCGCCAGCGTCGAGATCGTGATGCCGGTGATCGTGACGTCAGTGTCCCCCTTGACCCAGATGTGCTCCTCGGGCGAGTCGATCAGCCTGATGCCGCTGACCTGCACGCGGGTCGTGTTGCCCAGGCTCATCTCCTGAGGCCGCGCCACCGACGCGTCGGCCGCGAACGCGTCCCACCAGGCCTGCCCCTGGCCGTCGATCGTGCCGGCTCCGGTGA
Source organism: uncultured Myxococcales bacterium (assembly GCA_964589215.1). Taxonomy (GTDB): domain Bacteria; phylum Myxococcota_A; class Polyangia; order Fen-1088; family Fen-1088; genus JADGRB01. The sequence goes on along the minus strand of CAZPUH010000810.1, from coordinate 365 downwards.
TGGCGATGTCGTGGGACGCGCCGGCGGTGGTGATGAACGCCGGCGGCGGTGAGGGGTAGGTCCCGTACGGCAGCATCTTCAGGACGGCTCCCGCCGCCAGCTGCAGGTTCGTGCCGCTGCCGATCGCGAGCGGGCCGCAGAGAAACGTCCCGGCCGGCACGACGACGGTGCCACCGCCGGCGTTCTTCGCGGCGGTCAGCGCGGCCTGGACGGCCCTGGTGTCGTCGGTTTTCCCGTCACCCGTGGCGCCGGTGGCCTTCACGTCGAAGGTTCCGGCCGGAATGCTCGGCAGAGGAACGGCGGCCGGGTTGCTCGCGCACGGATCGGAGCCGCTCGCGCCGCCGACCGCACCGCCGGCGCCGCCG
>CAZPUH010000809.1:0-5128 GCA_964589215.1 uncultured Myxococcales bacterium | reverse complement strand
GCCCGACGGCGGCTTGCCCGCGGGGTTGCCGGGTGGCGGTCCGGAAACGGGCCGCGGGGCGGGCGGGGTGGGGCCGCGCGGCGCCGGTGGGGCCGGGGCAGGCGTCGGGGGCCGCCGTCGAGCGTCGGGCGGCAGCGGGGGCGGCGACGCCATGGCCTTCAAAATTAGCACGCGTCGCCGGCCACGGATCTGACGTTGAAGCTGCTATCCGGGCGTGCTCCCATGACATGCGGTGGACCTCTTCGAACGTGCCGGCGCGCCCGGCCGGGCCGGCGAGGACGAGACGCTCCTGGGGACGGTCGAGCGGGTCGTCTACTCGGGCGGCGACGGGGCCTTCACGGTCGCGCGGAGGAAGCTCGACCGCGACGGCGACGTGGTCACCATCGTGGGCGCCTTGGTGGGCGTGCCCGAGGGGGCGGCGCTGCGCGTGACCGGCCGGTTCGAGACCAACGCCCGCTTCGGCGCCCAGTTCCGCATCGCCCGCTACACCGAGGTGGCGCCCGCGACCCTGGAAGGGCTGCGCAGGTACCTGGGGTCGGGGCTCATCAAGGGGATCGGCCCCGAGCTGGCGGGGCGCATCGTCGACCGCTTCGGCATCGAGACGCTGGAGATCCTGGACCGCGACCCGTCGCGCATCGGGGAGGTCGCCGGGATCGGGCGCTCGCGCGCGCGTACGGTGCGCGACGCCTGGGCGGCGCAGCGGCACATCCGCGAGGTCATGGTCTTCCTGCAGGGCTACGGCGTCTCGCCGGCGTTCGCCGCCCGCATCTACAAACGATACGGCGCCGCCGCCATCGCGCGCGTCCGGGAGAACCCCTACCGGCTGGCGTTCGACGTGTGGGGGATCGGCTTCCGCTCGGCCGACAAGCTGGCGGCTGCGCTGGGCATTGCCCGCGATGCGCCCGCGCGGCTGGAGGCGGGCGTTCGCCAGACGCTGGAGGACGAGGCCAACAACGGCCACCTCTTCGTGCCGCGCCGCGCGCTGGCCGCCAAGGCGGGCGCGTTGCTGGAGCAGGACGAGGTGGAGGTCACCGCGGCCATCGACCGCCTCGCCCGCGCCGGCGACGTGGCGATCGACGCGTCCGTCGTCGACGATCCAGGGGACCCCGCGGTGTACGAGACCAGCCTCTACCGCGCCGAGGCGGCGCTGGCGGCCGGGCTGCGCCGCTTGGTCGAGGCCCCGGCGCCGCGCCCCATCGCCGACGTCGCGGCGGCCATCGCCGCGTACGAACGCGCCGCCGGCATCGCGCTGGCGCGGCAACAGGCAGAGGCCGTGCGCGTTGCGATCGGCGCCAAGGCGGCGGTCATCACGGGCGGCCCCGGCGTCGGCAAGACGACCATCGTGCGCGGCATCGTCTCGATCCTGCGGCAGCACCGGCTGACCGTCGCGCTGGCGGCGCCGACCGGGCGGGCGGCCAAGCGGCTGTCCGACGCGACCGGAGCGCCGGCGTCGACGCTGCATCGCCTGCTCGAGTGGCGGCCGGCGGGCGGGACCTTCGGCCGCAACGCCGACACGCCGCTAGAGTGCGACGTGCTGATCGTCGACGAGGCCTCGATGCTGGACGTGCGCCTGGGCGCCGACCTGGTCGCCGCGCTGCCCGCCCGCGCGCGGCTGATCCTGGTCGGGGACGTCGACCAGCTGCCGTCGGTGGGACCGGGGTCGGTGCTGGCCGAGGTCATCGGCAGCGGCGTGGCGCCCACGGTGCGGCTGACCGAGATCTTCCGCCAGGCCGCCGAGAGCCTGATCGTCGTGAACGCCCACCGCATCCAGCAGGGCGAGCTCCCCGAGCTGGGCGCGGCGCCAGCGGGCCGCGATCGGGGCGCCGACACGCGCGACTTCTTCTTCCTGGAAGAAGAGAGCGCGGAGGCGGCCGCGACGCTGATCCGCGACCTGGTGGCGGTGCGGCTGCCCCGCCGGTACGGTCTGGCGCCGCATGAGATCCAGGTGCTGGCCCCCATGCACCGCGGCGAGCTGGGCGCGGGGAACTTGAACCGGCTGCTGCAAGAGGCGCTGACCGCGGGCGCGCGCGGCGTGACGCGCGGCCAGCGCGAGCTGCGGGTGGGCGACAAGGTCATGCAGGTGCGGAACGACTACGACAAGGAGGTCTGGAACGGCGACGCGGGGCTGATCGCCGAGGTCACCGACGACGCCGTCACGGTCAAGTTCGACGACCGGCTGGTCGAGTACGGGCTGGACGAGACGGACGCGCTGGCGCTGGCCTACGCGGCCACGGTCCACAAGTCGCAGGGCTCCGAGTACGCGGCCGTGGTCGTCCCGGTCCACACGCAGCACTTCGTGATGCTGCAGCGGAACCTCCTCTACACGGCGATCACGCGCGGCAAGCGCCTGGTCGTGCTGGTCGGCACGCGCAAGGCGCTGAGCCTGGCCGTGCGCAATGGCGACGTGGCGGCGCGCGCCTCGGGGCTCCGCGCGCGCCTCGAGGCGCCGCGGCGATCGTGAGGTCCGGTCGGCACCGCTGGTGGCGCAGAGAACGCCGCGACGATTCGCGCTAGTCTCCCGGCATGTGGCGCGCGTTTGGCGGCGGACTCCGTCGGACGGCGGCCATCGCGTTCGCCGCCGGAGTCCTCGGCGGTTGTCGGCGCCCGGCGTCGGTTCACGCCGACGCGCCGGCGGTGCCCCGCGACGCGGGGCCGCCGGTAATGGCGGCCAGCCCGACCACAAAATCCTTCTACGCGCAGAGCTTCAGCCGCCGCCCACGGCCGGACGAGATGACCGAGCTGGGGCGCGCCCTCTTCGCCGACCCGCAGCTCTCGGCTTTCGGGAACATGTCGTGCGCCAGCTGCCATGCGCCGAAGTTCGCGTACGGTCCGCCCAACGACCGCGCCACGCAGCTGGGCGGGCCCGCGCTGAAGACTCCCGGTCTGCGCGCGGCTCCGTCGCTGCGCTACCTGCAGGCCGTCCCGTCCTTCAGCGAGCACCACTACGACGAGTCGGCCGACGACAGCCTCGATCAGGGGCCGACTGGCGGCCACGACTGGGACGGCCGCGCGGCCAGCGCCCACGAGCAGGCGCGCGGACCACTCACCTCACCGTTCGAGATGGCCAACCCCGACGTCGAGACCGTCGTGGCGCGTCTGGCGCGGGGGCCGCTGGCCGCCCGGTTCCGCGCCGTGTTCGGCGACGACGTGTTCCGCGAGGCGAACCGCGGCACCGCCGCGCTGCTGATGTGCCTGGAGGTGTTCCAGCAGAGCCCGAAGGATTTCTCGCCGTTCAGCAGCCGCTACGACCGTTATCTCGCCCACCAGGGCACGCTGACGCCCGCCGAGCAACGCGGCCTGGCCCTCTTCAACGACGCGAAGAAGGGGAACTGCGCCGCCTGCCACCCGAGCGGCCTGCGCAAGGGGGCGTTCCCGCTGTTCACCGACTTCGGCTTCGGCGCGCTGGCCGTGCCCCGCAACCGCGCGCTGCCGGCCAACGCCGACCCGGCGTTTCACGACCTCGGGCTGTGCGGCCCGGTGCGCACCGACCTGGCCGGTCACCCGGACTACTGCGGCCAGTTCCGGGTGCCGTCGTTGCGGAACGTGGCCCTGCGGCGCGCGTTCTTTCACAACGGCGTCTTCCACCGGCTGGACCAGGTTCTGGATTTTTATGCGGAGCGCGACACGAACCCGCGCAGGTTTTATCCGCGCACGGGCGGCGCGTTCGACGACCTGCCGGCTGCCTACGCGAAGAACGCCAACCGTGAACCGCCCTTCGGCGGCAAACCGGGCGCCGCGCCGGCCCTGACCAGGGCCGAGCGGCGCGACATCGTGAGCTTCCTGCAGGCGCTGACCGACGCCGACCTCGCCAGATGACGGTGGTTACGGCAGGGCCAGCGACGCCGTCAGGTCGCCCATCGCCTGACCGCCCGCCGCCGTCAGCGCCGCGTCGCGCGCCGTGAGGCCGGCCAGCGGCGTCAGCCCGTAGCGGCGCGTGATGAGGCGCAGGGTCGAGGCGGTGTCGTACGGCGTGTGGTCGACCGTCCCCTTCTTGGCGTAGGGGGACACGATGACGGCCGGGATGCGCGTCCCCGGGCCCAGCAAGTCGCCCTTCGGCGGCGCCACGTGGTCCCACTGTCCGCCGTACTCGTCGTAAGTGATGACGATGACCATGTGCGCCCATTGCGGCGACGCCTGCAGCTTCGCCACGAGCTCCGTGATGTGGTTGTCGCCGGCGTCGAGGTTCGCGTAGCCGGGGTGCTGGTTGACGTAACCGGTCGGCTTGTACCAGACGACGGGCGGCAGCGCGCCGTTCTGAATGTCGACCACCATCTGGTTGTAGTCCTTGAGGTGCGCGGCGCGCTCGGTGGCGTGCGTCGCCGGATCGAACCGCGAGTAGTAGTTGAACGGGTGGTGGTGGGTCTGGAAGTCGGGGTTCCCGAGGGCCGCCGTCGGGCCGATGACCGTGTGGGTCGACCCGCTGGGGGCCTCGCCGTCAATGATCGCCGCGTCCCACGCCGTCGCGTACCAGGCCCAGTCGACGCCCTTCGCCGTCAGCAGGTCGCCGATCGTCTGCTGCGACTGCGGCTCGAGGGTGTTGGGCTTGCTCGGATCGCCGTAGCGGAGGTCCGTGGCGCCGGCTGGCGGGAAGTTGCCGCTGGGCTGGTAGGCGGGCTGCATGGTGTTGACGGCCCGGTAGCCGTCGTTGGCGCCGAAGTAATTCAGTGGGGCGATGTTCGCCGTCTGGAGAGCCGGCTTGCCGTCCAGCGCCGAGGCCGGCGACCCGGCTGCCGCCGGCGCCAGCTGCGGAACGCCTTTGGCGTTCGGTGCGCCGAGCACGTTCAGCGGCGCGCTGGTGCGGGTGATGAAGTCCGCCGAAACCTGGGGCGCGCAGGCGCAGATCAGGTACTGGTGGTTGAGGAAGGAGCCGCCGAACGCACCTTCGAAGAAGTTGTCAGCGAGGACGTACTGCTGCGCCAGCGCGTAGATCTTCGAGTGGCTGTAGTCCCAGTGGCCCATCGTGATGCCGCCCGCGTCGAGCCAGGCCGCGAACATGTCGTTCGTGCCGCCGTTGATCTCCATGATGTTCTCGAAGAACCGGTGCGCCATGTCGACCGTGACGTCGTCGGTCGTCAGGATGGGCGCGCCGTTGATGTCGTGGAACGCCGTCTCGATCGGGAAGGGCGCG
>CAZPUH010000808.1:0-7031 GCA_964589215.1 uncultured Myxococcales bacterium | reverse complement strand
CATACCCCGATCCCGGGGGAAGATCCTTGTCGCCTCTTCACCCACCTTTTGTCACAACGTGAGAGGGTTGTCTCAGCACGTGGGCCATTCATCGACGGCCGGGCGCCCCGGCTTGACGCCGCTTCCGATCGATCAGGTTCTCCTCGAGATCACCGGGGCCGCCGCCGAGACCGGCGCGGTCGTCGTCGAGGCACCGCCGGGGGCGGGCAAGACCACGCGGGTCCCGTCGGCCCTGCTCGACGCGGGGGTGGCCGCGGGCGGTGAGATCTGGGTGCTGGAGCCGCGGCGCCTGCCCGCGCGCATGGCGGCCACGCGCGTCGCCGCCGAACGGGGCGAACGCGTGGGCGAGACCGTCGGATACAGCGTCCGCTTCGACGAGGTCGCCGGACCGCGCACGCGCGTCCGCTTCGTCACCGAGGGGCTATTCGTGCGAAAGCTGCTGGGCGATCCGTCGCTGCGCGGCGTCGCGGCCGTCGTGCTGGACGAGATGCACGAGCGCCACGTCGCGACGGATCTTGCGCTGGCCTGGCTGCGGCGGCTGCGGGCCACGGAGCGCCCGGACCTGGTGGTGGTCGCCATGTCCGCCACGCTGGACGCCGAGCCCGCGCGGGCTTTTCTGGCGGGCGGCGGGCGCGGCGCCGCGCTGGTGCGCGCCGAAGGGCGCCGGTTCGACGTCGCCCTGGAGCACCTCTCCCCTGCCGAGGCGGCCGAGGACCGGCCGCTGGAACGACGGGTCGCCGCCGCCGTGCGCACCGTCCTTCGCGAGGAGCCGGACGGTGACATCCTGGTGTTCTTGCCGGGCGCGGCGGAGATCCGGCGCGCGCAGGCGGCGCTGGCCGAGCTGCCGCAGGCGGGGGCGCTCGCCGTCCTGCCGCTGCACGGCGACATGCCGCTCGACGAGCAGGCGCGCGCGATCGGGCGCGCGGACCGCCGGAAGGTCGTGCTGGCGACGAACGTCGCGGAGTCGTCGATCACCGTCGAAGGCGTCGTGGCCGTCGTCGACTCGGGCCTGGCTCGCGTCGCCGCGCATTCGCCGTGGACGGGACTGCCGGCGCTGACGATCGCCAAGGTGAGCCGCGCGTCGGCCGAGCAGCGCGCGGGCCGCGCGGGGCGAACGCGTCCGGGGCGGGCCCTGCGCCTCTACACCCGTCACGACTTCGACCAGCGGCCCGCCTACGACGTGCCGGAGATCGCGCGCGCGGATCTCGCCGAGCTGGCGATGACCCTGGCCGCGCTGGACGTCCACGACGCGGCGGACCTCGACTGGCTCGAGGCGCCGCCGGCGGCGGCCTGGGGCGCGGCGCGCGCGCTGCTGGCGGAGCTGGGGGCCGTGGACGCGCCGGGGTTGACCGCCGTCGGCCGCCGGATGCAGCTGCTGCCCACGCACCCGCGGCTGGCCCGCATCGTCGTCGCCGGTCAGAGCGGCGGCTGCCTGGACGACGCCGCGCTGGCGGCGACCTTGATCGCCGAGCGGGACATCCGGCGCACGGCGCGGGCGTCGTTCGGCGCCGGCCACGGCGAATTCGAGCGGGGCGCCGACGTCGGTGATCTGATCGAAGCCTTTCGCGACGCCGAGCGCGAGCGGTTCCGGCCGGACGCCCTGCGGCGCCTCGAGCTGGATCCGCGCGCCGTCGAGGAGACGCGCCGCGCCCGGCGCCAGCTGGTGAGCAGCTTGCCGCCGCCGGACGAACGGCGCGGTGGGAGCACGCCCGTCGAGATGGCGCTGCTGGCAGGCTTTCCAGACCGCGTGGCGCACCGGCGGGAGCCGGACGGCACCACCGTCGTGTTCGCGGGCGGCGGCAGCGCCGAGGTCGGCCGCGCGCAGCCGGGCGCGTGGCTGGTCGCGCTGGACGTCGTCGACGCGCGGCGGGCCGGTCGGGCCGGCGCCGCCCGCCCGCAGGTCCGCCTGAGCGCGCGCATCGAGCCCGAGTGGCTGCTGGATCTCTTCCCCGAGCGCGTGATCGACGTCGATCGGCGAGCGTTCAACCCCGAAACCGAACGGGTCGAGCAGACCAGCGGGCTCGCGTACGGTGGGCTGCTGCTGGACGCCCGCACCGGGCCCGCGCCCGCCGACGACGAGACGGCCCGCCTGCTGGCCGACGCGGCGCTGGCGCGGGGGATCGAGCGGCTGCCGGGCGGCGAGGCGATCCCGGCGCTGCTGGAGCGCGTCGCCTTCGTGCGCCAGCACGTCCCTGAAGCGCCCCTGCCCCACCTGGGCGCGGACGCGCTGACGGAGCTGATCCGCCTGGCCTGCGTGGGGCGGGTCGGGTTCGCCGACCTCGCGGCCCCCGGCGCCGACCTGGCGTCGACCATCCTGGCGTCGCTGTCGCCCGAGGCGCGCCGCGCGCTGGAGACGCTGGCGCCGACGCGCGTCCCGCTGGGCGCCGGGCGCAGCGTGACGGTCCATTACGAGGCGGCCGCCCCGCCCTGGATCGAATCGCGCCTGCAGGACTTCTTCGGCACCACCGCCGCGCCCGCCATTGCGGGAGGGCGCGTCCCGCTGACGATTCACCTGCTGGCGCCGAACGGGCGCGCCGTGCAGGTCACCCGCGACCTGGCCGGCTTCTGGCGGCAGCACTATCCGGCGCTGCGGCGGGAGCTGGGGCGTCGGTACCCGAAGCACGCCTGGCCGGAGGACGGCGCCACGGCGCGCCCCCCGCCGCCCAGGCCGCCGCGTCCCCGACCCTGAACGCGCGGCCCGGCGTCTATAATGGCGGCATGGCGTCGCAGGGACATCTGGAAGCGCGCCGCGCCAAGCTGGCACGGCTGCTGGGCACCCGGCCCGTCCTGATTGCGGCCGGCGTTCCCCGCCCGCGAAACTACGCGGCCAACCTCTACCCGTACCGGGCCAGCAGCCACTTCCTGTACCTGTTCGGGCTGCCGCTGCCGGGCGCGATGGGGGTCTACGACGGCGCGGCCTTCACGCTGTACGTCCCCGATCCCCACCCCGACCAGGCCCTGTGGGAGGGGGCGCCCCTCACGCCCGAGCAGATCGCGGCCGCGACCGCGTGCGCCGTGCGGCCGTTCGCGCGGCTCGCCGCCAGCCTGCGCGGTCGCGCCGTCGCCACCCTCCCCGCCCCCGACGCCGAGACCTGCCTGGAACAGAGCCGCATGCTGGGGCGCGAGATCCGCGCCGGCCAGGTCGACGTCCTCGACGTTCCGCTGGCCGAGGCCATGATCGCGCTGCGCCTCCAGCACGACGAGGCGGCGATTGCCGAGCTGCGCCTGGCCGCGGAGGCGACGGCCGCCGCCCACCGCGCCGGCATGGCCACCACCCGACCCGGCCAGGCTGCCTGGGTCGTGCGGGCGGCCATGGAGGCGCAGCTATCGGCCCGCGGGATGACGACCGCGTATCCGTCCATCGTGACGCCGCACGGAGAGATCCTTCACAGCGGGCGGTCCGACCAGAAGCTGGCGGGGGGCGACCTGCTGCTCGCGGACGTCGGCGCCGAGACGCAGGGCGGCTGGGCGGGCGACGTCACCCGGACCTGGCCCGTGTCGGGCAAGTTCTCGCCCACGCAGCGAGACTTCTACCTGCTGGTGCTGGAAGCGCAGCGGCAGGCGATCGCGGCCGTGCGCCCCGGCACCCGGTACCTGAACGTCCACCGGATTGCCGCCCAGGCGCTGGCGGCGGGGCTGGTCGACCTGGGCATCTTGCGCGGCGACCCCATCGCGCTGGCCGAGGAGGGCGTGGTGGCGTTGCTGTTTCCGCACGGAGTCGGACACCTGCTGGGGCTGGACGTGCACGACATGGAGGACCTGGGCGATCGCGCCGGTTACGCCCCCGGTCGCCAGCGCGCGTCCCAGTTCGGGCTCGGCGCCCTGCGCCTGGACCGCGATCTCCTGCCCGGCATGGCGGTCACCGTCGAGCCTGGCCTGTATCTGGCGCCCGCGATCCTCGACAACCCGACCCTGGCCGGCGTCGCCAAGGGGCGCCTGGATCGAACGCGGCTGGAGAAGTTTCGCGACGTGCGGGGCATCCGCATCGAAGACGACGTGCTGGTCACCGAGGAGGGCCGCGAGGTGCTCACCGCGGCCATTCCCAAGCGCCTCGAAGACGTCGAAGCCGCGATCGCGGCCCGCGCCGCCTAGGCCGCGGGCCCCTGAGACCGGACGCTACGGCGAGGACGGCGAGCTCCCGTTTTCGAACGACGGGGACGGCGGCAGCGGCGCATCCTCCCCGCCGCCCGGCGCGGGGCCGGCGCCCGTGTCGGGCGGACGGCTCGTCGTCCCGGTTCCGGGCTCGGCCGGCTCGGCGGCCCCGCTGCTCGAATTGCCCATCGAGTCGACGCCGATGACCCGGGGCACGACCTGGTTCAGGCGGTTGCTGCCCGTCGCGTCGATGTCGGCAGGAGCAGCCGCCGGCGCCGCGGGGGTGGTGGCCGCGGCGCCGACGGTGTCTGTGCCTGCTGGAGTGGCCGACTCGGCCCTGTCGGTCGGGGCAATCGGGCTGGGGGCAACCGGCGGCGTCGCGGTCACCGATGGGGTGGTCAGCGCGTTCCGTTGTGGGGGCGCGGTGACGAACGGGTCGACCCAGTTGTCGCCCGTCGACGGCGTGGCCGTCACGGGAGCGCCCGCTGGCGTGGCCGTCACCGGAGCCGTCGCGGGCGTGGCCGCCGGGGGCCGGGTGAACGGCGTTGCCGTCGCGGGGCGCGCAAACGGCGTGGCCGTCACCTGCGCCGTCGTCGGCCGCGACGCAGCCTCCGGCGCCGGCTCCGACGTTGACGGCGCAGCAGAGTCGGATGCCGCTGCTCGTTCACCGCTCGGCGCCGCAGCGGGCGCGTGGACGACAGGACGCGCGGGCGCCGGCTTGGGCGGATTCCGCTTGGCCTCGGCCGCCGCCTGCTTGCGCGCGCGGACCGCGTCGGCGCTGTTCGGATCGAACGGGGGCGGCTCCGTGCTCGACCGTACGTGATCCGCCGAGGGCGCCGCGTCGGTGGCAGCCGGCAACGTCCCGAAAGCATCGTCGGCGCGGGCTGCGCCGGCGCTCAGCAGCAAGCCGGCAAATGCGCCCGTCCAAGCCATTCTCGCAATTCCCCACCCGTCCATTGCACTCTCCCCAGGTTGATTTGTTGGAATCCCTGCTTGGGGTCCCCGACACAACTCAAGGTAGTCGCGAGGAATTCAGGTGGGGAGGGGTTGCGAGCGCAATTGCCGTTCCCAGATTTCTGGGAGGTTGTGACCCCGCCTCAGCCCAAGAAGCTCGCGAAGCTGATCCAGGATCTCCGTACGGAGATGCACCGTGTTCAGCACAGGGCGGAGCTCTACGAGCTGGCGCGCCGGCGCATCGAAGCGCCGCAAGAAATCGTCGATTGGGCCAAGAGTGACCGCCGGTGGTCATTCACGCTCGCCGAAGTGATGACCAGCGACGCTCATCTTCCACACGAATTGGCGATTGGGCTCGTCGTTGCGATCGCGGACGAGCTCGAGGAAGAGAGCGAGCTGTTGACTGACAATTCGGAAACAATCGCCGCATCGTCAATTGGGTCGAATTGAGGGCAGTTTTTTTGCGGCAACGAAACGGTGGGCCTATAAGATCGGACCCATGAACACCACCGGGCGGAAGACAGTCAAAGGGGAGAAGACCTCGGCGCCGAAGGCCGTGAAGGCCAGCTCGAAGAAGGCGACCGACATCACCACCACGGCGGCGGCCGGCAAGACGGCGCCGTCGTACGAGGAGATCGCCAAGCGATCCTACGAGCTGTACTTGCAGCGTGGCGGCATCGACGGCTACCACGAGCAGGATTGGCTGCAGGCCGAGGCCGAGCTCTCTTCGCGCTGATGGCCCACTTGCCGGCCTGAGCCGCCGGCGTCGACAACGGGGACCCTTGCGGGTCCCTCCAGATCATCCGTGGCGGCTCAGGACCAGGCAGGCGTTCGTCCCACCGAACCCGAAGCTGTTGGTGAGCGCGTGCTGCACGCGCACCTCACGGGCCGTGTTGGGAACATAGTCCAGGTCGCAGTCGGGGTCGGGCGTTTTGTAGTTGATGGTGGGCGGCACCACGCCGCGCGCCACGACCAGCGCGCAGATCGCGGTCTCGACGCCGCCGGTCGCGCCCAGCATGTGGCCGGTCATCGACTTCGTCGAGCTGACCATCAGCTTGCGGGCGTGATCGCCGAAGACCTTCTTGATCGCCAGCGTCTCCGTGGCGTCGTTGATCTTCGTCGACGTGCCGTGCGCGTTGATGTACCCGATGTCGCTGGGCGACAGCTTGGCGTCCTTCAGCGCCAGCTTCATGCAGCGCTGGGCGCCCTCGCCCTCCGGCGCCGGCGACGTGATGTGGTGCGCGTCCGCGTTGAGGCCGTACCCCTTCACCTCCGCGTAGATCTTCGCGCCACGCGCCTTCGCGTGCTCCAGCTCCTCGATGACCAGGATGCCGGCACCCTCGGCGATCACGAACCCGTCACGTTCCTTGTCGAATGGCCGTGACGCCCCCTGCGGGTCGTCGTTGCGCGTCGACAGCGCCCGCATCGCGTTGAAGCCGCCGACACCCAGCGGCGTCACCGTCGCCTCGGTGCCGCCACAGATCATCGCGTCGGCGTCGCCGCGCTCGATCACGCGGGCCGCGTCGCCGATGGCGTGCGCGCCCGTCGAGCAGGCGGAGACCTGCGAGAGGTTCGGCCCCTTGGCACCGAACCGGATCGACAGGTTCCCCGACGCCAGGTTGACGATGATCATCGGAACGAAGAAGGGGGAAAATCCGTGCCGCGGCCCCTTATCCCACAGCGTCTTGCACGTCGCTTCGATGGTTGTCACGCCGCCCAGGCCGGCGCCCACGAAGCAGCCGACACGTTCGGCAAACTCACCGGAGATCTCCAGCCCGGAGTCGGCCACCGCCAGCGATCCGGCCGCCATCGCGTACTGCACGAAGGGGTCGAACGTCTTCGCTTCGCGCGCCGTCATCCAGCGCGTCGGATCGAAGTTCTTCACCTCGCCCGCGAAATGCGTCGCGAAGGCGGTGTGATCGAAATGCGTGATGGGACCGATCCCGGACCGACCCGCCAGCAACCCCTGCCACGTCTCCTCGGTG
>CAZPUH010000807.1:0-4072 GCA_964589215.1 uncultured Myxococcales bacterium | reverse complement strand
TGCAGCTCGGCGAACTGCGCCTCGTCGTTGGCGTCGGCGATCGAGCCGGGCCGCAGCCCGTCGCCCAGGCTGAACGAGACGTCGTACTTCTTCATCACCTCGCAGATGCGCTCGAAGTGGGTGTACAGAAAGTTCTCTTGGTGGTGCGCCAGGCACCACTTGGCCATGATCGAGCCACCGCGCGACACGATGCCGGTGACCCGCCGCGCCGTCAGCGGCACGTACCGCAGCAGCACGCCGGCGTGAATCGTGAAGTAGTCGACGCCCTGCTCGGCCTGCTCGACCAGCGTTTCGAGGAAGACGTCGATGTTCAGGTCCTCGGGCTTGCCCTTGACCTTCTCCAGCGCCTGATAGATCGGCACCGTCCCGATCGGCACCGGCGAGTTCCGGATGATCCACTCGCGCGTCGCGTGGATGTCGGTGCCCGTCGACAGGTCCATCACGGTGTCGGCGCCCCAGCGCACGGACCAGCGCAGCTTGTCGACCTCTTCCCCGATGGACGAAGAGACCGCCGAGTTGCCGATGTTCGCGTTGATCTTCACCAGGAAGTTTCTCCCGATGATCATCGGCTCGGCTTCCGGATGGTTGCGGTTGGCCGGGATGATGGCGCGCCCGCGCGCGACCTCGTCCCGCACGAACTCGGGCGTGACCCCTTCGCGGAGCGCGACGAAGCGCATCTCTTCGGTCAGCTCGCCCTTGCGGGCGTAGTGCATCTGGCTGAAGTTCGTGTCACCGCGGGCGATTCGCCGGTCGATCCAGGGCTGCCGCAGCTTCGGCAGGCCGACGTGCGGATCGACGTTGCGTGGCCCGGCCGGATCGTAGACGTCGATGGGGGCTTCGCCCGCGCCGACCGTGACGCGCCGGACCGGCACCTGCAGCTCGCCGTCCGTCAGATAGGCCCGCTCCGACCCGGGCAGCTCGCCCAGCGGCGCCAGACCGTCGACGGGATCTTCTTCGACCATCGGCAGACCGCGCTTGCCCGCGCCGCCGTTCCCCTTGGTTCCGTTGTTCATCGTGTCTCGCTTTCCTTCGCCGGCATTACCCGGATCAGGTTCAGGGGTCGCGCCTGTCGACACTCGTGTCGGCGGCGCCTCTCAGCCTTTCGGGCGGCTCCCCCAGCTCTTCGGTTGTCGAACACGGGAAATTAGCGTCGCCGGCGCCGGAATGCAAAGGCTCCGGGGCGCGCAGCGCGGCGCCCGTTAATTCAGGTAGCTCTTGGGCGGCCGCCGGGCCGGCCCCGCTCCGCCATCCAGGACCCGGTACCGGCGCTTGAGCCGGCGGATGCGGAAGCTGCCCCACGCCTCGCGGAACCCGCCGGGCGCGGCGCCCAGATACCCGGCGGCCGCCGCGACCAGCGTCGCCGTCAGCTGAGCCCAGTCCGCGCGCAGCAGGCTGGCGACCACGCCCCAACCGACGAAGATCAGGGCAAGGTGCCGCGCCTGCATCGTCAGCGCCCCGAACACCTGGGTCGGCGCCCGCCCGTAAATGCGGCCAAAGGCGCAGAAAAGCGCGAGGATCGCGAACGAGCAGCCGTCGAACACGACGCCCGACTGGTAGGTCCGCAGGTGCGCCACCCCGGCCAGCGCGACGTTGGCCAGCACCCCCGAGATCAGGAACAGCGACACGAACCGGCGCGTGCCCTGGGTGCGCTCGATGAAGGCGCCGACGAACCAGAGCCCGATGATGTTGAAGACGAAGCCCAGCAGGTCGAAGTGCACGAACAGCGAGGTGACCAGCTGCCACACCTCGCCGTGCCACAACCCGGGCCCCAGGGCCAGGTGCGCGGTCATCGGGCCGCGGACCTCTCGAACGAAGACGTAAAAGGCGTACAGGATGGCGTCGGCGATGACGAACGCCTTGATGGCCGGCGTCAGACGGTCGGCGATCGGCTCGGACCAGGAGGGACGAGCTGGACGGCGCCGCGAAGGCAGATCGGGCATTGCCCCTGAATTGTAGCCTAGGAGGGCGTTGCCGTGAGGCAACGGTGAGCGAAAGCCAACCATGCCCGAGGACGTGCCGCCCGGTAGGCAGCGGCAGCATCGACGCCGGTACGGTAGCCCCCGCGTCTACCGGGAGCTTCACGAGCAGGGAATCGGGTAGATCGCCCGAATATGGACCCGAGCCACAACGTTCGTCCGCGCACGCATCGAAGGGACTCGCTCCCGCCATGCATAGAATCCAGAACGCCTGACGCGAAGAACCCGGCAGAGCACGGTTATCGGGTAGTTGGCCTTCTCCGCCTCGATGAAGCGGAACCTCATTTGCTTTCCTTGGCGAAGAAGGCCGTGGCAGACTCAACCTGTCAAGGCAACGCTTGGGCAAAGACAGAAGCTGGGGTTCGGAAGTGGAGGGTCTTCCGGGGCCGGTTGTTCAGTCGGCGGGCGACGCTGTTGAGGTCGGCTTGGGAGTACCCGTCCAGAAGGGATCCCTTGGGGAAGTACTGTCGGAGCAGCCGGTTGGTGTTCTCGTTGGTTCCTCGCTGCCATGGACTCTGTGGATCACAGAAGTAGACCCGAACGTCCGTGGCGACGCTGAACGCCTTGTGCTGCGCCATCTCGGGGCCGCGGTCCCATGTCAGAGTTCGGCGCAGCTCGGTCGGGAGGTGGCGAATTTTTCGAGCGACGGCCCGCGCTACGGTGGAGGCGTCTTTGCCCGGCAGCTTCACGAGGAGCGTCAACCGCGAAGTTCGTTCCACCAAGGTCGCGATGTGTGTGTTGCTGGCGCCCGAGATCATGTCTCCCTCCCAGTGACCTGGCACCGCCCGGTCTTCGACTTCGGGTGGCCGATCTCGAATCGACACGGCATCGATGATCTGGCCACGGGCTTGGCCGGCTCGGGTCGCCGTCCGGCCTCGTCGCATCATCCGTCGCGAACGGAGATGGCCGACG
This sequence comes from uncultured Myxococcales bacterium, assembly GCA_964589215.1. GTDB lineage: Bacteria > Myxococcota_A > Polyangia > Fen-1088 > Fen-1088 > JADGRB01. Next base: position 1,184 of record CAZPUH010000807.1, on the reverse strand, counting down.
AGTTCTCGTTTCAGGGCACCTCGAGACTGGATGAACAGCGTTCGATAGATGGTCTCGTGTGACACGTGCATGGCCTCCTTGCCCGGGAAGGCTACTTTCAACCAGCCCGCGACCTGCTCGGGCGACCAATCCAGCTCGAGCTTCGCTGCCACCGCCGCCCGCAGTTTCGGATCTCGAGCGAGCTTGCACACCTTTGGGCGCTGTGCCCTGGCCGAGGCGCGGGCATCTGCCTGGATGGCGCGGTACGCGCTTGTCCCGCCGTTTCTGCGGAGTTCCCTGCTCACGGTGGACGGCGGCCGTCCCAGCCTTGCAGCTATTCCTCGGACCGAGTTGCCGGCTGACACGCCCCTCGATATCTCCTCACGCTCTGTCAAGGACAGAGCCCGGTCTCTGCGCACGCGGGGCACCGGTGCAATCCCGCCTGCCGCTGACAGAAACGAGTGAATGGTCCCAGGTTCCCGTCGAAGAGCCCGCGCGATATCGCTGATGGACTTCCCGTCCTTCCATAGGCGCCAGAGCTCAGCTCGATCAGCGGCGGAGAAATTTACGCGGCGTGCGCTCTGCGGCATGCGAGTCCTCACCCCCGTTGCGTGGACCCGTTGAATACACCGTCGCTTTTTTTAAGATCTCCCGCTCCATTCGCAGCTGCCCGACTTCCTTGCGCAGCCTCCGAAGCTCCTCTCGTTCGCCGGGCGACAGGGCTTCGTCCAGGCTGCCAACGGCTTTGGGGCCCCCTTGAAGCTGCCGCTGCCACCGGTAAAGCATCGCCTGCTGCACCCCCAGCTCCCGGGCGATCTCTCGTGCAGGTCTTGGGTCGGAATTCAGGAGCCGGACGGCCTCCTGTTTGAACTCAGTCGTGTATCGCTTCCGCTTGCTCGTGGGCATCTGGGACACCTTCCCAGGCATTTTGCGGCCTAGTGGGGTGTCCACGAAACCCGGGCAGGTGCACTCCAGCCTTTTGGCGTCTCCGGCGTCCTGGCGTTTCACACACCCGTTTCGGCCGCGTTCCTGCCATGTTGCGCCCTAAGTGAACGGCATTGAGCCTAGTGTCCTGTCTCAGAAGTTAGTAGACAATTAACAGGAGGCAGTGCATCGGGTACACAGGAGGTGTACTCGATGCGCCCAGGCCCGAAACCTGTTGCGATTGTCCTCGCCGCGTCCGAGCAGCGCCAACTGGAAAAGTG
>CAZPUH010000806.1:0-3211 GCA_964589215.1 uncultured Myxococcales bacterium | reverse complement strand
ACGAGATCCTGGCGCGCCTCGAGCGAAACGAATTCACGTGGCAGCCGTTTCAGCCCGGCGTCGAGATCAGCCGCCTGTGGGGCGATCCGCAGCACGGCGCGTCCAGCGCGCTCTTGCGCTATGCCCCGGGCGCGCGGGTTCCGCGCCACCGCCACGAAGACATCGAGGAGATCCGGATCCTGCGCGGGTCCCAGCGCGACGACGACGGGGTCTATCCCGCCGGGTCTCACGTGCTCAAGCCGGCCGGCTCCGTCCACACCGTCGAGAGCCCGGAGGGGTGCGTCGCCTGGCTGGTCTGGCGCAAGCCCAACACGTTCGTGGAGCCCGGCACCCCCAGTGCCGGGTCCTGACGCCGCCGGCTGGGGCGCCTCGCTGGCGCTGGGGTTCACGGCGGACGCGAGCGGCGCGACCGCGCTGACCCGGCGCGCGCACCGGGGACCGTTCCTGGTCCAGCGTCCGTTCTTCCCCGAGGGCCGCGAGGTCTGTCATGTGTACCTGCTGCACCCGCCGGGCGGGCTGGTCGGCGGCGACCAGCTGCGGCTGGAGCTGGCGGTCGGTCCCGGGGCGCGCGCGCTGGTGACCACCCCGGCCGCCGGCAAGGCCTACCGCACGCGCGGACCGCTCGCGCGCCAGACGCACGCGCTGGCTGTCGACGACGGCGGCGCGCTCGAGTGGCTGCCGCAGGAGATCATCGTTTACGACGGCGCGGACGTCGAGCTCGCGACGGAGGTCGACCTGGGCGTCGGGGCGCGCTTCCTGGGCGCCGAGACGCTGTGCTTCGGCCTGCCCGCGCGCGAGGCGCCTTTCCTGCGCGGCGCCTGCCGGCAGTCGTTCGCGCTGCGACGGAACGGCGTCCCCCTGCTGATCGAGCGGACCCGGTTCGAGGGGGGCGGCGCCGTGCAGACCGCGCCCTGGGGGCTGGGCGGCGCGACCGTGTTGACCTCGGTCGTCGCCTCGCCCGCGCCGCCGCCCGAGATCGTCGACGGCCTGCGCGCGGCCGCCCGCGAGCTGCCGGCCGGCGATCGCGCGGCGCCGACGGTGGTGGCCGACGGCGACGTCCTGGTCGTCCGGCATCTGGGATGCGACGCCGAGCGCGCGCGGACGTTCGTTCACGACACCTGGCGGGCGCTGCGCAGGTCTCTGTTCGATCGTGCCGCCGTCGCGCCCCGTATCTGGTCTACTTAGCGCCGACGCCCATGGAGCTCACCCCCCGCGAGAAGGACAAGCTGCTGCTGTTCACCGCCGCCCTGCTGGCCGAGCGGCGGAAGGCGCGCGGCTTGAAGCTGAACTATCCCGAAGCGGTCGCCTACATCTCGGCGGCCATCCTCGAGGGGGCGCGCGACGGGCGCACGGTCGCCGAGCTGATGGAAGAAGGCACGCGGCTTCTGACCGAGGACGACGTCATGGAGGGGGTCGCCGAGCTGATCCCCGACGTCCAGGTCGAGGCCACGTTCCCCGACGGCACCAAGCTGGTCACCGTCCACCAGCCGATCGCCGTGCGGCGGCCGATGGGCATCGGCGCCGTCGAGGCCGCGCCCGGGACGATCGCGCTGAACGAAGGGCGGACCACGGTGCGTGTCGAGGTCGCCAACACGGGCGACCGGCCGATCCAGGTGGGCTCGCACTATCACTTCGCCGAGGTGAACCCGGCGCTGACCTTCGATCGCGACAAGGCGCGCGGCTTTCGCCTGGACATCCCGGCCGGCACGGCCGTGCGGTTCGAGCCGGGCCAGACCCGCACCGTCGACCTGGTCGCCTACGACGGCGCGCGCATCGCGCAAGGGTTCCGCGGCGACGTGATGGGCCCGCTGGACGCGCCAAAGCCATGAAGACGATCGACCGCGCCGCTTACGCCGAGATGTACGGCCCCACGACGGGCGACCGCGTGCGCCTGGGGGACACCGATCTGTGGATCGAGGTCGAGCGCGACCACACGGTCTACGGCGAGGAGGTGAAGTTCGGCGGCGGCAAGGTGATCCGCGATGGCATGGGGCAGAGCCAGCGCGGCGCCGCCGAGGCGGCCGACCTGGTGATCACGAACGCCTTGGTGGTCGACACCACCGGCATCGTGAAGGCCGACGTGGGCATCCGCAGCGGGCGCATCGTCGGTCTGGGCAAGGCCGGCAACCCCGACGTGCAGCCGGGCGTCGACATCGTGATCGGCCCGGGCACGGAGATCATCGCCGGCGAGGGGTGCCTGCTGACGGCGGGCGCCATCGACACGCACATCCACTTCATCTCGCCCCAGCAGGTCGAGCACGCGCTGATGTCGGGCGTGACCACGATGATCGGCGGCGGTACCGGCCCGGCGGCGGGGACCAACGCGACCACCTGCACGCCCGGCCCCTGGAACATCGCGCGCATGCTGCAGGCGGCGGACGCGTTGCCCATGAACCTGGGCTTCCTGGCCAAGGGGAACGCCAGCCGCCCCGAGGGGCTGCACGAGCAGATCGTCGCGGGGTGCGTCGGCCTCAAGCTGCACGAGGACTGGGGGACCACGCCGGCGGCCATCGACTGCTGCCTCTCGGTCGCCGAGATGCACGACGTCCAGGTCGCGATCCACACCGACACGCTGAACGAATCCGGCTTCGTCGAGGACACGCTGGCCGCGTTCAAGGGGCGCGCCATCCACAGCTTCCACACCGAGGGCGCCGGCGGCGGTCACGCGCCCGACATCATCAAGGTGTGCGGCGTGGCGCACGTGTTGCCGTCGTCGACGAACCCCACGCGACCCTACACGGTGAACACCGTCGACGAGCACCTGGACATGCTGATGGTCTGCCACCATCTGGATCCGGCCATCGCCGAGGACGTCGCGTTCGCCGAGTCGCGCATCCGGCGGGAGACCATCGCGGCCGAGGACATCCTGCACGATCTCGGCGCGATCAGCATGATGTCCAGCGACTCGCAGGCGATGGGGCGCGTGGGCGAGGTCGTGACGCGGACCTGGCAGACGGCGCACAAGATGAAGGTCCAGCGCGGCGCGCTGCCCGAGGACACGGCGCGCAACGACAACGTGCGGGTGAAGCGCTATCTGGCCAAGTACACGATCAACCCGGCGTTGACGGCGGGCATCGCGCACGAGGTCGGGTCCATCACGCCCGGCAAGCTGGCCGACCTGGTGCTGTGGCGTCCCGCGTTCTTCGGGGCCAAGCCGGCGGTCATCATCAAGGGGGGCATGATCGCGGCGGCGCCCATGGGCGATCCGAAC
>CAZPUH010000805.1:0-12450 GCA_964589215.1 uncultured Myxococcales bacterium | reverse complement strand
ACGGTGCCGTCCGTCAGCCGCCCCTCGTAGTGCACGGTGACCTTGTCGGTCGGGCCGGGCGACGGGCCGGTCCCCGGCGTGACCGTCTTGAACACCAGCCCCGAAGGCGAGACGACCGCGCCCGACTCGCGCCCGGCGGCGTCGAGGAACTTCTTCGACGACTCCTTCTCGATCTCGACCCGCTCCTGCCCGCGCTTGCGCGCCAGCGCGTCGACCTTGGGGCCGTAGGTGTCGAGCTCCACCTTCTGCGGCTTCTTGAGGACCATGTCGCTCAGGCCGGACTTCACCATCTCCAGCTCTGCGGCGTTCATGTTGAACGTGCCCAGGTTGCGCCCCAGCAGCATACCCAGCGTGTAGAACGTCTTTTCGTCCTCCGTCGTCGGCGTCGCGCCGCTGCCACCGCCGCGCAGCTTGTTGCAGCCGGCGGCCGAAACGAATACGAACACGCAGGCGAGCCCCGCGACCCTGGTCATCCGAGTTGTCATCGGCCCCTCGTAACACAGGACGGACCCGGAAAACAGCGCGGTTGCCAGCCGGCGCCGGAGACGTTAGGAGACCGGAATGCCGCTCGTCCAGGTGTTCACCTCCGCCGCCGCTCCCGCGCCCGATGCCCAGAAGGCGCTGCTCGGCGATCTGTCCAAGCTGCTGGCCGCCCGGTTTCAGAAGCCCGAGCGCTGGGTGATGACCTGCCTCTGCCCCGACCTGGCGATGACGTTCGGCGGGACGCCCGACCCCGCCGCCTTCGTCGTCGTCCGGAACGTGGGCAAGATGACGGCCGACGACACGGCGAGCCTGTCGGCGGCGCTGTGCGACCGGCTGTCCGCCGGCCTCGGCGTGGCGCGCGACCGGATCTACGTCGAGTTCGGCGACGCGGTCGGGTACCTCTGGGGATGGAACGGCGAAACGTTCGGGTGAGCTTCCCCGCCGGGTGGGGTTCCGATTTTCAGGAACCGGCTTAGGTTGTGGTCCGGATGGTCGCGCGCCCCTTCTTCAAATGTCTCAAAGGCCCGGTGCTGGGCGCGCTCTTGCTGGCGTGCGCGACGCCGACCAGCACCACCCGGCCGGCCGCTGACCCGGCGCCTGCCGCGGCCGCCCCCGCAGAACCCATCCCCCCGCCGCCCCAGAAGAAGTCCGTCATCGTGCCGTCGGACGTGAACCTGGGTCCAGGCCCCGCCGGTCCGGTCAACAACGGATCGGCCGGCCCCCCGGTCAGTCCGACCGCCGGAACCTCCGGCGTCCCGAACTGAGCTGCACGTTGGGCGCTGTTGACGGCGCCGGCGGAGCAGAACAAGGTACGGGGGGGGACGCGCTGACCGACAATCCGCCAGGCACCGGTGACGGGAACGACGGCGGCAATCCGAGCGGGCCGCTGATCGTCGGCGTCGGCGCTTCCGCCGGCGGGCTGGAGGCGCTCACCGCGCTGCTGGCCAACCTGTCGCTCGACTCGACGGCCGTCATCGTCGTCCAGCACCTGTCCCCTGCTCACGAGACGATGCTGCCGACGCTGCTTGCCCGCGCCAGCACCTACCAGGTCGCGCTGGCGAAGGACGGGACGGCGGTGGCGCCGAACCACGTGTACGTGATTCCGCCGAACGTCGATCTGGCGATCTTGCGGGGCGTCTTGCAGACGATGCCCTTGCCCGCCAATCGCCCGCGCGGTCCGCATCTGCCCATCGACTACTTCTTTCGCTCGCTCGCCGAGGACCAGGGGTCGCGGGCGATTGGCGTGGTCCTCTCCGGAACGGGGACGGACGGCACCTTCGGCCTCAAGGCGATCAAAGAGGTCGGCGGCATAACGTTTGCCCAGGATCCAACCTCTGCGAAGTTCGAGAGCATGCCCCGCAGCGCGATCGACAGCGGCTGGGCCGACTTCGTCCTGCCTGCCGACCAGATCGCCAGGCAGCTGTTGCAGGTCGCGCAGCATCCCTACCTGGCGCGCGTTCGGCCCCCGGCGACCGAGGTCCAGCCCGAGGTCAACAAGCTGATCGTGCTGATCCGGGCCGCGTTCGGCAACGACCTGACCGCCTACAAGCCGACGACCATCGACCGCCGCATCGAACGCCGGATGGCGTTGCACCGGATCGAGAAACAGTCCGAGTACGTCAAGTACGTGCTCGCCACGCCGGACGAGCTGGGCCTCCTGTACAAGGACATGCTCATCAACGTCACCAGCTTCTTCCGGGACGCGGAGCCGTTCCAGGCGCTGCAAACGCGCATCTTCCCGCGCATCCTGGAGAGCAAGTCCGCCGGGGCGCAGATCCGGGTCTGGGTACCCGCCTGCTCGACAGGCGAAGAGGTCTACTCGATCGCGATCGACCTCCTCGAGTTCCTGGGCGAGCGCGCGCCGGAGTACCGCCTGCAGGTGTTCGGCACCGACGTCGACGAGGATTCGATCAAGATGGCCCGCCGCGGCCTCTACCCGGAGAACATCGAGCTGGACGTCAGCCCCGACCGGCTGCAGCGGTTCTTCTTCAAGGCCGACGGCAAGTACCAGGTGTCACGCCGCGTGCGCGACATGGTGGTCTTCTCGAATCAGAACGTCATCAAGGACGCGCCGTTTTCGCGGCTGGATCTGGTGAGCTGCCGCAACCTGCTCATCTATCTGCGGCCGGCCGTCCAGAAGAAGGTGCTCCGGATCCTGAACTATTCATTGCTGCCGAGCGGGTACCTGATGCTCGGCACGTCGGAGACCGTCGGCGACGCCTCCGAGTACTTCCGGCTGATCGACCGCAAGAACAAGCTCTATTCCAAGCGCCACGTCGTCTCGGCCGGCGCGCTGGACATCTCGTTCGGGGTGCAGCCGGTGGACCCGCGCCGGCCCGCCGAGATGCCGAGCACCCAGCGCACGACCACCAACCTGGCCAGCGCCGTCGAGCACAAGATCGTCGAGCTCTACGCGCCCGCCGGCGTCGTGGTCAACGAGGACCTGGACATCGTCCACATCCGCGGCCGGACCGGCGCCTACCTGGAGCCCATGCCGGGGGCCCCCAGCTTCAACATCCTTCGCCTGGCCCGCCCCGCGCTGCACGCCGACCTGCGCCGCGCCATCCATGAGGCCAAGTCGCGCCGCGAGCGCGCCAGGGTGCAGTGCCACCTGAGCGACGAGCGGGGAAGCCGCGCCGTGACGCTGGAGGTGGTTCCCATCGTCGAACCGGAGACCAAGTCGCCGTTCTTGCTGGTGCTGTTCCACGAGGCGAGCCCGGCCGCCGCCGCGGCGCCCGCGACGAGCGCCGCCACCCCCGATGATTCACGCGCCACCGAGCTCGAACGCGAGCTGATGGTGACCAAGGAGTACCTGCAAAGCACCATCGAGGAGCTGGAGAGCGCCAACGAGGAGCTGAAGTCGTCGAACGAGGAGCTCCAGTCGTCCAACGAAGAGCTCCAGAGCACCAACGAGGAGCTGGAGACCTCGAAAGAGGAGCTGCAGTCGTCCAACGAGGAGCTGACGACGGTCAACGAGGAGCTGCAAAACCGGATGATCGACCTACAGCTGGCGAACGACGACCTGCACAACGTCCTGTCCGCCATTGGCGAGGCGATCGTGATCGTGGGTCTGGACCTGCGCATCCGGCGTTACACGCACGTGGCCGAAGAGATGCTGAACCTGGTCACCAGCGACATCGGCCGCTCCGTCAGCCAGCTGAACGCCTTCGTCATGGGCGAACGGGTCGAAGATCTCGCAAGCCGCGTGATCGAATATCTGACGCCGATCGAAAAAGAACTGTTGTGCGCCGACCGGCGTCGGTATCGAATACGAGTGCTTCCCTACAAGACCCTTGATCACGCAATTAAGGGGGCGGTGATCATTCTGGTCGATTTGCAGGCGCACGCGGCGGAGACCGCGGCAAGGGGGGCTGAGAAGAGGGAGTCGTGAGCACGGGGAGGACGAACATGTACGGCCGGGGAGAAGGCGGTGGTGCGCCCAACCACCCCGAATCACCCGGCAGCCGGGCGGCGGGTGACAGGACGCGGGATTCGGAGCTCGGGTCGCTGGACCAGGAATGGACCGAGGAGATCCAGCATCTGGTTCACGAGCTGGAGATCCACCGCGCCGAGCTGGAGCTTCAGAACCAGCAGCTGCGCGAATCGCACGCGCAGCTCGAAGAGTCCAGCGCCCGCTACGCCGACCTCTACGACTTCGCGCCCGTGGCGTACCTGACACTCGACGGCGCCGGCAAGATCCTGGAGGCGAACCTGACCGCCGCGACGCTGTTTCGCACGGAGCGGAGCCTGCTGATCGGCCGCGGGCTGTCCACCCTGGTGCGGGCCGAATCCCGGCAGCGGCTGCGCGAACACATCCAGACCTGCCTGGACCGGGTGGTGCCCGTGTCGCACGAGATCGAGATCGGCCCGCGGGGCCGGTCCGTCGTCCCCACCCAGATCACCAGCACGCCCATCATCGGGCCGCAGGGGCACGTCATCGGCTGCAAGACGACGCTCACGGACGTCTCGGTGCTGAAGCGCGCGCAGGAGGTGCTGCGCTTCCTGGGCGAGGCGAGCTCGATCCTGGCCTCGTCGTTCGACTACCCGAGCACGGGCGCCGAGGTGATCCGGAGGGCCGTCCCTCTGATCGCCGACGTGGCCATCCTGGACATTTTCGATCCCAGCGGTCTCCTTCAGCGCATCGAGGTCGCTCACGGGGAGTCGCGCCGCACCCGCCTGTCGGCCGCCGCCCGCATGGCGCGACCGCCGCACGGACCGCGCACCCCCATCGCCTGGGTCGTGGCGAATCGCAAGCCGTTGCTGCTGGCGGACTGCAAGCCGTCGGCGGTGACCGCCGACGCGGACGGGTTCAAGCACGAGTCGTTCATCTGCGCCTGTTCGCCGCGGTCGTTGCTCTACGTTCCGGTTGCCAGCCGCGGCCAGGTGCTGGGTGTCCTCAGCCTGGCCATGACGGACTCGGGCCGCCACTTCGGCTCCGACGAGGCGACCAGCACGACCGACCTGGCCAACCGCATCGCGCTGGCGGTCGAGAACGCGCGGCTCTACGCCGACGCGACCCGGGCCGTCAAGGCGCGCGAGGACGTGCTGTCCTTCGTCTCGCACGATCTCAAGAACCCGCTGATGGCCATCCTGCTCACCACCCAGATGCTGCTGGGCAGCGCCCCCGCGAACGAACGCCGTCAGGGTTGGACGCAGATCGAGCGCATCCGGCGCGGCGTGCAGCAGATGCGCCACATGGTCGAAGACCTGCTGGACGTCGCCAGCATCGACGCCGGCCGGCTGTCGATGCAGTTCGGCGCCCACCCCGTTCAGGGGGTCGTCGAGGACGCGCTGGACCTGCTCAAGCCGCTGGCCGACGACAAGGCGATCGTCCTGCGGACCGACGTCGAGTGCAGCGACGCCAACCTGCGCTGCGACCGCGACCGTCTGGTGCAGGTGCTCTTCAACCTGGTGGGCAACGCGCTGAAGTTCACGCCCCCCGACGGCGAGGTGGTCGTCGCCGCCAAGCTGGCCGGCGACTGCGCCGTCGTGTCGGTCCGCGACAACGGGCCAGGAATCGCGCGCGAGCTGGTCCCGCGGCTGTTCCAGCGGTACGTGCAGGACCGCCGAACGGCCCGGCGCGGGCGCGGGCTGGGCCTCTACATCTGCCGCGGCATCGTCCTGGCCCACGGCGGCACCATCTGGGTCGACACGGCCGTGGGGCGCGGCTCGACGTTCTTCTTCACCGTCCCGCTCGCCGCGACGGCCGAGGTGGCCAGCTTGACCTGTGGCAGGGACCCCGACCAGGAGCTCGGCGACTTGCCGGCGCCCGTCGCCGACCCAGCTTTCACTGGAGGCGTCCAGGGAGGAGCGAGCATGTCCGAACAGAAGCATTGGAAAGGTGACGCGGTCGCCGACGCGCCGCCGGGCGAGAGCGAAGCGGCCGCCGATCGCGTGGCTGGCCGCGAGGCGTCGGTCCACCCGCGCCAGCCGCCGCCGCCGAACCCGGGGCGGTTCCAGCCGCGCAAGCTCACGCCCGAGGACGATCGGGAGATCGACGCGGAGAAGCGCGAGGAGGCGATCGAACAGCACGCCGAGGATCGCGAGACGGGCAACGGGACCGCTCCCAAGAACATGTGATTCGACCGATGTCGCCGAATGGACGCCGGTTGGTCTATGGGGCGCTGGGCGGCGTCGTCGGCGCCGCCTGCATGACGGCGGTGCGGATGGCGGCGCGCCGGCGCGGGATGATCGACAAGACGGTCTCCCAGACCGCGGAGGAGTGGCTGACCGCCCACGTCGATGTGCCGGTCCCGCGCGAGCCGGCGCTGCACCACGCGCTGGACCAGGCGCTGCACTTCGGCTACGGCGCCGCGCTGGGACTGGCCTACGCGCTGGTGGCCCCACGGCGCCCGGATGGGGGCGGGCGCGGGCTCGCGTTCGGCGTCGCGACCTGGTTCCTGGGGTCGTGGGCGATGATGCCGGCGCTGGGCGCCAAGCGTCCGCCCTGGCGCAAGTCGCTGGCCGAGAACGCGGTCGATGTCGCGGCGCATGGCCTGTACGGCGTCGTCACCGCGCTGGTCGCGGGCGAGATGCAGCGGCAACCCGACCACGGCCCCACCTCCGACGCGCACCGATACTTCACCCGCAGCGGGTGAGGTGGCCGCTAGTCGAAGGACTAATCTTGAGGCGCCGAGGGGAGCGCCCTGTCGGCCGCGGACAGCGCCGCCAGCGTCGGGTTCGGCAGCAGATCCTTCGCGAGGCGCAGCATCTTGGCGGGGAGGCCGATCACGATCTCGGCCTGGCCGCGCTCGACGGCCTCGACGATGCGGCGGGCGGCACGACGCGCGCTCATCGACAAGCCGGGCGTCTCGGCGGCGATCGAGAACCAGGCCCGCTCGAGGGCGCGCTTGCCCTTGAACATCGCGTGCGCTTCGCCGCGCGTGCGCATCAGGCCGGGGACGACGGTCGTCACCTTCACGGCCGTCCCCGCCAGCTCGGCCCGCAGCCCTTCGGAGAATCCGACGGCCGCGAACTTGGCGCACGAGTACGGCAAGAGGTGCGGCACGGCGACCTTGCCGCCGATCGACGTGATGTTGGCGATGCGCCCGGCGCGCTGCTGCCGCATGGTGCGCAGCGCCGCCATGGTGACGTTCACCGTCCCCCAGAAGTTGATGGCCATCGCCTGCTCGAAGTCGGCCCGGGTCAGCGAGTCCAGCGGCGCGACCTGGATGATGCCGGCGTCGTTCACCAGCACGTCGAGGCTCCCGAAGTGCTCGACCATCTCGGTCACGGCGCGGTCGACCTGACTGGGATCGGCGACGTCGCAGACCAGCGGCAGCGCCTCGAAGCCCTCGTCCTGCAGCGAGCGAACCGCGCGCTGCAGCTCGTTCGCGTCGCGCGCGAGCAGCGCCACGCGGCAGCCGCGCTTGGCCAGCTCACGCGCGATCTGGAAACCCAGACCGCGCGAGCCGCCCGTCACCAGCGCCGCCTTGCCGGCCAGCGGCGACCGGCGCGGCAGCAGCCGCGAAAGAGCCCACCATCCCAGCGCCGCGCTCACGCTCCAGCCGACGCGCTTCGCCCACACGCGATCCATGCGCCGGACCGCCCTCAGTGGTTCCGCTCGACGCGGTCCAGGGCCTCGCGGCCGGCTGCCCCCTTGCCCTGGTCGTTCGGACCGGGCCCCGGCACCCGCTCGAACGGCGTGCCGTGCGCGTCGTGCGTGTTGCGATCGCCCGCCCCCGGCTTGGCAGGCGTCTCGTTGGTCCGCGGTTCGACAGAATCCTTCTGTGGCTTGTCCATGCTTCGAATGTAGTCATCCGCGCGGCGGGCGAGCCGCCGGTCGAGCGCCAGGTACCCGTCGAACATGCGGCTGCCGCAAAACGAACCTCGGCCGCGGGCCGGCAGCCCCTTCGGACAGCTCGGCCGCCGAGACGATGGCGACGTTCACAGCACGGAGCCCAGCAGTCGCCGATAGCGATCGGTTGCCGTCGCCAGCCGCGCCGCTTCGCCGGGCTCGCCAGCGGCTGCCGCCCCGGTCGCGTGCAGCGCCAGCTGGAACGCCAGATACGCGGCCGTGTAGAACTGCAGCGGCTGGGGGTCGACCGGATGCCCGCGGGCGGCCAGAGCGCGCGCCAGCGCCGCCCGCTCGCCCGCGTCGAGCTCCAGCTCGATCGCCGCGCCCGCGACGTCCCACGCCAGGTCCTGGCAGCCGATCGGATCGTGCGCGTCGCAGTGGTCTGCGGCGTCGGTCTTCCATAGACGACCGTCGGGCAACAGCAGCCACTCCCAGGCGTGAAGGCGGGCATCGACCGCGATCGGCCGCGCGGCGCGCGCCAGCGCCGGCGTCCAGTCGGCGAACCGCTCGATCGCGCGCGCCGCGTCCGGGCAGCCCCCCTCGGCGGCGTTGAGGACCGTCATCTCCAGCAGCGCGTCGGGCGCGGCGCCGCGTCCCACGTCGGTGGCGAAGCTGTCGGCGCGAAAGGCCAGGTAGGCGCCGACACGCGCGATCAGCTCGGCGCCGGGCAGCCCCCCGCGCGCCGGCCAGAGCGGGCGCGCGCCCTCGACCCAGCGGGTCAGCAGAAAGCCGTGCCGGATGCCCAGGACCGGCGGCGACAAGCCGGCCTCGCCCAGCGCCTGAGCGCGCGCGGCGGCGGCCTGCCCCGCCTCGCCCAGCCCCGCGAACCGGGCCAGGAACCGCTGCCCGCCGGCGCGCAGCAGATACTTACGCCGCTCGCGCATGGCGATGGCGGGCGGCCAGCGCGGCTCGGGCCAGTGCAGGCGCCGCCAGCCGCCGGCGCCCACGTCTTCGGGCGGCTCGTCGAGCGGCCCGGTCAGGTCCCGCAGCCAGGCGGCCAGCCCCGGCCCTTCGGGGGACGCGTTCAGGAACGCCTCTTCGAAGGGGACGTACAGCCGCCGGACCCGCTGCCAGCGCGCCTCGTTGCGCGGAGTCGCGGCGGCGCCCAGCCCGCCGCCGTGCGAGGGAAAGATGCGGGCGTCCGACTCCGGGACGCCGGCCGCCTCCAGCGCGTCCAGCACCGCCCCGAACGAGCTGCCCGACAGGCCCGGCCCCTCGTCGACGACGGCGACCGGGCGGCCGCGCGCCGCGGCCAGCACCTGCGCGACGTCGTCGCCCAGCGACAGCCGCCGCTCGAACGGGTGCCCGATCGGCCGCACGGTCAGGGGCAGCCCCGGATCCGAAGCTGCTCCGGCCACTGCCGCGGCCAGCGTGGCGCCGATCGTGCGGATGCCGACGACCAGAGGCGCGGCGCGCCCGGGGAACGCCGCGGCGGCGGCCAGCGCGTAGGCCTCGGGATAAACCGCGTAGTGCTGGAACCCTTCGGCCGACCGGACGGTCACTGCTTGCTCCAGCGCGGCGCCGGCCAGCCGCTCGACCTCGTTCAAGCTCGCAGCGACGTCGCCGAGGTCGGCCGGCGTGGCGGCGTAGCCAATGCCGTGCGATCGCCACACCGCGCGCCCCAGCGCGACCGTCACCCGCATCGCGGCCCCTGACGCCGGGTCCTGGCGATCGCAGCCCTGGGTGTCAAAGGCAGCGTCGGCCAGCCCCTGGACCAGCTCCCCGGCCGACAGCAACACCGAGACCAGCGCGGCGTGCCGTTCAATCCCCGGGGCGCACGCGGCGATCGCGTCCAGCGCCGCGCGCAGAATCTGGATCTGTTCCGCGGGCGATCGGCGGCGCTGCCGATCGCCGAACACGATCACGTCGTGCTGCCGGACCCCAGCTCGCCCGCGCGCCAGTTCAGATGCCGGTAGGCGATGGCGGCCAGCTCTTCGAACGTGGGGACCGTCCACGTCTCGCACGCGCGGTGCTCGGACGCGAAGGTGATCAGCGCGCGCAGCTGGTCGGGGCTGGGCGAGACCACCGCGCGCGCGTCCTTGGCCAGCTTCATGGCCGCCAGCGGCGACATGCCGCCGTCGACTAGCACGCACATGGCCAGCAGCGCGCTGCGCCCGATGCCGTGCTGGCAATGGATCAGCACGCGCTGTCCGGACGACAGCGCCGCGCGCACCCAGGCCACGCCGTGGGCGATGCTCTCGCGGGCGATCGCGCAGCAGTCCTGGGTCGGCAGGTGCAAGAGCCGGATCCCCTGGCGCGCCAGCGACAGCTCTTCGTCGCAGTCCTCGTCACGCAGATCGACGACCCGCCCGATCCCGTGGTCCATCGCCAGCCGCTCGGCGGCCTCGATCGGAAAGCAGCCCCCGACCGCCAGCGTCTCCGTCAGCCAGTCGAAGTTGAGCTGCATGAGCGCACCCTGGCGCCCCTCGCCCTTGGCCGTCGCCGCCGCGCGCCGCTTGGGGCGCCCGCCGGTGGCCTTCCGTCGCTTGCGCTCGTCCATCCGGGGAACCGTGCGCCCAATGTACGCATCGGCGGCGCGCCCACAATGGGTCAACGGGTGACTGTAGGCAGCAACCCGCGCGCGCGCAGCTCGGCCCGCAGCGCCTCGCCCACCGAAGCCGCCAGCTGCGCATTCGCGAACCCGAGCCAGGGCACGTCGGTCGTCACGTCCAGCGGCGCCCGCAACCGGTCGCCGGCCGGATCCGTCACGATGACGCCGGCTTCCCGCGCGACCAGCTCCGTCGCCAGGTCGTACGGGTGCGCGCACAGCGGCGTGGGCGCCCCCGCCGCCCGCAAGCCAGGAACCAGCAGCGGCCTGACGTCTGCCGCGAACCGGTCGTGGCCCACCATCAGCTCGTAGAGCTGGCCGCCCGTCGAGAGGTACTGGTCGTCGAACACCAGCGCCTCGCTGTCGCCGGCGCGCGCCCGGCGGCGCCCGTTGCCCGCGTCGTCGATGTCGGCCAGCGTACTGCGCGTCCCGGCAAAGAACTTGGCCAGCGCGCCGAACCCGTGCGCCACGGTGGTCGCCCGCGACGGCCGCAGCGCCAGCGGGACGCGCGTCCCATCCAGGCGGTTGAACCGCTCGGCCTGGGCCCCCTGCCCGGCCGCCGCCCACACCGAATCCGAGAGGTGCTGCTTGAGGATCGGGATCTCCGTCTGCAGCGCCAGGCGAACATCGGCCAGCGTTGCCGGCCCCGCCTGTGGCCGCGGCGCGACCCCGGTCAGGATCCAGGCCGACCGCTTCTGGTACATGACCCCGCGGGTGCCGTCGATGGGGTCGACGATCACCACGATCTCGGCGTCGCGCTCCTCGATCCCGGATGGCAGCAGCCGCCGCCCGTCTTCCCCCAGCCCCTCGGCGATGAGCAGGCAGGGCCACTCGGCCGCGAGCCGTGCGAAACGGTCCAGCAGCACGCGCTCGGACACGCGGTCGACCGCGTAGACCTCGTCGCCCGCCTGCTTTCCGGTGGGCGCCGCCATCTCATCGGCCGAGGATTGCGCGCACGCGGCGACGACCTGGTCGCGGATCTCGTCATGGATCTCGCGAAGGCACACGAGCAGGCCCGCCTCGTCACGAAAGGAGCTCACCGCCCAGACATTATGTGGCGGACGAGGCTGGCTCAAGGTGGCTGCGGCCCACGACGGCGCATTGCGCGCACCACGTGCGCACAGCGCAATCGGTGCGCGTGGTTCCAGGGCCCAGCGTGCCGCGCGGGCGGAGATCCGTTCGGCACGCGGCATGCGAGAGCAGGCCGCCGTGAACGTCGTCGTGCTGGGCCTGACGGTGAGCTCCTCGTGGGGAAACGGGCACGCCACCTTGTGGCGCGCGCTGGGCCGGGCCCTGGCCGCGCGCGGCCACCGGCTCACGTTCTTCGAGCGCGACGTCCCTTACTACGCGGCCCACCGCGACGGCGCCGAGTTCCCCGGAATCGACCTCCGCCTCTACCGGGACCTGACCGACCTGCGCGGGCCGCTCAGCGCGCACCTGGCGGGCGCGGACGTGGCGATCGTGACCTCGTTCTGCCCGGAGGGGGGCGCGCTGTCGCGCCTCGTCTGCGACGCCCCCCGCCCCTTGCACGTCTTCTACGACCTCGACACGCCCGTCACGCTGGCGAGGCTGGACGCGGGCGAGGCCGTCGACTACCTGCCCGCCGGCGGCCTGGGCGACTTCGACCTGGTCCTCAGCTACACGGGCGGCCGGGCGCTGGATGCTCTGCAGGCGCGGCTGGGCGCGCGGCGCACGGCCGCGCTGTACGGAAGCGTCGACCCCGACGTGCACCACCCGGCGCCGCCGCGCGAGGCGTTCGCCGCCGATCTGTCCTATCTGGGCACGTTCGCCGCCGACCGGCAGGCGGCGCTGGAGCGCCTCCTGGTCGAGCCAGCCGGGCGCGCGCCCGACCGCCGTTTCGTGATTGGCGGCGCGCAATACCCGGCGAGCTTCCCCTGGACGCCGAACACCTTCTTCGTGCGCCACCTGCCGGCCGCCGATCACCCGGCGTTCTACGCGTCCTCGGCGCTGACCCTCAACGTGACGCGCGCGGCGATGGCGGCGATGGGGTACTGCCCCTCCGGACGGCTGTTCGAGGCCGCGGCCTGCGGCGCCACCCTCATCAGCGACGTCTGGGAGGGGCTGGACGCGTTCTTCACGCCCGGCGAAGAGCTGCTGCCCG
>CAZPUH010000804.1:0-1623 GCA_964589215.1 uncultured Myxococcales bacterium | reverse complement strand
TCGGTGTGCACGATGTTGTCCGACGTGACCCGGAAGAACGTGTCGCCCTGGATCACCTGCAGGTAGAAGAGCCGCCCGGCGACCACCAGGAACCCGACCAGCACCGCCAGCGCGAAGTAGCGCGTGCGGCGCCGGATCTCCGGGAGCTCGGCGTCCTGTCCGGCGATCTCCATCAAACGACCTTCATCATCAGCGGCGGGGAATGGGGTCGAAGCCGTGCGGGCCGCGGGCGAGACCGACGCGCGACCGCGCGCTGTCCACCTTTCCGTCGATGCGGCGGAAGAGGCCCAGGACGAAGGGGGCGAAGAAGCCGGTCAGCAGCGCCTCGAACGGGGCCTGGCGCAGGCCGCCGTAGCCGCCTTCGGGGGCCACCTGCGCGCGCACGAGCACGATCAGCGCGGACGCCAGCAGGCTGGCCACGAACGCGGTCGCGGCCGACAGCACGATCCCCTGCACCGCCAGCCGCATGCTGAGCGCCCGCGCGAACAGCGCCATCAGCACGAACACGAAGGCGTGCACGCCCTGCGGCGCGCCCGAGACCAGGTCGAAGAGATAACCGGTCGCGAACGACACCACCGCCGCAGAGGAGATCGTCCACTTCGACGAGAAGCCGACGTGCAGGACGACCAGCAGCCCCAGGCTGGGGGTCGCCATGCGGACGGGCGCCAGCTCCAGCACGGTGGACTGCAGGATCAGCAGCAGGTAGGCGACGATCAACGTGACGGCGCTTCTCATCGGTACACCATCGGGCCGCGCGCGGGCAGCCGGCGCGCGGCGGGATCGGGGTCGGCGGCCGGCGGCGGCGCCACGACCACCAGGACCTCGGACAGGCGCGCGAAGTCGACGTCCGGCGTGACCTCGACCTCCTGGTACAGGCCCACGGCGCCCGGGATGATCTTGGTGATGTGGCCGACGGCCAGGTTGCGCGGGAACGCGGCGCCCAGGCCGCTGGTCACGACGGCGTCGCCCTCCTTGGCCGGCTCGCCGCGCGCCAGGTACTCGATGCTGCAGCGGTAGCCGTTCTCGGCGGCCTTGCCGCGCAGGATGCCGCGCCCGCCCGTGCGCGGGATGACGACGTCGATGGCCGACCGCGGGTCGACCAGCAGCAGGATGTCGGAGCTCTTGCCGGCCACGCGGTTGATGCGCCCCACGACTCCGTCCGGCGTCAGCACCGGCATGCCGTGGCGGACCGCCCCCTCGCCGTGGTCGATCTCGACCCGCGCCACGCGAAAATACGGGGAGGCGTCGACGGCGATCACGCGCGCCGCGATCGTCTCGGCCGGCGTCACGTCGCGCAGCCCCAGCAGGCGCTGGTACCGCCCGCTCTCCTCGGCCAGCCGCCGCATCTCGGTCAGCTCGGCGCGCAGCTTCTGGTTCTCGCGGGTCAGCGTCTCGTTCTCCGCGCGCACGTGGGTCAGCTCGACGTAGCGGCCGGCCACCCCCGTGATGCCGCGCGCGATCAGCGACATCGCCGCCTGCGCCGGCGAGACCAGCCGCAGGATGCCGCGGTCCAGGGCCGACAGGTCACCCGGATTCTTGGCGCTCATGCGAAGGGCGACAATCGCCACCAGCAACGTGACCGCCACGACGGCGGCTTCGCGCAGCTTCTTACTGCCCGCGACC
>CAZPUH010000803.1:0-10391 GCA_964589215.1 uncultured Myxococcales bacterium | reverse complement strand
CGCCGAGGGGAACGCGCTGCTCGACAGGATGATCAAGGAGCGGTCGATCCGCGCGCGCGGCGTCTACGGCTTCTTCCGCGCCAACGCCGTCGGTGACGACGTCGAGCTGTACGGCGCGGACGGCAAGCGGCTGACCCGCTTTCACTTCCTGCGGCAGCAGACCGCCAAGGACGACGGCGAGCCGTCGCGCTGCCTGGCCGACTTCGTGGCGCCCAAGTCGACGGGGCTGGCCGATCACATCGGCGGGTTCGCGGTCACGACGGGGCTGGGTCTGCGCGAGCTCTGCGACAAGTTCCGCGCCGCCAACGACGACTACAATGCCATCATGGCCGAGGCGCTGGCCGACCGGCTGGCCGAGGCGTTCGCCGAGTACCTGCACAAGCGCGTCCGCGAGGAGTGGGGCTACGGCCGGCAAGAGAAGCTCACCAACGAGCAGCTGATCCACGAGGAGTACCGGGGCATCCGCCCGGCGGCCGGCTATCCCGCCTGCCCCGACCACACGGAGAAGGGGACGCTCTGGAACCTGCTGGACGTGAAGCGCGCGACCGGCATCGAGCTGACGGAGTCCTTCGCGATGTGGCCGGGGTCCAGCGTCAGCGGCCTCTACTTCGCGCACCCGGCGGCGCGCTACTTCATGGTCGGCAAGATCGGCCGCGACCAGGTGGCGGACTACCACGCGCGCAAGGGGATGACCGTCGAGGAGGTCGAGCGCTGGCTGGGCCCGAACCTGGGCTACGACCCCGCCGCCCAGACCGCCGACCGCGCCGCGTAGGCCCGAGTCCGGGTCAGTTGATCTTCACGATCGCCCCGGTGATCTCCGTCATGGCCGTGCCCGACGCCGTGACCTTGGTCCCGGAGACTGTCGCCCCGGCCGCGGCCAATTCCACCCCGGAGCCTCCACCGTTCAGACTGACCTTTACGCCGTTGATCTCGATCGTCCCGTCGCTCTTCAGCGTGACCTTCGAGCTGCCACATTCGAGCACGATCTGCGTAGCCGACGTCAAGTTGAGGACACCGCTCTTGAGGTCGACGGACGACTGTGGGTTGTGCAGGTGGATCTCCCCGACCGAATCGACCTCGACCGAGTCCTTGATGAGGAGCTTGTTGGAGCCCTGCATGACCTGGAACTCGGTGTCGGCGGTCACGTCGTACTTTCCGTGAATGGTGTCGGTCTTGTCCGACCCGACGACGGTCAGCGCGTCGCCTTGCTCGACGGTCACCTCGCGGCCGCCGTGATCCTTCTCGGTCCTGTGGCCCGTCACGTCCTCGAGATCCGTTCCCGTGACCCACAGCTCGCGCTCGGCGTCGCAGGTCAGCTTGTCCTTCTTGTGAATCGTGCTCGTGCGAGTTCCGGTCACCGAGACGGACTCGTTGCCGCCCACCGACACGCTCCGGTCCCCGTCGACGGAGATCGACTGGTTCCGTTTGACGTGCGTGGACTGGTCCCGCTCGGCCTGAATGTGGAGCTCCTCGCTCCCCTTCTTGTCCTCGAACCGAATCTCGTTGAAGTTGTCGGGACCGCCCTGCGGGGTGCTCCGGCTCTTGATCCCGCTTTGCGTCTTGTTCTCGGGCAGCGTGTAGGGAACCGGCTGGCTGTTGTTGTAGACGCGTCCGGTGATGATGGGACGGTCCGGATCGCCCTCCAGGAAGTCGACGATGACCTCTTGCCCGACTCGCGGAATGTGGATGGCGCCCCACTTCGAGCCCGCCCAGGTCTGCGACACGCGCACCCAGCACGAGCGATCCTCGCCCTTGCGGTCTGCCCGGTCCCAGTGGAACTGCACCTTCACGCGGCCGTAGCCGTCCGGGTCGGTGAAGATCTCTTCGCCCTTCGGCCCGCAGACGATGGCGGTCTGTGGACCGGCCACGCGCGGGCGCGGCGTGACCATGGGCGTCCGATACTGCCGCTTGGCGTCGATGGCGAAGAAGTTGATGGTGTAGTCAGACTGGGCGTCTCCAGCGCCCGAGGCGTAGTCCGTGGCGACGAGCTCGTACGAAGCCGCGATGACCAGGTGCTGCTTGTTCTGGGCGCTCCACGGGTAGTCCGTCAGGGTGAACACGGTCCCGGCGCCCAGACTGCGGGCGTTGCCCGCGCCGTGCGCCTGCTCGACGTCCAGCTTCTCCTCCTCGAGCTTCCGGGCGACGTACGCCTCGCGCGCATCGTGATCGATGTAGAGGCCGGGGTACTCGAACATCTCCATTTGGCCGTCTGCACCCGGCCCGGGATCGACGCGCGCCGACAGCAGCGGCGCCATCGGGTTCTTGAAATCGAACTCCTTCGCCGTGATGGCGCCGGGCTCGATCTGAGCCCCCACACTCCAGGCGCCGATGTGCTCGTGGGACTGTGCGTCTGCGCCACCTCCATCGCCGGAGAAGAACGGAACGACGAGCGGCGCGTCGTTGGAGATGAGGCCGTCGAACAGCACCATCGTGTGGCTGTCGATGCGGTGCTCGAAGTAGTAGGAGATGCCGGCCTGCTCCATGAGGCGGCTGACGAAGTTGAAGTCGGTCTCGTTGTACTGGACCAGGTACTCGTGGGGCTTGTAGTTCTTGGCGTCGAGGGTCTTGTCGTCCACGACGCCCGAGACCCCGTGCTGCTCGAAGATTTCGGCCAGCACGTCCGGGACGGTCTTGTTCTGGAAAATGCGGCTGTCGGACCGGCGCGACAGCAGCCACAGCCACGGGCGGATCTCCGCCCGATATCGAAACCGGTCGCCGGTCCAGGCAACCTGCGAAAAGCGGGTCACCACCCCGTTGAAGTACCGCGGTGGGTTGTCGCCCATGGTCATCGCGACGGTCAGCCCTTTGCCGACGGCGGCGGTCAGATCGAGATCCTCCTTGGTGCTCAAGAGGTCGACCGAGAACTCGAAGAGCCGCCCGAGGGCTTCGCTCCCCGACATGCGCTCCAGAACGACGGCGTCGCCCCCCACCGGCGACAGGACCTCGATCGACCTCAGCGTGAACATCTGTGCGAACCCTTTCTACGGATGGAAACCGGCGAAGCCACTCACTCGTCGGTCCCCACGTCGTTCTCGCCGTCGAGCCACCCGATGACCTGCGCAGACTTGCCGAGCTTGGAGCAGGTTCCTCCGACCCCGCAGAGCTGGTCGTCGATGGCGAACCACTTCCCGCGGACTTCGAACCGGTAGAGCCCGCAGTCTGCCAGCAGCGTTCGCTGCGCTTCCGGCTTCCACTGGGACGGAAGGGGTGGTTTTCCGAATGCCTTCGCCTGCGGATCGTAGAGCAAACACCGGTAATGCTGGCAGTCCGACCCCGCGTCCTCGGTGCCGACGACCAACGTCCAGCCGGTGCTCCCGAACGCGACGCCGCTGCCGCATTCGTTTTTGTCGGGGCACTTGCCGACTCCATGCGGAAGTCCGACTCTCGCGCCTTGGCCCGCGACAGCGGGCAAGGTCGCACGGGTGAGAGAAACCTTGCGCAGGGGTCGATGGTACTGGCTCGTGAGCCAAGCCGCCCCCTCCAGTTGCGGATGCGGCGGGGTGTCCATCTCGTCGAAGCCCTCGACTTTCACGGACGGCCGCTTGTCCCAAACGACCGTCGTCGTGCCCGGAACGATGCACGTTCCCGACTGGTGCACGGCGTGCTCTCCGCGGACGACGGCAAAGTCTCCGAGATCGGGCGAGTCGACCAAGATCGGCGTCGCGCGGGGCTTGTCCTGCCGGAGGTCCCACACCTCTAGCCGGTGATGGCGCCGCACCCACAACAGCTCGAGCTCGGCGTCGTACAGCGCTTGATTGATCGGTCCCGGCACGATCTGGGTCTTGAAGGCACCGTCGGCGGAACGCGCCTCGATGGCTCGATCGGCAAGCACGAGGACCACGGGACCACCGGCGGCGGACTTCCTGAGTGAAGCCGCCAGCCCACCTCCGGCGGGGCCGTCGGACGCCTTGCCGTCGGCGAGGCCCACGCCCGCGTCGGGCGGAACCGTCTGGGCGTCCGCACGAGCACACGCGGCACTGGCGACGAGTGCGGCCCACCAAACTCCAAGGAAGAAACGACGCATGACTCTCACGCTGCGAAGTCCCAGTGCCACACTTCGGTGGCCAGTTTCTTGAACCGGAACCGGCCGGCGTTCTGCAGCATCCACTGACGGAGCCATGTCTTCTCGTATGCCGCCTGCGCCTGCTTGTTGCTGTCGGCCCCGTAGTCGCTGCCACCTTCCGA
Source organism: uncultured Myxococcales bacterium (assembly GCA_964589215.1). Lineage (GTDB taxonomy): Bacteria > Myxococcota_A > Polyangia > Fen-1088 > Fen-1088 > JADGRB01. Next base: position 6,206 of record CAZPUH010000803.1, on the reverse strand, counting down.
CGTGACGATGTCGAACGCAATGCCGTGCGTGTGATTGCTGAACCCGGGCGCGGCCTTGTACTTGGCGATGTGTCTGACGAGGATCTCGACGGCCACTTCACCGTGAGGCCCCCCCGCGGCGGCCTTACGCAGGGCCGCCGTCTGCTTGTAGTACTTCTGGTAGTAGGTGTCCCAGAGATGAAAATCGCGCGCTGGATCGCGGTAACCGGACGTCACGGTTATGGATTCGACCTGTAGCGCGTGGGCGTCCCCGGACTTCTTCTGAGCCGCCAGCGACGCGCGCATGTCGGCCAGCAGCTTCTTCGCCGCTTCCGCGGCGTCCTTCCGCATGACGATGCCGCCTTCGACCTTGGCGAGCGCGGTCGGCGCGACGCCACCGAAGAAGGTGCGGCGCTTCGAGGCGCGTGCCACGTGGGCCCGATAGACCCGGTGCTTGAAGTCGGTTTCCTCTTCCGTCGCACAGGGGGTGAGATTCGCCTCGGGCAGTCCCGTGGGAACGGACGAACCGCGCCCGCGGGCGGGGCCGAGACGCAGCCGGAAATTGCCTAGACCGATGTGGTCCGTGCGTGACGGCACCGAGAAAGCCAAGGGTTCGCGGACGAGCGTGAAGTCGGGCGCAGCCCAATCTCGGCGGCCCAAGGGCCCGGGCGTGTCCAACCCCATCCCGGCCAGCGGCCCTGGTTTGAGACCAAAGGTCAGGATCCTTCCGCCGACCGGGCCGGGCTTCGTCGATGCCATGTTTGGGGCCGAGTGTCTTCTAGGCAGTCATCCAGATCAACACGACGTCGAGAACGGACGCGCGACGCCGATATTCCCGTTCGAGGACCGCGAAGACGATTTTGCGGGCCGCGGAGTCCTAGACGACCGTGCCGAACAGCGTCTTGTGCGTGGCGGCGGTGATCGTCACGTCCACCAGAGCGCCGGGAACGACGCCGGGCGCGGCGGCGACGATCACGGGGCGGAACGTGTCGGTGCGCCCCATCAGCTGGTTGGGATCGCGCTTGGCGGCGTGCTCGATCAAGATGCGCTCGCGGCGTCCGACCTGGGCGGCCATGATCTCGCCCGTGATGCGCTGCTGCAGCGCGATGACCTCGGCCAGCCGGCGCTGCTTCACGTCGGCGGGGACCGTGTCCGGCATCTTGCGCGCGGCGGTCGTCCCTTCGCGCTCGGAGTAGGCGAACGTGAAGGCGCTCTCGAACCGCAGCTCCTGCTGGGCGCGCAGGGTGGCCCTGTGTTCTTCCTCGCTCTCGTCGCAGAAGCCCACCAGGATGTCGGTCGTGATCGCGATGGACGGCATCGCCGCCCGAAGCTTGTCGACCAGCGACACGTAAGTCGCGTACGTGTATCCGCGCCGCATCCGATCGAGCACGCTGTCGGCCGCGCTCTGCAGGGGCAGGTGCACGTGCTTGGCGATGTTGGGCGTCTCGGCCATGGCCGCGATGACCTGGTCGGAGAAGTCCAGCGGGTAGGGGGACGTGAAGCGCAGCCGCTCCAGCCCCTCGACGGCGGCCACGGCGCGCAGCAGCTCGGCGAAGCCGACGTCCTCGTAGCGGTACGAGTTCACGGTCTGCCCGAGCAGCTGCAGCTCCTTGCAGCCGCCGGCGACCAGCGCGCGCGCCTGGCGCAGCACCTCGCGCGGCGCGACACCGCGCTCGCGCCCGCGGGTGTAGGGGACCACGCAGAACGTGCAGAACTTGTCGCAGCCGCGCTGGATGGTCACCCGGCCGACGACGCCGGCCGACTCGGCGTCGCCCAGCGCGACGCCGTCCAACCCCTCGTACGTCTCGGCGCGATCGAGCCGCGTGTCGAGGACGGCCTGCCCACCGCGCGCGCTCTCGACGTGGTCCAGCAGCCGCCGGTAGCCGTCGGGCCCGATCACCAGATCGACACCCGGAACGCGCGCGCGGATCTTGTCCTTGAGGTGCTCCGCCATGCACCCCGTGATCCCCAGGACCGTGTCGGGGCGCGCCTTCGTGTGCGCGAGGATGCTCGCGCGCGCGAACACGCGCTCTTCCGCCTTCTCGCGGACGGCGCAGGTGTTGATCAGGATCAGGTCGGCGTGCGCGGGGTCTTCCGTGCGGCCGTAGCCGGCCCGCTGCAGCATCCCGAGCACCATGTCCGTGTCGGCCACGTTCATCTGGCAGCCGTAGGTCTCGACGTAGGCGAGGCGCGCGCCGGCAGGTGCGGCGTCCGGATGCGAGGCCGGCGCAGGCCGGCGCAACTGGACGAGATCGCTCACGGCGGATGTATAACCCGCGCATGCATGGGAAGGGAGCTGCCGCCCTCATTTTCGCGATTTCCACCTGGTCGCTGGCGGCGCGCGCGGAGGCGCCCTGGGTGTGGCGCGGGGTGGTCGTGCCGCGCGGCCAGGTGGCGGTCGACGTCGGCGCCGGCCTGGGCCACAACCCCGACCCGGACGGCCGCACCGGCTTCGGGCTGAACCTCGAGCTCAAGGCCGGCGTGGGCCCCGGCCTGGAGCTCGGCATCCGGACGGGGATCCGCGCCGACGACGCGTCGGCCGTGACGATGGCCGACGCTTACGCGCGCCCCTTTGACACCGAGACCTACGGCACGCGCGGCGACCGGGTCGCAAACCCCGAGCTGCACCTCAAGTGGGCCGTAGCCCGCGGCCCCGCCGCCGAGCTGGGCTTGGAGCTGGCGGCGTACTTGCCGACTGAGAACGGGTCGCGCTTCGGCCTGATGTTCGCGGTGCCGCTGGTCCTGCACGCGAACAACATCCGCGTCGACAGCGGCGTCTACGTCCCCATCGTCTTTTACGACCCGGAGTACCGCGTCATCAGCATCCCGATTCAGTTCTGGGTCCAGGCGACGCGAACGTTCTGGCTGGGGCCGGTGTTCGGTCTGCGCTTCTTCCACTTTGGCAGCGAGAGCTGGAACCAGTTCCCGTTCGGGTTCGGGATCGGCAACGCCGTCAGCCCCAACGTGGACCTGCGCGCCTGGTTTCTGTTCCCTGACATCACCGCCGACCAGGCCGCCCGCCAATTCGGCGCCGGCCTGGCCTTCGAGCTGCGCTTCGGCTAGCCGGGCCACGCAAAGCCTTCCGCGATCACGCGGGCTTCAAGTACAGCGCGGCCAGCGGCGGCAGCGTGAGGCGCAGCGACGCGGGGCGCGCGTGGAAGGCGTGCTCGTCGGCGGCGACGGCGCCCAGGTTGCCGGCGCCGCTGCCGCCGAACGGCGTGGCGTCGGTGTTCAGCAGCTCGCGCCAGACGCCGCCGAAGGGGACGCCCACCCGGTAGTCGTGGCGCGGCAGCGGCGTGCAGTTGAAGACGACCAGCACGACGTCGCGCGCGTCGCGCCCCTTGCGCAGGAACGAGAACACGCTGTTGTCGTCGTCGCTGGCGTCGACCCACTCGAAGCCGTTCACGCCGGCGTCGTAGACGTGCAGCGCCGGTTCGGCCTTGTAGAGGCGATTGAGCTCCATGATCAGCGTCATCAGCTCGACGTGCAGCGGGTTGTCGCCCAGCAGGTGCCAGTCGACGCTGCGGTCGTGCGCCCACTCGTCGTACTGGCCGATCTCGGCGCCCTGGAACAGCAGCTTCTTCCCGGGCTGCGCCCACATCATCGCGTACAGCAGGCGCAGGTTCGCGAAGCGCTGCCACAGGTCGCCGTGCATCTTCTGTAGCAGCGAGCGCTTGCCGTGCACGACCTCGTCGTGCGACAGCGGCAGCACGTAGTTCTCGCTCCAGAAGTACATCCCCCGGAACGTGACGCGCTGGTGGTGGTAGCGCCGCCCGATCGGGTCACCGCTGAAGTAGGCCAGCGTGTCGTGCATCCACCCCATGTCCCACTTGAGGCCGAACCCCAGCCCGCCCGTGTACGTCGGGCGCGACACCCCAGGCCACGACGTCGACTCCTCGGCGATCGTCTGCGTGTCCGGGTGCTCGCGGTAGATCGACGCGTTGAACACGCGCAGAAAATCGATCGCCTCCAGGTTCTCGTTGCCGCCGTACGCGTTGGCGACCCACTCGCCGTGGCGGCGCCCGTAGTCCAGGTACAGCATCGACGCGACGGCGTCGACCCGCAGCCCGTCGATGTGGTAGCGGTCCAGCCAGAACGTCGCGTTCGACAGCAGGAAGCTGCGGACCTCGTTGCGCCCGTAGTTGAAGATGGCGCTGCCCCACTCGGCGTGCATCCCCTGGCGCGGGTCGGCGTGCTCGTAGAGGTGCGTGCCGTCGAAGTACATCAGGCCGTGCTCGTCCGTCGGGAAATGCGCGGGCGTCCAGTCGAGGATCACGCCGATCCCCTCCTGGTGCAGGTGGTCGATCAGGAACATGAAGTCCTGCGGCGTTCCGTAGCGCGCCGTCGGCGCGTAGAAGCCCGTCACCTGGTAGCCCCACGACGGGTAAAACGGGTGCTCGGCGATCGGCAGCAGCTCGACGTGGGTGAAGCCGCACCGGCGCACGTGCGCGGCCAGCTTGGGGGCGATCTCGCGGTACGTGAGCCAGCGGTTCTTTTCCTCGGGGACGCGCATCCACGACCCCAGATGGACCTCGTAGATCGACATGGGCGCGTCCAGCGCGTTGCGCGCGCGCCGCTCGGCCATCCAGTCGGCGTCCGCCCAGTCGTGGTCAAGGTCCCACACGATCGAGGCGGTCGCGGGCGGCAGCTCGCTTCGAAACGCGTACGGGTCGGCCTTGTCGACGGTGTAGGGCGCGCCGTCGCCGCCGTGCCGCGCGTCGACCCGATACTTGTAGTGCGTCCCCTTGGTCAGCCCGGCGACGAAGCCGCTCCAGATGCCGGACGCGCCCAGGCGCCCCAGCGGCGCCGGAGCCTTCCCCCATCCCTCGAAGTCGCCGATCACGGAGACGCCGGTGGCGTTGGGGGCCCAGACCGCGAACGCGACGCCCAGGCGCCCCGCCTCGGTGGTCAGGTGCGCCCCGAGCCGTTCGTAGGCGCGCGCGTGAGTTCCCTCGGCGAACAGGTGCAGGTCGACGTCGCCGAAACGGGGCATCGTCCGATGGTACCTGCCTTTTGACTCGGGTGCCGCGCTGGCCTTACTGTCGAATGCGGATGCATAAACGTCGCGGTGTGTTGCTGGGCCTGGTAGTGGCGGCGGTGCTGGGGCTCTCGGGCGTGGCACACGCCGATCACGCGACGGAAATGAAGGCGCGCGAGGACTTCGCCGCCGGACGCTACGACGACGCCCTCGAGCTGTTCGCGAAGCTCTACGCCGAGACGTTGAACCCCGTCTACCTGCGCAACATCGGGCGCTGCCAGCAGAAGCTGCGCCACCCCGACAAGGCGATCGACGCGTTCAAGGACTACCTGGCCAAGGGGAAGAAGATCTCCGCCGACGAGCGCGCCGAGATCAACGGCTACATCAAAGAGATGGAGGAGCTGCGCGACGAGCAGGCCAAGCAGCAGCAGCCGCCGCCGCCCGTGGTGACGGCGCCGCCGCCAGCGGCGACACCGCCGCCCGTGCAGCCGTTGCCGCCCGCCGCCGGCGAGACACCGGGCGCGTACGGCGCGCCGCCGCAGGGGGAGCCATATCCGCCGCCGCCCGTCGGCCAGCAGCCCGCCGGCGCGCTGGTGACGCAGCCGGGGCCCGCGCCCGAGGCCGCGTCCGCGCCGTTCTACACGCGCTGGTGGTTCTGGACGATCGTCGGCGCCGCCGTCGTGGGCGGCGTCGTCGCGGCGGGCGTGCTCAGCAGCGGCACCGACAAGCCCGCCTGCAGCGCGCCGGGCATCACGGGGCTGATGTGCAAATGAACGCGCGACGGATCCTGCCGGCCCTGCTGCTCGCGTCGCTGGGCGTGGCGGCGGCCTTCGCCGGCTGCAAGGACAAGGAATCGCTGGTGGTCGTGACGCTGACGACTCTCGATCCCGACCCGACGCTGGCGGTCGCCACGATCAGCGTCGGCACCCACTCCGAGAGCTTCGACCTTGCGCCCGGCGGACTGCCGGCGAACGGCGTGAGCTTCGGGCTGTACCTCCCGGACAGCGTCAAGGGGCGGCAAACGATCACCGTCGTGGCGTCGCCCGCTCAGGCGGGCAACTGCGACGGCCAGACCGGCAGCGCCATCGTGAACATCGCGACCGTCGGCCAGACGTACGGGCCCATCGAGGTCCCGCTGTCGCCCAGCACCGCCGCCTGCCCGGGCACCGGCGGCACCAGCGGCGGCGCGGGGCGCGGCGCGACGGGCACGGGCGGTACGGGCGCCGCGGGCAGCAGCGGCGCGGCGGGC
>CAZPUH010000802.1:0-1853 GCA_964589215.1 uncultured Myxococcales bacterium | reverse complement strand
GCTATTCTCCCGGCCTCGCATGCGGATCGCGAACGTCGAGATTAACCCCGGCGCGCTGCTGGCGCCGATGGAAGCCGTCACCGATCTGCCGTTTCGGACCGTCTGCGAAGAGCTGGGCGCCGCGCTGACCTTCACCGAGTTTCTTTCGGCGGAGGCGCTGACCCGCGGCGCGACAAAGGCGGTGGGCCGGATGTGGCCCAGCCTGAACGGCCGCCCCTTCGTCGTGCAGATCTTCGGCCGTGAGCCGGACGCCCTGGCGCGCGCCGCCGAGATGGCGGCCGAGGTCGGCGCCACCATCGTCGACATCAACATGGGCTGCCCGGCCAAGAAGGTGACGGCCGGCCTCTGCGGCTCGGCGCTGATGCGGGAGCCGGCGCTCGCGGCCGAGCTGGTCGCCGCGGTCCGGCGGGTCCTGCCGGCCCGCATCCCCGTGACGGTCAAGCACCGCGCCGGCTGGGACGACTGCAGCTTGAACGCCCCCGAGTTCGCGAGCCGCCTGGTCGACGTGGGCGCCGCCATGATCACGGTCCACGGCCGTACGCGCGCCCAGGGGTTCTCGGGCGTCGCCCGCATGGAGCCGATCGCCGCCGTCCGCGCCGCGCTGCCTGCGCACATCCCGGTGGTCGGCAACGGCGACGTGAAAGACGTGGACGCCTACCGCCGCATGAAGGCCGAGACCGGCTGCGACGCCGTGATGGTCGGCCGCGGCGCCATGGGAAACCCCTGGTTCTTCCAGTCGCTGGCCGCGCTGGAGACGGGCGGCGTCGACCCCGGGCCGCCGACGCTGGCCGAACGCCGGCGCGTCTGGCGCCGGCACGCCGCGCTGGTCGTCGAGCACAGCCCTCTCAAGATGCGGCTCCACGAGCTGCGCAAGACGCTCGCCTGGTACTCGCGCGGGCTCTACGGCGGCTCCTCGCTGCGGCAACGCGGCTTCTCGACCAACGATCCGGCGGCGCTGCTGGAGATCGGAGAGTCGTTCTTCGCCGACCTCGAAGCGGCCGAGGCCGCGGGCAACCCGCGCGTCGTGGTCGCGCCCGCGGATCCGGTGAAGAAGGCGATGGCGCGCCACAACCGCCGCGGCGGCTCCCACGCCGAGGCCGAAGAGACCGCCGCCGTATGAACCGCCGGGTTGCCGCGCTGCTGGTGGCGGCGCTGGCGGCGCCCGCCTGCGAGGACGGCTCCCACGCGGACATCGCCGACGAGATCAACATCCTGGTCCGCCGGAACGACCAGCTGGTGCCACCCGCCCTGGAGCGCCTGGCGGCCTACAAGCGCGCCGCGATCCCGCAGATCGAGACCTCGCTGCACACGGCGGCCCCCGCGGGCCGGCTGCACCTCGTCGCCGCGATGGAGCGCATCGGTGACGGCGAGGCGGTCCCCATCCTGCGGCACGCGGCGCTCTTCGACGTCGCGCCCGAGGTGCGCACCGCGGCCGAGGCGGTGCTGGCGCGCTGGGCCGCCGATCCGTCCAACGGCGGCCGCGCCGCGCGCGCCGGGACCGCGCTGGCCGAGCTCGTCCGCCGCCGGGCGGCAGGGGAGGGGCCGCTGCTCTACGGAGACGGCGGCCTGCCGGGAGTCCCGTCGACCGTGGGCGCGCCCGATCCCGTCGGCGGATCGCCCCCCGGCCGCTGAGGGTCCCGCGCGAGCGCTGCGCGGCGCAGATTGACGTGCCTTTCCGGAATCTTAGACGGCCTGGCCAATTCGGTCCCCCCTGGTCATTCGGCTGGCCAAAAAGGTCAGTTTCGGTGTAACCAGGTAGGACTTCCGCTCAGATGTCCGCAGCCGAGCGGACATCGGGGCAGCCCCCCTCGCTTTCAGGAGAGCTTAGATGTTTCACCTCCGGCTTCTTTCGG
>CAZPUH010000801.1:0-2764 GCA_964589215.1 uncultured Myxococcales bacterium | reverse complement strand
TCGGCGGCGCGGCGGGTGCGGCGGCAGGCGGCGCAGCGGGCAGCGCTGCCGGCGCCACGGGAACAGCAGCCGGCGGCGCCGGCGGCGCGAACCCGGCGGTGGCGCGCGGCGAGTACCTGGTCAAGGCCGTCCTCAATTGCGGCGGCTGCCACACGCCCACGGGCGGCGCCGCCCTCTCGGGCAAGGACTGCTTTGCCGGCAGCACGACGGGTCCCGACTGCCTGAGCAGCGCGAACCTCACGAACGACGCCACCGGGTTGAAGAACCTGACGGACCAGCAGATCAAGGACGCGTTCACGATGGGCAAGGACCCCGACCAGGCCGGTGCCTACCTGTTCTCGAACATGCCCTACTACCAGTTCGCGACCCTCAGCGCCGACGACGCCGACGCCATCGTGGCGTACCTGCGTACGGTCCCGGGGGTCGCCCATCAGGTGCAGGCGAACGCGGGCATGTACGCGACGCAGCCGACCGCTCCCCAGTGGGCGCCGGTGAGCCTGGCCGACCTGCCCGCGGCGGGAACCGCATCCGGCGCGGCGAACGGCAAGTATCTGGCGGCGCTCACCTGCGTGACCTGCCACACCGTCGACGCCGCCGGGGCCACGCCCCAGCACATCGACGCAACCAAGGCGTTCCAGGGCGGCAAGCTCGTGACCGTCACCGGCGGCAACGTCCAGAGCTCGAACCTGACCCCCGACGCGACGGGCATCATGGGGTGGTCCGCCATCGAGCTCGCGAGCGCCGTCAAGCTGGATCGCAACCGCAGCTGCACGAGCATCTGCGGCATGCGCGGCCTGGCGAGCATGACCGACAGCGACGCGCTGGACATCGCCGCCTACTTGATGGGAATCCCGGCGGTCTCCAACACGATCACGATGCTCTGCCACTGACCGGGACCCGTCGGAAGCCGGCGCGGATCGCGCTGGCTCCCGGTTGATCGTATGTTTGGTGTGGGCAGCGCCCCGCATCGATGAGCACCAGAGACCAGATCGCGCGCGGACTTCTCGACGGGGGGGCCGCGCGCGTCGTGGCCGTGACGGCGACGGACGTCGCCCGCGAAGCCGCCCGACGCCACCGCGCGTCGGGGGCAGCCGCGGTGGCGCTGGGTCGCGGTCTGGCCGCCGGGCTGTTGCTGGCGACCCTGACCAAGGACGACGAGCGGCTCACGCTGCAGATCCTCGGCGACGGGCCGCTGGGCTCGCTGACGATCGACTCCAGCGCGGCCGGCACGGCGCGTGGGTACGTCAAGAACCCCGCCGCGCGCCTGCCGCGGCCCGCCGCGGGCACACGGATCGAGCTGGCGGGGCCGGTGGGTCGAAGCGGGCTGGTCAGCGTCGTCCGCGACCTGGGCCTGCGCGAGAACTTCGGCGGCCAGACGCCCATCGTCAGCGGCGAGATCGACGAGGACGTCGAGCACTACCTGAACACCAGCGAACAGATCGACAGCGCCCTGGCGTGCGAAGCCCTGCTCGACGAGGCGGGAGACGTGGTCGCCGCGGCCGGGATCTTGATCCAGGCGCTGCCGGGCAGCGCGGCCGGCAGCCAGGTCCAGGCCGCCCGCACCCATCTGCGCGCCGGCGGCCTCACGCGCGCCGCCGCCGCGTGCGCGCCCGAAGGGAACGTGGACGGGCTGATCGCGCAGGTTCTGGGCGCCACGCTCGGTCACGTCCAGCTGCTGGAGGTGCGGGGCGTGCGGTTCTACTGCCCGTGCTCGCGGGACCGGGCGGGCGGCTCGCTGGCCCTCCTCGGACAGGCCGAGCTGGGACAGCTGATTCTCGACGACGGCCGGGCGGAAGTGACCTGCAACTTCTGCCGCGAGCGATACGAGTTCTCGGAGGCGGACCTCGAGACCATCCGCCGTGAGCTGGACAAGACCGCGGGCCTGCCCAGCTGACCGAATCCGCGGCGATGCGTCGCGCTACTTCAGACTGGCGAAGAAGTCGATCATCGCCTTGATGGCGAAGCAGGGGACGCCGTGCTCGGTGCCGCTGTAGCTGGGGTCGTTGTGCGAGCACCAGATCGTCGGGACCTTGCAGTTGTCGTAGATGACGCAGCCCGGGTCGACCAGCGGGTGTCCGGAGTCCGTGCTGTTGCACGACGCGACGGCCGTGTACGGCTTGGAGGTGTCGGAGCACATGTTGGACACCCGGAAGTCGGCGACCGTGTTGGTGGCGGACGTCGCGCTGCGCTGGTTGTCCATCTTGCCGTCGATGTAGAGCACGGGCATGGGGATCGCCGGCTTGTACGGGTCGGCGGCCACGGGCGAGATGCCCTTGAGATTCAGGTGCTGGGCGTCCGTCTTGTGCGACAGGAGGTTGACCAGCATCTGCGCGCCCGAGCTGTGCGCGATCGCGAACACCCGGTTCTCATCGATGCAGTAGTTGTTCATCACCTCGTCGTACTGGGACAGGATGCGGGCCGCATCGCCCGTGTAGTTGCTCCAGCACTGACCGCTGTCCGGGGTGTTGGGGAACGACCGCACGTAGTCGGTCGCGAACGCCGTGTTGTTCGTGAGATTCACGAACTCCGTGTTCGGGTTGCCGCACGCGTGCAGCGCGATCAGCAGCGGGTACGGCTTGGTGCCGTCGTAGCCGGTCGGGAACATGTAGAGCGACGTGTTGGCGACCTGGACCTGACCGCCCGAGGGGCGGCCGCCGCCCTTGCTGCAGCCGGGGCTGGGCATCGGAGCCGCGGCGGGACCGCCGCCGGCCGCGCCCCCCGTTCCCGTGCCGGTGGTCCCGGCCGTGCCGCTGGCAGCGCCGCC
>CAZPUH010000800.1:0-7245 GCA_964589215.1 uncultured Myxococcales bacterium | reverse complement strand
CTCCTCGGGCGGCACCACCGACCCGGAGGCCTGCGCGAACGACTCGGCCGCCTCCAGCATCTTGTCCAGCGGGGCGCGCAGCAGCGCCGCCGGGACCAGCCCGAAGTAGGAGAGGGCGGAGTAGCGCCCGCCGATGTCGGCCGGGTTGATGAAGGCCCGGCGGTACTTCTTCTCCTCGGCCATCTGCCCCAGGCGCGTCGCCGGATCGGTGATGGCGACGAACGAGCGCCCCGCCTTGGCGACTTCGCCGCCGCAAGCGTCGAGCGTCTTCTTCCAGAAGTGACGCTCGAAGGACTGGATCTCGATCGTGCCGCCCGACTTCGACGCCACGATGAAGAGGGCCTTCTTGCCCGCGATCAGCTGGTCGACGCGCGCGACGGCGGCCGGGTCGGTGTTGTCGAGCACGTGCAGCGACAGGCCGCGCGGCTGCGCCGGCCAGGTCAGCGCCAGCACCTCGGGGCACAGCGAGCTGCCGCCCATCCCCAGCAGCACGGCGTCGGTGTACCCCTCGGCCGCGATCTCGTCGGCGAACGCCGTCAGCTCGCCGGCCTTGGCGCGCATCGCGGCCGGCGAACGCAGCCAGCCCAGGCGGCTCTTGACCGACTTTTCGTGCTCGGGGTTCGTCGAGAAGAGCGTGGCGTCGCTCTCCCAGAGCCGCTTCAGCGCCTTGGCGCCCGCCAGCCGCGCCACCTCGGCGTCGCTGGCCAGCCGCAGCGTCTCGGGCAAAAAGGCCTGCTGCCGGTTGGCCGCCGTCTCGGCGATCGCTGCCCGGCGCGCGCCGATGGCGTCGACGAGCGCGGTCATCGAGGCCGAGAACGACTTCACGCCCTCGGCCAGCAGCGCATGGCACACGCGCGACAGGTCGATGCCCAGCGCGCCCAGATCGGCGATGTGCTTGCGCGCCTCGTCGAACCCCTCGCCCAGGCGCGCCGTCGTGTCGCCGTGGTCCAGGAACGCGTCCAGCGTCGCCGGCGGCATCGTGTCGACGGTGTCCGCGCCCATCAGCGCGTCGACGTAGTAGGTGTCCGGGTAGCGCGGATCCTTGGTCCCCGTCGACGCCCACAAGAGGCGCTGGGGCCGCGCGCCCGCCGCCGCCAGTGCCTTCCAGCGCGCCGAGGCGATCGTCTTCAAGTAGATCTCGTACGCCAGCTTCGCGTTGGCGATGGCGATCTTGCCGCGCAGCGCCTGCGCGCGCGCCGCGTCCGCCGGGCTCTGGGCGGCCTTCTCGTCCAGCAGCTTGTCGCACGACGTGTCCACGCGCGACACGAAGAAGCTGGCCACCGAGGCCATGTTCTCGAACGAGCCGCCGCGCGCCTTGCGGTCCTCGAGACCGGCCAGGTACGCCTCGACGACCTCCTCGTACTGCAGCAGCGAGAAGATGAGCGTGATGTTCACGCTGATCCCCTCCGCGGTCAGCCGCCGCACGGCCGGGATCCCCTCGGGCGTGGCGGGGACCTTGATCATGACGTTCGGGCGGCCCACCAGCTTGGCCAGCCGCACGCCCTCCGTCAGCGAGCGCTCGCTGTCGGTCGCTAGCTCGGGCAGCAGCTCCAGCGAGACGCGGCCGTCGACGCCCTTGCTGGCCTCGAACACCGGCAGGAACAGATCGCAGGCGCCCCGGATGTCCTCGATGGCCAGTGACTCGTAGATCTCGGCCGCGCTGCGCCCCTCGGTCGCCAGCGCGCGCAGCGGCTGCTCGTAGTCCGTCGAGGCCACGATGGCGCGCTCGAAGATGGTCGGGTTCGAGGTCAGCCCCCGCAGCCCCTTGTCGATGAGACCGGCCAGGGCGCCGGAGCGCAGCAGACCGCGCCGCATGTTGTCGTACCAGACGCTCTGTCCGGCGTCGTTGGCTTGGTGCATGCGGGTCCTTGGGCTGGCCATCGTCATCCTCTCTGTTGTCGTCGCTGAAGTCTGACTCTCATACTGCAATCCGGCGAGGCGGGCGCACCAAAAACACCATGGTCGCCGCAAACGCCGCGGTGGCGGCCAGCGCCTCCAGCCCGGGACCGAAGGCCGCCGGCCCGGTCTTGAGCCGCCCCATGAGGTAGGGACCTACGAACCCGCCCAGGCAGCCGACCGAGTTGATGAGGCCGACGGTCGCCGCGCCCGCCGCGCCCGACGTGAACCAGCGCGGCATGGCCCAGAAGGACGGCATGAACCCGTAGATTCCGCTCCCGACCAGCGCCAGGCTCAGCAGGCCCCACCCCGGCGCGTGCAGCCTCACCCCGATGATCAACCCGGCCGAAGCGGCCAGCATCGGCACCAGGGTGTGAAAGCGCCGCTCGCCGGTGCGGTCCGACGACCAGCCCGAGACCGCCGTCCAGATGCCGCCCGCCAGGTACGGCAGCGTGGCGACCAGGGAGACCTGGAAGTTCGAGAGGCCGGTCAGCCCCTTCACGACGGTCGGCATCCAGAGGCTGAACCCGTAGGAGGTCGTCACGATGCCGAAGTAGGCCAGGACCAGCAGCAGGATCTCGCGCCGCGCGACCGCCCGGACGCCGGCGCCCCAGCCCCGCACCGTCGGCACGGCGGCCGCCTCGCGCGCCAGCTCTGCCTCGAGGAATGCGCGGTCGGCGTCGCTGAGCCAGCGGGCCTGCGACGGCCGGTCGGTGAGAAAGAAGATCGTCACCACCCCCAGCACGACGGCCGGCAGCCCTTCCAGCAGGAACAGCCAGCGCCAGCCGGCCAGGCCGCCCCAGTGCACGCCCAGCAGCAACCCCGAGACCGGCGCGCCGATGATGTTCGAGATGGGGACGGCCAGCATGAACAGCGCGAAGGCCCGGGCGCGGTCTTCGGCGCGGAACCAGTGCGAGAGGTACACGAGCACGCCCGGGAAGAACCCGGCCTCGGCCGCCCCCAGCAGGAACCGCAGCCAGAAGAACTGGCGCGGCGTGTGGATGAACGCCATGCCGCAGGCGACCAGCCCCCACCCAATCAGGATGCGCGCGATCCAGCCGCGCGCGCTCCAGGTCTCGACCAGCAAGGTCCCCGGGATCTCGAACAGGAAGTAGCCCCAGAAGAAGATGCCGGCGCCGAAACCGTACTGGCTGTCGGTGAGGGGCAGGGCGCGCCGCATCTCCAGCGCCGCGTAGCTGATGTTGACGCGATCGAGATAGGCGACGAAATACAGCAACAGCAGATACGGCACGATGCGCAGCAAAACCCGCCGGCGGATGCGGTCACTGCCGGTGCTGTGCGAGCTCACGGCGCGAGCATACAACCACCCGTCAGCCGTCCCACCGTCGGAGTGAATCGACGCGTGTTAGGTTGCCTGCCGCATGCACGTGATGGCGCACAGCCTGACCGGCCACGCGGCGTTCCTGCTCCTCGTCGAGCTGGCGCTGCTGGTCGGGATGGCGCGCCTCGGAGCGGAGCTGGCCAAGCGGCTGGGGCTGCCGGCGGTGGTGGGGGAGATGGCCAGCGGCATCGCGCTCGGGCCGAGTCTGCTGGGGCACTACGCGCCCCACGTCTTCACGCGGCTCTTTCCCGGCAACCCCGAGCAGATGCACCTCCTCGACGCCTTCGGCACCGTCGGCATGACCCTGCTGCTGCTCATCACGGGCCTGGAGACGGACCTGCGGCTGCTGCGCAACCTGGGGCGGGCTGCGTTCATCGCGTCGGCCACCGGGATGGCGCTGCCGTTCGCCCTGGGGTTCGGCCTCGGCCAGCTGATGCCGCCCGGCTACCTGATGCACGCCGAGCATCGCGTGATGTTCAGCCTGTTCCTGGCCACGACGATGTCCATCTCGGCGATGCCGGTCATCGCCAAGATCCTGGTCGACCTGGATCTGACTAAGCGGAACATCGGGCTCGTCATCCTGTCGGCCGGGGTCGTCGACGACACCGTCGGCTGGATTATCCTCTCGCTGATCTCGGGGGCCGCCGTGCACGGGGCGGTGCGCCCGGGCGACCTGGCGCTCACGGTCGGGTCGCTGGGGCTGTTCCTGCTCGGCGCGGCGTTCGTGCTCTACCCGGTGCTGCGGTTCGCCGTCCGCATCACCGGCGAACGGTTCAAGTCCCACGACTCCGACCTGGTGCTGATCATCGCGGTCACCTTCATCTGCGCGGCGGCGACCGAGCGCATCGGCGTCCACCCGGTGTTCGGCGCCTTCGTCGCGGGCGTCGTCCTCCACCAGGTTCCGCGCGTTCGGCGCGAGACGATCGTCCGTCTCGAGTCGTTCACCTTCAGCGTGCTGGCCCCGATCTTCTTCGGCATCGTCGGCCTGCGGGTCGACCTGTGGCACCTGGGCGGCGGCGGGATGCTGCTGATCGTCATCGTCGTCGCCTGCCTGGGGAAGCTGATCGGGTGCTCGCTGGGCGCGTTCTGGGGCGGCATGCGGTTCTGGGAAGGCGCCTCGATCGCGGTGGCGATGAACGCGCGCGGCGCGATGGGAATCGTCGTCGCGACGATCGGCTTGTCGCTGGAGATCCTGACGCCGCAGATGTTCGCCATCATCGTCATGATGGCGATCGTGACGTCGTTCATGGCGCCGCTGGGGCTGCGCCTCACGATGCCGCGGGTCCGGATGACGGAAGAGGAAGCGCGGCGCATCGCCGCCGCCGAGGCGACCGGCGCCTTCGACCCCGCCCGGGTCCGGGTGGCTCTGGCCGCGGGCGGGGGACCGAACGCGATGGCAGGCGCCCCCCTGGCGTTCGCGCTGGCCGGCAAGAGCGACACGCCCGTGAAGGTCATTCACGTCGAGGCGGAGCTCGGGTGGTGGCGGCGCATCGTGCATTCTTTCATCCACACGGCGCCTGCCCGGGTCAGCGAGCAGATCGAGGCGATGCGCGGGCTGGCGACTCATGGAAACCTCGAGCTCGCCAAGGCGCGGGGGCCGGCCATCGGCCGGGCCATCTGCGAGCAGGCGCGGGGGTCGGACCTGATCGTCCTCGGCTCCAGCGAAGGGTCGTCCATCGGGGGCGCCATCGTCGAGCAGGTCGTCGCCGAGGCCCCCTGCCACGTGGCCATCATGAAGGCTGCCTCGACGGCGTCCCGCGAGTACAAGCGGCTGCTGGTGCCGGTCGACGGTAGCATCGGCTCGCGGCTGGCCGTCGAGCTGGCGCTGCGCTACTGCGAGGCCACGGACGCGCAGCTGATGCTGGCGATCATGACCGAACGCCGGCCGCACGCGGCCGCGTACGCCGACGTGAGCGGCACCCACATGCCGACGGAGGCGCCCGCGTCGGGGCAAGAAGAGCTGGCCCGCATCTCCGTGGTGTTCCGCGCCTCGCCGGTGAAGCCCAGCGTGATGCACCTGGCGTTCGACCCCCGCACCAGCCCCGTCGCCCAGGCCGTCGAAAAGGGGGACTACGACCTGGTGGTGCTGGGGACCGAGAACCGGGCCGTCCAGCACCGCCTGTTTTTCGGCTACGAAAACGAGCGCTTGATCCGGGCGGCGCGCGTCCCGGTGCTGGTGGTCGTTCCGAACGTGGGCCGGCTGGCCCCCCTCACGGCACATTGACCTCTCCCGGCGCTGTCCGCTAGGGTCGCCGCGTGCCCGTCGAGATCGTCCACATCGAGTTCAAAAGCGCGAATTTCACGCGAACCGCGGAGTTCTACGCGCGGCTCTTCGACTGGCAGACCGAGCAAAACGGCGCCGGCAGCTACATGAAGCTGAATGGCTCCGGCGGTCCCAGCGGCGGCTGGGTGCGGGCCGATCTGGTCCAGTCGCCCGGCCCGGTCGCCTACCTCAGCGTCGAGGATCTCGAGAAAACGCTGAACGAGGTCGAGGCGGCGGGCGGGCGCGTTCTGGTCCGCAGCCAGCCGTTCGCGGGCGGCGGCGAGATCGCGCTGTTCGCCGATCCCGACGGCAACGTGCTGGGGCTCTGGCGCCGCAAGGGGACCCCGGCCGGCGCAGCGCCTGCAGAGGCCGCCGAGGCCGGGGCGCCGGATGCGGACAAGGCTGCCGGGGGCGCCAGATCGGCCGGCAAGGCTGCCGCGAAGCCGGCCGGCGCCAAGCCGGCCGCCAAGAAGCCGGCCAAGAAAAAGTAGCCTACAGCCAGCGGCGCAGCGCGTAGGCGATCCGTTCGGCGAGGCGGGACATCCAGCCGCGCCGCTCGAACTGGGCGGCGTGCACCTCTTCGCTGGCCGCCATGTCGGAGATCAACATGGTCGCGACCTCGGTCGCGTAGGTCGGATCGATCACGTTGACGACCAGCTCGAGATTGTACGCCAGCGAGCGGTGGTCGAAGTTGTAGCTGCCCAGCGAGACGAACACGTCGTCGACCAGCAGCGCCTTGGTGTGCGTCACCACGGGGCTGCGGAAGATGCGCGCCCCCGCCGCCAGCAGCGGCGGGAACATGGCCCGCGTCGCGAAGTCCAGCAGGCGCGCGTCGCTGGCGTGCGGCACCAGCAGCCGCACGTCGACCCCGCGCCCGGCGGCCATCAGCAGCGCGCGCATGACGCCCCGGTCCGGGACGAAGTAGGGATTGGCCAGCAGGACCCGGGTCCGGCTCTCGCGGAGCGCATGCAACGCCGCCCGGCGAATCGCGAACCGGTCGCGGCGCTCGCTGTTCGCGATGACCGCCAGCGGGACGGTGCCGGCCGCCTCCGGACGGGGGAGGTCGGCGGGATCCAGGCGCATCCGCTTCGGCGCGCGCCGGTTCCACAGCCGCAGGAACGTCGCCTCGATGCGGGCCACCGCCGGCCCGCGCAGCTCGATGGCCGCATCCAGCCAGCCGCCGCCGCCCTCGGCCTGGCTCATCCATTCGTCGGAGATGTTGATGCCGCCGGTGAACGCGACCTCGCCGTCGCAGACCAGCGTCTTGCGGTGGTTGCGGCGGATGAGGGCCCAGAGCCGCGGCCGCCAGAACCGGTACTTGTGGTAGCCGACCACGTGGACCCCGAAGCCGCGCATCCGCTGGAAGAACGCGGCGGGCGTCTCCCGGCACCCGACGAAATCGTAGAGCAGCCGGACCTGCAGGCCGCGCTGGGCGGCGCGCGACAGCGCCTCGGCGAAACGCCGTCCGATGACGTCGTCGCTGAAGATGTACATCTCCAGTGAGACGCGGTGGCGCGCGCGGTCGATCGCCTCCAGCCAGGCGGGAAACGCCTGGGCGCCGTTTCGCAGCAGCCGCACGGCGTGGCCGCCGCTCAGCAGCCGGGGATCCTCGGCGTAGCGGGTGAGGGCCTTTTCCGTCGCGGCGGATTTCAGGGACGCTGTCATTGACCGTATCCCTCGGAGCGACTAAGGTCACCGCCGCCGATGGGTCGAGAAGAGCATATAGAATTTCAGGGGCGCGTCA